>JBKDPB010000251.1:0-11301 GCA_046342615.1 Planctomycetota bacterium | reverse complement strand
CCTACGGATTCCGCAGACGAGAGCGATTCTCTGCAGTCGGTCGACCGCGATGGCCAGCGGATTGATTTCCACTCGCGGGCGGAAGCGTTGGCAAGATTGCGTGACGCGTTTCCCCTCCTCGCCCCGCCTCGGGGAGAGGAGGCCGGGAGGTGAGGGGTCATGTTTTGATCCAGTAAGAGATGCGGACGGTTGCTTTGATCCACTCCCGAATGGGCTACCAACGCAATGCGAGCATTTCGCGACCAGTCGAAACGCAATGCCTGTCCTTGTTTTCTTTAGGCTGGCGAAAAATCGTTTAACCCGTAGCCGCAGGCGAGGGATTCGTGTTTGTGAGAGACGAGAGTGATTGATTCACTCCTCCGATCAGTCCGACTGGTACTGGCTCCTTGCGGAGTTTCATGCGAGCCTGAGCTGGAGTACGGTCAGCCTTTCGCGAATTGCAGTCGATGCAAGCAAATACGCAGGTCGTTCCAGAGTTGCCGTGTTCACTTCAAATAGTCCATCGTATTGAATGCCCACAGGGATAACTTGCAGAAAATGACGGGCGAAAATGGAAATTTGTTCGCCGGAACAAGAAAGATTGGCAAAAATGCTGCCAACTTGTGCATTTTTTTGAGCCTCGTGGTTCCTTATCAATGTCTGGCTTGATCAATCAAGAATGACGCTACGCGGCCCCCACACCATCGCAAGTGAACGAAAATATGCACAAGAATTCTTCATCTATGAGTAGCCAGTCCGGTGGCGATGTCAGTGATCACTTCCTGCTTGATCTTTACCGCGACACTCGAAACCCGGAAACGTTTCTGGAAATCGTTAGGAGACACTCTGGTATGGTCTATGCAACCTGTCTAAGAATCACGTCAAATGATGAGGACGCTGAGGAACTAGTGCAAGAGTGCTTTTTCGACTTCGCCCGCCAAGCAAACCAGATTCGGACTTCGCTCGTAGGTTGGTTACATCAATCTGCAACTCATCGGGCGATCAACTATTTGCGCAATGAAAAACGCAGAAAGTTGAGAGAAGCTGAGGCCGGCAGGCGTCAAATTGATGCAACCGAGGAGAAGATTGCGGCAGAAATGACATGGAAAGAGCTTGTTCCTTTAGTCGACCAATTTTTGGCAGATCTGCCTGATCATATTCGTACACCCGTTTTGATGCACTACCTCGAAGGAGCCACTCAGGGCGAAATTGCAAACACCTTGGGCGTGCATCAGTCAACTGTATCTCGACGTTTGTCGGAGGGCATTGAGTTCCTGCGAAAGCGACTTCAAAACGCGGGCATTGTAGCTCCAGCGACAATGCTGATGGCATGTCTTACTTCTCAAACCGCCTTAGCCACACCTTCCTCGGTTGCAGCCTCACTGGGAAAAGTAAGTTTGGCCGGGATTGGCGCAGAAGTCGCTGGTACGAGCCAGATGGCTTGGCTAGCTAGTGTTGGAAAAGGTTTATCAGCGATCCTGTTCTTGCCTCTTGTTGCTGGCGTTGTTTGGGGAGAGGTTATCTTTCTTGTCGTTCTTGGTTGTCTCTCTCTGTATATTTTCCTCTGCCGTCCCGAGTGGTACCGAGTAATCTCCTTTACTCGCCAGTATCCGAACATTTACGAGTGGCCATTATTCCCGTTCAAACGATGGAATTGGCAGATGCCGCCAAGAGAGTGGCGTCTATGGATGGCAGCGTCGGTGGTTATCGGTATAGAATTGGTCGGAGCCGCCATAATTGCACCGCTTTGGCTGGGTGCACGACAAGGCAGTTTGCTGCTGATAGCTGCAGGATCTTGGTCTCTATTCACTGGTGTCAGAATTTGGCGACGCGTACGCTACTGCAATAGAAACGCACTTCAGGTGGACAATGAATCAGACCTTCCGATCGATGGTGCACTCCTGCTGACATATGGATTCGCGTGCGCGGTTCTGTTCGCCAAACTAGCTGTGTCGCCAAAGTTTCTTTCTGTCTACTCATCAGCCGACACAATTTTCTGGCTTGCCATTCTTTGTTCAATTGTTTGGTCAACGATACTGGTTTTTGGTACTATGCTAACGCTCAAGAGGTTTCGACGGTGGTGTACCCAAGGACAGGTCGATCCGGCATTTGAGTGGCACATCAACCGATTTGCGCCTCCGCGTTGGCTACTCACCTCGCTATTCGTCGTGGCGATAGGATTCGCAACATTTTTTACGTACCAAACGTTAATACAAGACGTTTATCCCTACTACGTTCCCCTTGGCGATAGTCCCAGTGCCGCCGCGCAGCGACAGACTCTTGCACTTTCGTTGGCCGCGATGGATTGTGTAGTTCTTGCGATTCTGCCTTTGGCCTATTTGTTTCGTCGTATTCCACGTGCGGCGTGGGGAGTTGGTTTCAGCACACTCGCATTGATCGCCGTCTTCCATACAGGACTCTTTATAAGAAACCTCATGGTATCGCCAGTTTTTGAGGCACAGCCACTTTATGCCCGCGCACCACTTACGGAAGTACTTCCGAACGAATTCATCGTTTCCGCCATGCGACTTCAAGAAATCGACTCAGGAGCATCTCGATCGAACTTCATGGCGGACCTTATGCTGCTCAACATAAGGTTTTCCGAAAATGTAACAGTTATTCTTGAATACGCTGATCGATCGGCTAGCCTCAGTGTTCGTCTTGATGAACGCGGACAGATGGTGCTCACGGGAGTGACCGTGATGGTTCAGGTCATGCCTCACAAGTTTCAACATGGGGTTCCATCGGAATTGGCGGTCTCCCTCATTATCTCTGACCTTATCAGCCGTAAATCGCAAAGTGAAGTCATTGTTCTGCCTCTCTCTACGGATTTGACTCCAGAAGAATGGTATGCAAAGTTTGAGTTGAAGGAACAAGCTGCCGAACGCTCATACGCAATTGGCGAGACGGTGGACCTCGGCTGGGTTCAAGATAAACCATTGTCTCTGAAAGTCAGTCGCTGGTTCCCTAAGTAGCACTGATTGGGCACGACGCTTCGCTGTCGTGATTCTCTCCGTGTCGTGATTCTCACCGCGTCGCAGATCCGCCGCGGCGGACCCACCATCTTTTTGCCAATTCGCATCTCTCTGCGTCCCCGCGTCTGTGCGAGAGACTCTACATCCCCAGTTCTTGATTCGTGGCCCTTCCTGCGATTCGTAGCAGGTACATTCGATCACTCACTCTGGCACTGGGCCGCCAACTCAATGAAAGCATTTCCCGACCAGCCAAAACAAAATGCAATGCCTGTCCGTGTTTCTTCTCGTCCATATTTCTTCTCTTTGAATCTCTAAGATTCAGGTCACTGAGATGGAGTCCACGCTCGATAATGGTAATTGATACCATGCGTACCACGGTCGTGGACAAACTCAAGCTAGCAATCGCAATCTTCGGCCAAGCTGCGTGCGGCGCGGTTACTCTGGCGGAAGATCCGATCACTCGCGACCAAATCTTGCCTCGCGTACCCTCGTTGAGAGTTCAACCGATCTATACAGGCGAGGTATTCAGCAACACTCGGGGTGGAATCACGACCAACGATGCGACTCGCTATCTGGGAATGATGAACCTGGGCCTCACCTTAGAGTGCTCAACTCTGAAGCCGTCACTTCCTGGGAAATTCTATTTGCTGACACAAAATACCCATGGTCAAGGGCTAACAACCGAATTCGTAGGCGACACCCAAGTTGTCAGCAACATCGACGCATACCGAAACATCATGCAGGTCAGCGAGTACTGGTGGGAGTGTTCCTCGGAAGACGAATTTGTCGTACTTCGAATCGGCAAGCAGGATTTCAACACCGAATTCATGGCGATGGAGACCACCTCGCCCTTCGTGCAGTCATCCTTCGGCTTAAGTCCGTCCACCGCGTTTCCGACCTTTCCTAACCAGTCGATGGGTGCAGTATTGATTTTGCAACTTGCCGAATCTTGGCGATGGAAATCCGGTCTTTGGGACGCGTTTAGCCGCGGAGGCACATGGGGATTCTCCGGGAACAGCTCGATCGTCTTGGCTAGCGAGCTCGAATACACTTATGCCCTCGATGGGGGCCAATTGCCAGGCATACTATCCGTTGGGGCCGTCTATGAATCAAGCGAAACCGTTGATGCAAAATCCGTTCCCGCGGTCTACGAGTACGTGCTCCAATGGGAACAGACCCTGCACAAAGAGGAGGGGCTTGACCCGCTTAATCAAGGTCTCTCGCTCTTTGCGGGAGTCTACCCGCGATTCGCCGGGGAGGCTGCCTTGGAAGACTCCATCGGAAATAGCCTGGTTGCAGGTGTGGTCTATACGGGGCTATTGCCGGGTCGAGATCGCGATTGCCTAGGCATTGGCGTTGCATGGGCAGAACTGTACCGTGGTGGCACCAACGAAGAAACCGTAACCGAGCTTTTTTATCGCATCCAACTTGCTGAACGGCTTACGCTACAACCCGATTTTCAGTACGTCGCCTCCCCGTCTGGTGTTTACCCGGATGCGTTCGTGATCGGCACTCGCTCTCAAATCACCTGGTAACAATAGAGAGCCGCTTCGCTTGGTGGCTGTTCCCCTACAATCCCTAAACCACTGATGAATGCGGATACACACTGATGGAGGAAGAGATCTGGGTGGCACGTCCCTGAGTCTTCGAAGGGCATGGATCCAGGGTGGCGTAGAGCGGTGAGCACCAGGGTTAGGCTTGAGGCTTGAGGCTGTTTTCGTTCGTAATACCGGCTTAAGCCGGCGGCTGTTGGGCCCCCATCGTGGCACGACGCTCCGCCGTCGTGATTCTTACCGTGTCGTGATTCTTCCCGTGTCGTGATTCTCCTCACGTCGCAGATCCGCCGCGGCGGACCCTTAGCTCTTAGCCCTCCGCTTTTCACCAAGCACCAGGCGCAGACTTCAGGTTTCAGGCACCAGGTACCAAGCACTAGGAACCAAGAACGGCTGCTTCCTCTCAACTCTCAACTCTCAACTCTCAACCCTCAACCCTCAACTCTCAACTCTCAACTCTCAACTCTCAACTCTCAACCCTCAACCCTCAACTCTCAACCCTCAACTCACAACCCTCAAATCTAAACTCTCAACCCTCAACTCTCAACACTCAACTCTCAACTCTCAACTCTCAACTCTCAACTCTCAACTCTCAACCCTCAACTCTCAACCCTCCTCCCTATCTTTCTGCCCTTCCATCTTTTTGTCATTTGCTTTCACTCGGGATCGCTCTGCGCGCTTCCGTGAACAGCTGGGACAGCGGTTCTACAATGCGCTCAACTCTCAACTTTCAACCAACAACCATCTTGCGTCTCTGCGAGAATGACCACCAAGTTTTCAGTCCTGGAACACCCTCGACCGATCGCCGATTTTCATCGAACCGCTCAGTAGTTGCAAGCGTATTGCACGTGCACTAGAATGACGTCTTGTTCTTTTTGGAGGTAGCGATGGGGTCGTTTGTTGGATTGCTCAAAATCGTCGTCATTTGGATGCTCGGCTGGATCGGGATGGGGATGGTCCCAGCGTTCGGACAGTCAGCGGATTCGATCCAAGTCGTGATGATCTCGCTGGACCCTGACTTGACGGCGGAATTGACGGCCCAGGTCCCCAGCGTCCGGGTCGTGGTGCTGCATCATCACCCGGGCGAGCCCTACGAAGCGCTCAATGCCCGAGCGTTGGCATTGCGAAATGCATCCTATCTCCTGTTCGACGCGTCATGCGAGTCGACCTGCTTAGCCATGTTTCGGGAGAGACTCGAAATGCAAGGGGTTATCCCAGTCAATTTGCGTCAGATCGCTCCGTATCGTCGCGAGCAGTTTCGCCATGGCCGCTCAAAAAAATACGAGCCGATCGTCTCTCTTCTTTCCTCCATGCCTGAGATCCCAAAATAGTTCCTGGATATGAAATCTATGAAATCGACCAAGAAATTGCCCGTCACAGTCCTCTCCGGTTTTCTCGGTGCCGGAAAGACCACCTTACTGAACCATGTGCTGGCCAATCGAAGTGGGTTGCGAGTCGCGGTCATCGTGAATGACATGAGCGAAATCAATGTGGACGCAGCTTTGGTCCGAAATGGTGAGGCGAACCTATCGCGAACAGAGGAGCAATTGATCGAGATGACCAACGGTTGCATCTGTTGCACGCTCCGGGAAGATTTGCTGATCGAGGTGCGGAAATTAGCAGAGGAAGGCCGGTTTGATTATCTGCTGATCGAATCGACGGGGATCAGTGAACCGATGCCGGTCGCTGAAACGTTTACATTCGAAGATGACGAGGGGAATAGCCTCTCGACGCTCGCCGATCTCGATACGATGGTGACGGTGGTCGACGCCGCTCGTTTCATGGAGGAGTACTCGTCGTTCGACGACCTCACCGATCGGGGCATGGGGCTGAACGAAGAGGATACACGCAATATTGTCGACCTTTTGGTCGATCAAGTGGAGTTCGCCAACGTCATCATCATCAACAAAACCGACTTGGTCACTCCGTACGATCTTGAGCAACTGGCCGTGCTCCTTCGGAAGCTCAATGCAAATGCGCGTATCATCCAAACCACCGAGGGAAGAGTGCCGTTGGATCAAGTCCTCGGGACCGGGCTTTTCTCTTTAAGCGAAGCAGAGCAGCAACCGGAATGGCTAGCGGTCCCTCGTGGCGAGGAGACGACGGAGACCGAGGAATACGGAATCTCCAGTTTCGTCTACCGAAGCCGCCGTCCGTTTCACCCGCAACGGCTCTCCGATGCACTCGACGAAAGCCTGAACGATGGCATGTTCACCGGGGTACTGCGGAGCAAAGGACTCGTTTGGATTGCGTCCAAGCACGATTGGGCGTACGACTGGTCGCAAGCAGGATGCTCGATTCGAATCGATCCTGCTGGATACTGGTGGGCTTCTGCCCCAGAGGAGGAATGGCCGGAGGGAAAGTCGGAGATCGAAAGAATTCGATCCCTGTTCCAGGGCCTCTACGGGGATCGAAGACAAGAGTTGGTCTTCATCGGTCGCGAGATGGACGAGCCAGCGATCCGGGACATTCTCGAGTCCTGTTTGGTGACAGATCTGGAGTTCGTACAGGGCCCGGAATTATGGGAACAGTTAGCGGACCCTTTCCCTGCCGTTGAATTGCAGGGCGAAGAGGAGTGATCAATTAGGACAGGCATTGTATCCCCCGGGCCTTCAGCCCGGGCTATCCCCTTTCCGCTCTACTAGCTGCCTCAACCAACAACCATCAACTCTCTGCCCTTGGCTCTGTGCTCTCAACCGCTCGTTGCGGCAGCAACGGCAACATCAATGCAACACCTGCGACCAAGCCGACTTCGATGCTGTACACAATCACGAATTGTTCGAAATCGATCGTGAACCGGGTTGCTGGATGCCAGGCCAGGAGGCATGCACCGATGAGGTGGAAGACAATCGGCCCGAAGATCGCGAGCGCGAAGAAGCAGAGGAGAAATCGGCCGCGTCGAGGACTGAAGATGGATCCTAATTGGAGCCAGATCAGAGTTGCGATTGCGATAGCGACCCATGAGAGCCATATCGCGAGGGGGACAAAATCCATCGCTGATTTTGCTGCTACGCCTGACCAATCGTATGGAAAGAGTTTGAGCCCCAGCATCAGGACGGCGGACCCGATCATCGTTCCGAGGAGGACGCGGATCGAATAGCGGTTGCCGGTTCCTAATTGAATCGGTTTCCAATGGAAATGGGAACGTCTGAGGAGCAGTTTTAAGAGGAGGTTGATGATGGTGTAGAGGCCGAAGCTCCCGATCATGCAGAACCAGAAGAAGTCGGCCGGTGCTGGCCCCCATGCGATCGACATACCGAGGACAACGGTGTAGGAAATGGCCGCGCATGCAAACAATCCCAACAGCCATCGCGTTGTTCTTGATGGAACGTAGGAGTTGATCCACAGCCACAGTGCGACATATTCGGCAAACCATAACCCGAAGAAGGCGACTCGGAAGATCGCGTTGCAGTAGTAGGAAGCCCATTCGGTTACGCTTCCATCAGGAAACGGTCTTGGTGGTGGAGTGCCTCGTTCGCGGAGGAGATGGTCGAGCGTGGCGGGAACGGCAAGGTTACCGAGGATCGCGACGAAGACCAGGAGGAGCATGCCGCCGAGAACTCGAATCGAGATCAGGCTTTGTTTTTCGCCGGTGGCTTGTTCATTCGCGTCGGGAATTCCCTGATGGCCTTCAGGAGCCGCATCCTCCTCCGACATCCAGTCGCTTGTGTGGGATTCGATGAACGAGCGATCATTCGCCTTGATCGGATCGGGATCGGACCCGGGTTCGTCGTGACTGCCAATCGGTGAGTTCATAGAGAGATAAGATAGCAGACTCTAGGCTTCAGACACCAAACACAGGAAAGGCTCTCAGCCCTCAATTTCCCTCCGCGTCCCCGTGTCTCCGCGAGAGGTTCCGTCAGCCGTACCAACTTTATCCGCGTTCCTCAGCGTCCATCAGCGATTCTTTTCCTCAGCGGTTCTCTTTTTGCCCCACCATTTTTCTGCCCATTGGCTTCCCTCTGCGTCTCCGCGTCTCCGCGAGCGTTTCGGCTGTTTCGTTCCCTAGCCTTTCAGCATGGGCTATCCCATCTCCGCCTTTCCGGCTGCCTCATCGATCCGGTCCCCGTATCCATGAGAGTTCTCAGTTATGATGATCGGTCAGCCGCATCGAGCGTCGCAGACCCGCCGCATCGGGCTTCCATCGCAACCACCAACCCAATTGTAGCTAATGCTACATTCGCTATGCTTCACCGTCTGACTTTGCAGGCTCATCGAAAATCCCCAACCAGCACCCCGAGTTGCGAGGTTTATCGTTGAACACGCAATCGAAATGGCTATCGAAGTTGGCCAAGCTCCGGGTGAACCGATCGCAGGGCTTGGCACCGCACAAACCGCTCTTGTTGCTCGTTGTCTTGGAGATGCTCGAGCAAGGCGACCTTGCAAGCCCGATTTTGAAACTGACTCCCGAGCTTGCGTATCGATTCAGCCAATTCGGGACGGTGGTTGCGCATCGCAGAACCCAGCGCATGGACATTCGACTCCCGTTTTTTCATTTGTCTTCGGACAGCGTATGGTCCGCGTTCACCAAGGAGGGATCGGAGGCTTTGGATCCGAAAGCGACCAAGTATGTTCAGATCGACAGTGATTTTTATACGCTGGCGCAGACTGCGGATTTCCGTTCACAAGCGAGACTCGTTTTGATCCGTACGTATTTTGAGCCAGCGGAACAGGTCGCATTGGCCACCCTCGTGAACGTGCCGATCGAGGATTTGTCGACTGAGTTCGTCGCGGTCAAGGAGGGGGACGCATCGTACCAGACTGGACGCGATGTCCGGTTCCGGTTGGATATTGTGGCGGCGTACGGATACACCTGTGCATTGACCAGTTATCGCGTGACCACGATCGGTGGTTCCTCGATCATTGACGCTGCGCACATCCATCAGTTTTCTGAGTCGAGGAACAACGACCCCAAGAACGGCATCGCCTTGTGCAAGAACGCGCATTGGATGTTCGATCAAGGGCTTTGGTCGTTAGACGACAACTACCGTGTGCTTGTGGCCCACGATGCATTCGACGAAGATTCTGCCGGCCAGCGGCCTTTGCGAGACTTTGAGGGCATGCGAGTATCGCTCCCTGTCAACTCAAATCTCTGGCCCGACCCGCAGCACTTGGCCTGGCACCGCGAACACAAGTTCTGTGCGTGAAATGCATACCGTGTGGGTACCCAAAAAATCGTTTAACCCGTAGCCGCAGGCGAGGGATGCGTTCACACGGTCAGGCTCGCAAAAAAATCGTTTAACCCGTAGCCGCAGGCGAGGGATTCGTGTTTGTGAGAGACGAGAGTGATGGATTCACTCCTCTGATCAGTCCGACTGGTGCTGTGGATAGGCTATCAGTGGACGAACTTGGTTCCACCTGAAGCGGGAGTTCTTCACGCGATGCATCATCTGAAACCCAAGGTTCGCTCACGCTAAACCGCGATCTGTCTGGCCATGGTACGCAGGAGTCGAGTTGGTACGGGATGCTCCAGTTTCCATGTGATACTGATAGGGCGACTTCCTGAGTGACCCACATAACGGCAAGGGCCGAGGAAGTGATACGGACTTGATAGTCCCGAGGGAAGCGTCTTTTTCTCACGTACAAACAGGAGTGGTGTATACCCGAGTTCACCATGCCGAATATATCGCTGCCCGGTCGGTGACTGTTCTGACGTATTGCTTTGTGACTGCCAATGAAAAAGCTCGTGCGAGATCAAATAATCTTCGTACATCGTGGTGGGTGAGTACTCATCTTCCGTCTTTTGGAGAGTCACGAAAAAGACATCTACCCGACGATTTTTCAGGTGCAAAACCCCTTCGCGCTGACTTGGCCGCTCATCAAAGCGCCAGTGACCCAAGGCAACCAGGATCTCGTCTCGCGTATACGCAGCGTGAATGGCAAGCGGATCGTAGACGGGAGATCTTGCGCTCGTAATGGAAGGTGAGTTTTTGAGACGATAACTCAGAACAGCTTTCAGATCTTCGATCGCAGACGGATTATCACGAAGTCGCTGGTCTGCTTCATGCAACGAAAGACTTCCATGCATGCTTCCCCAAAGCGTCGTGTGCAGCATTTCAATCAGTTTCGGATCCTCCGATTCCAGACTGCGTTTCGAGCAATCGAGATACGCATTCAAAACGCTGATCTGACGGGGACAGTTGATATGGGCAAGTCTGCACAATCCCTTGGAAAGCTGCTGCTCATCGGGAGCTGAAACTGCTTCTGCTAGACCGGCATCCGAAAGCAACCGTGACCAAAGCCCTCGCTTCAGCAATTCATCCAAGCTCGTATCGAAATAGTCGACGGCATCCTCAATTGTCGGAGTCCGTCCCAAATACTGTTTTAGTTCCCGCAGGGATGACAGCATACGAGGTCGAACCAAACGAATCGATTCCCGAACATTCTCAAGGACTCGTTGCTGGGCAATTCTCTCGAGTTTAATGGAGCAACCGCTTGGCAGATGAGGAAATTCATTCTCAATCTCATGGTCAAGCTTGACTGCTGGATTACCGCTAAGGGCACGAAAGCGGCTTGCGAATCGAAACTCCTTGCGTTGCGCGCCGATGAAATCGAGTCGTTCCTGTTCCCATTCGGTATCGCGTTTCTCTGGGAACTCCATCAGTCTGGAAAGGAAATACCTTGCTTGGGGGAAGTGGCCAAGCTGCCAAGTCGCTCCGTCTCGAGTTGGAAGCAGCGGGCCTACGACGAGAGCATCGAGAGTCTGCGCGCGAACTTTCTTTTCACGCGACCAGAGAATGCCCAAACCTTGGTGGTCTGCAGCAGCATGCCGCGCGAAGGGAAGAGCACACTCG
>JBKDPB010000250.1:0-23921 GCA_046342615.1 Planctomycetota bacterium | reverse complement strand
GGCAAGAACAACGTCGGTCAAGACGAGTTCAACGAAGCGGTCGAGCGGGCCGCCGCAGGTCTGGAAAAGAAAAAACGACTCATGAACGAGGAGGAAAAGCTGCGGGTGGCCTACCACGAAGCAGGCCATGCCCTCGTCGCTTATTCACTGCCCAATACCGACCCGGTGCACAAGGTCTCGATCATCCCGCGCGGTGTCGCCGCCTTGGGATACACCATGCAGCGCCCCGAGGCAGACCGCTATCTGGTGACTCAACCGGAACTCGAAGCACAAATGCAGGTGCTGCTCGCTGGGACACTGACCGAAGAGATCGTTTTTCGCGATATCAGCACAGGTGCCCAAAACGATTTGCAACGCGCAACCGACATCGCCCGCGCGATGGTGATGGAATACGGCATGAGCCGAATGGGACGAGTCAATTACCGCGAAGGAAATCGCTCTCCATTCCTGGCGACCTCGGGCGGCGGCGATCCGTTTGGTCGCGATTACTCCGAACAGACCGCTCGCGAAATCGACCAAGAGGTCAAACGGCTGATCGACGAATCCTCCCTCAAGGCGCGCGGGATCCTCACCGAACGACGGCTGGCCCTCGAAGCCCTCGCGCAGCGCCTGATGGAAGTGGAAGTGGTCGATTCGGAAGATTTGAAACGCATTGTCGACTCAACCATCGGTGGACCGCGCGTCGTTCCAGGGACGACGTCATCCCCGTCCACGGAACCACTCGTCACCACCCCCAATCATGGCGTCGCCGAATCAGGAACCTAGTCTGGCTCCCCTCGCTTGGGCGATCGCTTGGGAGCGGCAAATTCTCCTGGAGATCCTGCGAGACACGGAGCCAACCCAGGAAACCCCTGCCCTCCTAGAACGGTTGCAAGATCGGGACCTACGAAAGGTGCGCCCCGCTTTTCCAAGCCCCAGGCAGCTCGCCGCCCAAGCAGCCCTGCGCTGCAACCGACATGAGACGGACGATGCGGCAGGTTCCGATACGCGGGCACTCGAAGAAAAAATCGCTGCAGCGGTCGAAGCCGAACTGGCCGCGTCGATTGCGGTCCTGAAAGCCCAAGGCGCGACAGCCCTCGGCGATCGTCTCGAGTTGCTCATTTGCCCCGAGATCCTGTTTCGCTCCCCCACGGGAACGTTTGTCGAGGCGAATACCGAATCCGAGTTTTGGGGCATGTGGTATCCCGGACTCGATAACGAGGATGCCACCATGGGGGACATCCTTCAGTCCTTACCTGGCGTGGGAGACGCTGCCCTACCCAGGGAAGTTCGCTGGTTCGAGGATCCTGCCAGCTCGATCGCTCTCCCGGGCGCTGTGTCGCTGGAGTGGCATGATGCAATCCATATTCTCCTGGGACGCGGGTTGCTCGATCAAGACGAAGCCTTCGTCGTCGGTTTTACCATGGGGAACTCCTCGTCGTTCTGCAACGAAGACGCTGTGACGCTGCGCAACGCGTTTGCCCATGCGTATCCCGAGCCCTACCGCGTTCACGGCATGAAATTGTCGGCTTTTGACATCGGAATTGAAGCCGGACGCGCGATCGGCAAGCCCGACTTGGCGGATCAAGAGGGAAAACTGTCCAACAACGCAACGCTGCGTCGATGGCGGGAACACCTTGGAATCCCGAAAGAACTCCTTCGGCCATTTTTTGTCCGAGAGAGCCTGATGATTCCTCGAACCCTGGAAACCGCTCGATTGCCGGTTTCGCCGGGTGGGGATCGGAAAACCTCAGGGGCGAATGCATCGGAAGAATTCCACAAAAGTTTACCGAAATCGAGAGCTTTCGGTTAGAATCTGCCGCGGCGAACATGACGTTTCGCTCTCCTTTAGTGGTGCCGTTCGCCCGATCTTGCGGGAAAACAGTCCATGATCGGATGCTTCCCGGCACTAACCCGTGATCTTCCTCCGTGCGCAGTTCCAAACAAATCTATATCGCCTCCAAGGCTTACGCTCGTGAATTCCGATGGATCAGCTGGAGGCACCTGTTGCTGGCTCTCCTGTTCCTGGCTTGCGCTGTGGCAGCGATTTGCAGTCCGCTTCCCTGGCTGGCGAAGACGGTCCCCAGCGCCCTTGCAGGATTGCTGATCGTTCGATTGTTTATCATGTACCATGATTTCCATCATGGAGCGATTTTTCGAGATTCAATCCTGGCGAGGAGCTATTTTACCCTCTATGGTTTGTTGACCCTCAGTCCGTCGAGCGTATGGCGAGGCTCGCATGATCACCATCACCGACATAACTGCAAAAGCACTGGCGCGAACCCCGGCTCTTTTCGATTGATGTCGTGCGAGGAATTCCTTGTCGCCAGGCCCTTGGATCGTTTGCTCTACATTCTGTCTCGCCATTGGCTGACCATCTTCTTTGGCTACGTAACCGTCTTCCTTGTCGGGATGTGCTTGCTTCCCTTCCTGAGCAATCCGCGTCGGCATTGGGACGGTGGAGTCGCCCTGCTTCTCCATGGATTCCTTTACACCTCGATCAGCTGGTGGAGTATCCCTCACGCCATCTTCTTGGTGGCGTTGCCTCTAACGATCGCATGCGGCCTCGGAGCCTACCTGTTCTTTGCGCAACACAACTTTCCGGATTGTCAACTTCACCACCATGAAGACTGGACGCATGCCAGAGCCGCCCTGTTCTCCTCGTCCTATATCAGCATGAGTCCATGGATGGAGTGGTTTACCGGGAATATCGGGTACCATCACATCCACCATCTGAATGCAAAGATTCCGTTCTACCGATTGAGGGAAGCGATGGATGGAATCGAAGAGTTTCAATCCCCCGGAACCACCACGCTGCGCCCCGCCGACGTCTGGTCCTGTCTGCGGCTGAATCTCTGGGATTCCGAGAAACGACGACTTGTTTCCTACCGAGAAGCCTTGTCCAAAGCGGGCAATGTCGAGTGATCGCCCACGGTCTCGCCATCCTGAGGCGAGCTGGCGATTACGAAGCGAGGAGCCGAGCCCCCAATTGCTGTTCGCAGGCGGCGAGGACGCTGGCGACCACATCGTCGGCCTGCTGACTTTTGAGGGTTTCGCGGTCGCTCTGCAGGACGAGGCTGAGCAGAACGCGTTTCTTGTTCGCGCCGTCGCGTTGAGGGTCGCGGTAAATCTCTCGGAAACGGATATCCACGCATAGCAGGCCAGCGGAAGCCGCGATGGCATCCCTCAATGTTTTCCACTGAAGCGATTCGTCGACGACCAGGTTCAAATCGCGATGGATGGCGGGATAGGGGACGACTCCCTCAACGCGCGGAACCAGCCGCGCGTGTTGCAGCAAGACGTCGAGATTGACTTCGCCCATGGCGACTTCGCCATCGAGTTTATTCGATTGAGCCAAGGATTTTGCCAGAGAGCCGACCCAGCCCAACATATGCCCCGAGACCGCCCAGGCGATGCCGCTGCCAGGCTCGAGAAAGTCCCATGCCACTTCCGACTCGGTCAGGTGCGGATCCGAATGACTTGCTCCCCAGCTGCGATGAACGATTTCCTCGATAACGCCGCGGACCAACCGAATATCGCTCTCCGCGATCATCCCTAGATGGACTTGTTCCTGCGGTAGCGCACTGCCGCGAGGCAAGTACACGCTTGCGATTTCGAACAGCCGCACATCGCGGTTGGACTGAGATTGATTGTGGAGACGGGCAGCAATCAAACTCGGTATCAAGGATCGCCGAAGAATGTTCGCGCCTTCCAGGAGCGGGGTCTGCGTCGCGAGCGACTCGTCGCTCGACCACGGCGAGATGCGATCGATGTTGGATTTGCCAATCAGGCTTGGAGTCAGCGATTCATCGAACCCCGCGGCGCACGCGACCTGCCGGACGGTTCCCAACACGATGTCCTTGGGACGCCGCATCGAAGCCACCATGGGAACCATCGCATTTTCTGGGATGCGATCGTACCCGTAGACGCGGGCGATCTCTTCGATCAGATCGATTTCGCGAGTCAAGTCTTGCCGGAACGAAGGAGGAGTCACGCGAGCCATCCCTGTTTGGCCGCTTGACTCGATGCGACATCCGAGGCGCGTTAGGATCGACAGGCTTTTTTCCCATGGGACTTCGATCCCCAAAACGCGAACCACTTGGCAATGACGCAATTCGCATTGCGGCATCTGCTGTTCGACGGGATGGGAATCGACACACCCCGAGAGCAACTCTCCTCCGGCCATCGCGAGAATCAACTCGCAACAGCGGCGGGAAGCCCAATCGACTTGATTGGGATCGATTCGCCGCTCGTATCGATGCGAGGAGGGGGAATGCAATTTCAGTTTCCTCGCGGTCCTGCGAATCGACATCGGAGCAAACGACGCCGATTCGATGAGCAGGTCGCGCGTGCTGTCGGCGACCTCGCTGTCGACACCGCCCATCACTCCCCCAAGCGCGAGTGCACGCTCGGCATCGGCGATCACCACCATGCGGGAGTCGAGGATGTAGGTGCGGTGGTCGATCGCGACAAAATTCTCTTTTTCGAGAGCAGGCCGAACGATAATCTTGCCCCCTCGAATGCGCGACAGATCGAAGGCATGCAACGGTTGACCGCACTCCATCATCACATAGTTGGTTGCATCCACGACGTTGTTGATCGGTTTGACGCCGATCGCGAGCAGACGCTTCGCCATCCAATCCGGGCTCGGGCCGATCTTGACACCCCGGATGATTCGCGCCGTGTAGCGCGGGCATGCTTCCACAAAGCGATTTTCGACTTGGAATACCGATGCGATCGGAGTCGAGTCCAATCTCAACTTGGGTTCCGGAACGTTCAAGGGCAGCTCGCACAAGACCGCGGCTTCGCGAGCAACACCGATGTGCCCGAGGCAATCCGCGCGGTTGCTGGTCACCTCCAAATCGATAACCGGATCGCCATCGACCCACGCCGTGCTTTCGTGGTTGAGGCCGGACATCGCCCACAGCGATGCCATGGCATCGACCGAACGATCGATTTTGACGTAGTCCGCAAGCCAATCCCAGGAAACCAACATGTGACAACTCGCCTTTGTTAGGTAGCGAACTGGCGAAGGAATCGAACATCGCTGCGATAAAGATCGCGGATGTCGGTGATCCCGAACCGCCGCATGCACAAGCGTTCAACCCCGAGGCCGAACGCGAAGCCTGACCATCGCTCCGGATCGATATTCACCGCCTGGAATACATTGGGATCGACCATTCCCGCGCCTCCGAATTCGATCCACTGGTCGTTCCACAAGTAGTCGACCTCAACGCTCGGCTCGGTAAAGGGAAAAAAGGAAGGTCGAAATCGCACTTTGACATCCCCTCCGAGATAGCTGGTTGCAAACAACTTCAAGATGCTCTTCAACTGCGCCATCGTCACATGTTCGTCGACCCACAGTCCCTCCATCTGGTGAAACATGGGGAAGTGGGTGGCGTCGGGAGCATCGGGGCGATACACGCGTCCCAAGGAGATAATCCGCAACGGCAACGGCTCGGTCTCCATGACCCGAATTTGAACGGTGCTGGTTTGGCTTCGAAGCAGACGCTGGGACCCCTGAGCCGCGTCGCCACCGGCATGTCCGATCGACTTTGCCGTCGAGAGGTAGAAGTTGTCCAACGGATCCCGAGCGGGATGGTCCTCGGGGATGTTGAGGGCGACGAAGTTGTGCCACTCGTCCTCGATCTCCGGCCCTTCAGCCACCGTAAAGCCGAGACGCCCCATGATCTCCTTGAGATGTTCGATGGTTTGCGTGATCGGATGAAGAACCCCGATTCGAGGCCGAAGACCGGGCAGCGTAGGATCGACAGCGACACTCGAAGCCTTGGGCTTTCCGGAGCCACCGAGCCGTTGAGCCGCTTGATCGATCAGCGAAGTCAAGGAATCCCGAACTTCGTTGAACCGCTTTCCTGCTGCGGGTCGGTCGTCTGCCGCAAGCCCGGCCATCCCTTTTTGAACGGTCTTCAGAGCTCCATTTTTCGCGCCGGTAAAACGAACGCGCAACGCCTCCAGGTCTTCAGCGGATGCGACTGAAGAGAGAAGTGCTCGAGCTTCCTCGAGCATCGAATCCAAGCTGTGAACGAACAAATCGAGGGACATGCGGGGAAGCGAAGACTACGCAGCCTGATGGGCTTCGAGCGCCTTCTTGACAGCCGCCACCACCACTTCGAAACCCGAAGGATCGTGGATCGCCATCTCCGACAATTGCTTTCGGTCCAGTTCGATGTTGGCCAAGGCCAAACCCGCGATGAATTGGCTGTAGCGGAGGCCGTGCAGCCGAGCCGCAGCATTGACGCGCACAATCCACAGACGGCGGAAATCGCGTCGCCGACGACGGCGATCGCGGTACGCGAAGCGTCCTGCTCGGACCAAGTTCTCTTTCGCGGTTCGATACAGACGGCGACGGCCGCCGACGTAACCTTCAGCCCGTTGGAACATCCGCCGTTTGGCTTGACGTCGGGCCGATCCTTTTCTCGTTCTCATGATTCTTCGATCATTGAAATGGAGCGTTTCAGGTCATCGCGAGGGCTGCACGCAAGGCAGCGGGGTCGACTGGCAAAAAAGTCCTGTCGCGATCGTTGATACCCAAACACCTGGTACGGTAATGCCAGTCAGTAACTGTTCCCTCGCAAAGCTTCCACGATGGATCGCGTGTAGTTGGGTTCCAACACGCGGGTACCGCGAAGCTTGCGGATTTTCTTGGCGGACTTGGCAATGGCCAGGTGGCTAGTCCCGCACTTGCGGTGCTTGACCTTGCCCGTGGCAGTCACGCGGAATCGTTTCTTGGTCGATTTGTGGGTTTTTTGCTTGGTCATGACGAGGCCGCCGTAGGCTCACTGCGATTGGAAATGAATCGAGGGTCCAAAAGTGTAGCGACAAGTCCCGGACTGTCCAAGGGGAAAAAAACCCCTAGCGATCAAGCGGCGCTCTGGAACTCGGTTTCGGCTGCGCCGACAGGGGAGGTCTTGTGCCCGCGGTCAAATCGGCGACGGACTTCGTGGCGAAAGACCAGAAAGAACCGGGACAGAAACCGATGGCGGGACGCCCGGGGCTCAAAAACCCGCCCCAAAGGTCCGGCGAGAATCGCCGGGAGCATGACCAATTCCGCAATCACCCCGGCGATCAAAATGGTCAGCATCAGCCATCCAAAACGCTGGGTTGGCGTGAAAGTGCTGAATGCGAATACCGAGAGCCCAAGCCCGCTGATGCACGCCGCCTGCAGCGTCGGAGTGCCACACTGGCGGTACGACGCGATGATCGCGGCGTTCCGATCCCGCATTTTCAACACATTTCCCCGGAACCATGAGAGAAAGTGGATCGTGTCGTCGACCGCGACCCCCAAGGCGATGCTCGCGGTCATCATCGATCCAATGTCGATGGCGACGCCCATCCAACCCATCAGACCGAAGATGAAGATCACGGGCAGAACGTTCGGAATCATCGCGACCAAGCCCGCCCGTAACGATCTCGACACGAAGATCATCAGCGGAGTGATGGTGAGGAACGACCAAAGGGTGCTTTCCATCAAGCTTTGCAGCAAGGCTCGCTGGGCCTTGTACACGATCGGCACCACGCCGGTGTAGACCGAGGATAGCCATTGCTTGGGAACCAGCGGGTCGCTGGCCTGGAGATCGATCACCTTGTTGAGATTGGAATCCAGCAGTTGCACGTCCCGATCGGTGAACGACCCAACCAAGACGACCGCGTCGCACACGTCGTTGAGCGACTCAATCTGGGTTCGGGGCATGAGCTTCGAATCGACCGTGGCCCTGGTGACCTTGATGCGAGCGTTGGTCAATAACGTGGAAACCTCGTCGGCGCGAATCTTCCCATAGGACGAACCTGCGTTGGAATCATTCTCGGTGAGAGCAGGATCCCAGAGGATCACTCGCTTGCCGACAAATTTCACATCCCCTGTCCAGGCAGCAAGCCGTCGCAGGATCTGCACCCGATCGCCATGCGCTTTGATCACTGGGTTGACCACGTCGCTCAAATCATGAACGAATCGGCCGTAATCGATTCCTTGAAACGCTGCGACGCGAAGACTGATACGCCACAGTTCGTTCCCCGTGGTCGGATCGGTCCGGATGAATCCCGATCGCTCGAAGTCCGCTCGCTTGGATTCCAGCGTGCCGTTGAAGCTTCGCCTCAAGACAAACTTCTGAGTGCTGGCTCCTTTGCCAGGCATCGAAGGAGCAAAGGTAGCCGCCGAAATGCTGCGGCCGACCCAACCGAGCCCCTTCTCGCCGAAACGCTCCGCAATCACTTCCTGAATTCTCTGGGTCGTCTCGATACGCTCCAGGAACGTCAATCGACCGAGATCCTCCAGCTTTGGATCGGAAGACGATTCGTCGCTGGTGGCGATACTTTCTTTATCGAACTCGAGAACGATCTCCAAGGGAACCAACATCCCGAGATTCTTCTCGAGCCATTGGTAATCGGTCAGGATTCGCGCCTTGGAGTCGAACAGTTCGAGCAGGTCAATGCTGGTGCGCGTGCGGGTCAGACCGAGTCCCATGCCGATGCAAAGAACCAAGCTCGCCAGACTCACAGCGATGTGATGCTTGACAATGAAACCGGAAAACGCTCCCCACAATCGCTCGCTCAAGGTGAACGATTCCGGGCCGACCGAATCAACCGACTTGGAGGCTTTGGCATCGGTCGGCTGCACCGGTTCATCCTTGACCCATCGCTTGGCATATCGAAGCAAATGGAGCGTGGAGGGCAACAAGAGGAACAGGACGAAATTGAGGATGATCACGCCCGAAGCGGAGTAAAGACCGAACTTGCGAATCGGCACCAACTCGCTGGCGCAGAGCGACAGCAGGCCGAAGGCGGTTGTCAGCGAGCACAGAATCGCCGGTTTGATCGCATGGATCACCGCGCTCTCCGTGGCACCGTGCAACCCGTGCTGGGCCGCGTCCTTGTAGTAATTGATGAAGTGGACCGCTCCCGAGATCGCCAACACATAAACCAAGGATGGCATCGAGAGAACAATCGCATCGACCGTTTCACCCGTCGCCCAAATCACGGCCAAAGCCGCAGCGGCACTCGTGGCGGAACAGAAGACAACGATCCAGGTCAGCAATAAGCTTCGCAGCGACCACCACGCGAGAAAAAGACCCAGCAAACCCGAAAGGCCGGCGAGCCGGACCAAAGTCCGCTCTCCCTCTTCGTCGATCGCGATGTTGTCCACCGGCGGCCCGCCCAGGCGAAGATCCGCTTCAGGAATCCCGGCTTTCTCAATCAGTCGCCGCAGCACCCCCGGAGGAATGCTCGGTCGGAACACTCGGTATTGGCCATGGCCGAGAATCGGCTTCAATTTCCCCGATGTCGCTGGATCCAGGGAAACAATGACACAGGTCTGCCGACCGTCCGGGCCCAACAACGCCCCCTTGAAACGCTCCACCACCTCTTCATGGGTCAGCGCATGCTGGCCGGTCGTCAGTTGTTCCAGGAGCATTCGCCCCGTCTGCACCCCTTTGAAGTACAGCCTCGCCTCGGCCACGTCCGGATCGCTTTCAGGAGCGTCCGGGCCAGGGCTGACGAGCGAACAGAGTTTCGCAATGCGGGGGTCGTCGAGCTCAGGCTTGGTCAAATCCTCCCCGAGTTTGCAGCCCTCCCAACTGACCAAAATAAACTGGTCGGATGGAAAGTTCTTTCGAAATCGCGCGAGTTCTTCCGTCTCGGCGTAGGACTTGGGAAGCCAATCCTCGACTTTGTTCACATTGCTCTGAACGGCGCGACCCGCTCCGTAATAAGAAAAAGGAACGCATGCCAAGCCGACGAGCAGAATCAGGAATGCCCACCGGTCGTAAAACGTTTTCTTTTTCGATGCGTCGCTGTGCACTTCGTCGCCCTTGTTGGCTACCTCCTGAGGAAGGTCCCCGCCGTGTCAGTCCATCCCTTGATGGGTAATCTTGTTCCCAAGACCCAGGCAAAGTCTGTGGCATCTTTGCCGTCAATTCAACCCCCTCTTGAGAGGGGTCGCGTCTCCGTCAAGTGGGTTTGGGGGACGCGAGGTCAACCCGATGCGATCCGACCGCAGGTTTCTTGCGGGGATCGGGCCGCTCTGGAGAGGATCGACTTGGATCAGGATCCGTATCTAGAAAATCCAACCTTTTCGTTGATTTCGGTGGGAGCAACTCGGCGATCGCTCCCGTAGCCGGGCGCGGGAGGCCGGCGGGGAAAACGCCGCGACGGGAAAACGCGCTGGGTTGTTTTCGCGGAGCGGAGGGCCTCCCTCGGAAAATGGGATGAATCGGGGAGACTTCTTATTGAAATTCAGTCTCAATTAGAATACGATTCTGCCGAAGCGTGTTGTTATTCCCCTTACCTCTGGGTGTTTTCCTGATGATTCGCCCTGCGACCTCGATGTCGTTTCCTGTTGAATACCTCCCCCGCGAAGAGGAAGGGGTCATCGTCGAGATTGTGGGCGAGGAGCCCAGTGTTCACCGGTTGGAGGAGATGGGGGTTTGTTGTGGATGTCGGATCCGGATGGTATCCCCGGGCGAGACCTGTTTGGTTGCCATCGATGGCAAGCGGATGTGTTTGCGGCTCAGGGAGGTCGCCGAGATCTTGGTAGCCCCGGTCGCTTAACCGTTGGCTTGATGCGATGCCGCCCTCTCAACGAACCCTGTGCGATTTGAAGCCGGGTGAACGCGGCCGGGTTGTGGCGCTCGCGGGTACCGATGCGATTGCTGCGCGGTTGATGGAAATGGGTTTGCTCCCGGGCGAGGAGGTCCAGCATATCGGGACGGCTCCCATGGGGGATCCCATTGAGTTTTCGGTGTATGGTTATCGGATCAGTCTGCGGCGTGAGGAGGCGTTGCGGGTTCAGATCGAGAATCCACCATGAGTCAGCCCTCGGCCACCATCGCCTTGATCGGCAACCCGAACACGGGCAAGAGCAGTCTGTTTAACGCGTTGTGTGGGAGCAACGCGAGGGTGGGCAACTATCCCGGTGTGACGGTCGAGCACAAGACGGGCAAATTGACAGCGGGTTCCGGCGATGGAGAAACCGCAGCCTGGCTATCGGCGGTCGAGATCATCGACTTGCCCGGGACCTATTCTTTGGCGGCTCGCTCTGCGGACGAGGCGGTCGCGGTGGATGTTTTGTCTGGGTCGATGAGCGGGATCCGGAAACCGGACGCGGTCATTGTGATTGCGGATGCCACGAATATCGAGCGCAATCTGTACTTGTTCAGCCAGGTGATCGAGATGGGATTGCCGACCCTATTGGTGTTGAACATGTGGGACCGCGTGACCTCGCTGGGCGTCAAGGTTGATGCGAAGGCCATTTCTGAACAACTCGGTGTACCGGTGGTTTGCACATCGGCGGCGAAGCGTCAAGGGATTGATGAAGTGCGTTCCGCCCTGGCAGCGCTTCTTCGGAACGGCGGCAGGTCGGCCGGGGCAGAGAATCGCATACTCGAGACAGCGGCATCGACGTTTCCGGAGGCATTTCATCGGGAGACCGATCAGTTGCTGGAATGGCTTCGTACCTCGAACGTTTCGATCGAGCGATTTCAGGCGCAGCGATTATTGATCGATTCGGGCGAGGCTCATGCGCACCGTTGCATTCCAAAACATCTGGCGGCGTCCCTCGCCTCGCGGTTGAGCGAAGCTCGCCAGAGGTTGTCGGAAGCGGGATTTGCCGCACCGCTCTTTGAAACCAAGGCTCGCTATGCATGGATCAAGAGCAAGCTCTCGGGATCGGTCGAACGTCCGCGGGAGCGTCCTCAATCGTGGACCGACACGCTGGATCGATGGCTGACACACCGCTGGTTCGGTTTGTTTTTCTTCGTAGCGATGATGTTCTTGATCTTCCAATCCATCACGTTGGTGGCTCGCTGGCCGATGGATGGGATCGAGGGCTTGCAAGCGTTGGTGGGGTCCTTGGTGGAGCGGGTGATCGATCCGGGTCCGCTTCGAAGTTTGCTGGTCGATGGCGTCGTGGCGGGTGTTGGAGCGGTCCTGATCTTTCTGCCGCAGATCGCGACGCTCTTCTTGTTTATCGGCATTCTCGAGGACTGCGGATACATGTCGCGAGCTGCCTTTGTGATGGACAAGTTCATGGCATCGATTGGCATGAGCGGCAAGTCGTTCCTGCCGCTGATGTCCTCGTTCGCGTGTGCGATCCCGGGCATCATGGCGACTCGCACCATCGACAATCGCAAGGATCGCATGGTGACGATCTTGGTGGCTCCTTTGATGAGTTGCTCCGCTCGCTTGCCGGTGTATGTCTTGATGGTGGCTGCATTCGTTCCCGACATCCGCTATGCCTCGGGCTGGATCACGCTTCAAGGGATCGTACTTTTCGCCATGCAGGGTCTGGGGGCTGTGATAGCCATTCCGGTGGCATGGCTATTGAAGCGATTCATGTTTCGAGGAGAGCCGTCGGCTTTCATCATGGAGCTGGCGAGCTATCGATGGCCTAGCTGGCATGTCGTTTTCAGCCGTGTGTGGGAGCGGGTGAAGGCGTTTCTCGCGCGGGCTGGGACCTTGATCTTTATCACTTCGGTCCTGGTATGGGCGTTCGCGTATTTTCCTGGAGACCATTCCGCCGTCGATGCGTCGACTCGTCAGTTGGAACAGATGCAACGTTCCGGCGTTCAGGATGAGCGAGCCGTTGCCGAATTGGAGAAGTCGATCAACCTGGACAAAGGTCGTTTGATCGAGCGGAGTTTTCTCGGGATGGCAGGCCGATTCCTGGAGCCCGTGGTGCGACCTCTGGGCTGGGACGGACGGATTGGGGTCGCCGTGCTGGCATCCTTTCCCGCTCGCGAAGTCATCATTGCCACGCTGGGAACGATCTACTCCTTGGGGAGCGACACCGACGAGACGAGCGACGGACTGAAGGAGCAGATGCGAGCGGCTCATTGGCCTGATGGTCGACCGGTCTTCACCCTGGCGACCGCTTTTTCGATCATGGTGTTTTTCGCCCTTTGCGCGCAGTGCGCTTCGACGCTGGTGACGATTCAGCGGGAGACGAACTCCTGGCGCTGGCCGATCTTCTGTTTTGTCTATATGACTTCGCTGGCGTATCTGGGCGCATGGCTGACCTACAATCTGGTGACGCGTTGGATTCCGTGAACCCGATCGAATCAAAATCGCGGCCATCGCCCCACGCCATGGACTACCAGGAGTTCCGTTGGTTGATGGGGGCCCACGCCTCCTCCACGCTTTGCACGCGGATCCTTTTCTTCTGGGCTCCATTTGCGATCGCGCATGAGTTTCCCAACGAGCCTCTCTATCTGGGTTATCTGGGATTGGTTCAGGCCATCCCGGCATTGAGCCTTGCGATTGTCGGTGGTTATCTTGCCGATCGATTCGATCGCCGCAACCTGCTTCGTTGGACGTACACCCTGCAGTGGCTGTGCGCGTTGGGCATGGCGGCATCCTCCCTGTTTCAGGGCGAGGCGTTGTTGATCGCGATTTATGCCTGCATGTTTTGGCTGGGGGTGGCTCGCGGATTTGCCGAGCCGACCATGCCGAGCCTGGAGGCGCAGGTGCTTCCCCGTTTAGCGGCGGTGAGCGCCGCGACGTGGACAACCATCGTATGGCACGCCTGTGCGGTCGTCGCACCGCTTTTGGCGGGCGTATTGATCGAGGGCTTTGGCAACGCCGGTCCCTTTGCTTGCAGCATCCTCTGCGCGATGGTTGCTGTTGCAACCGTGACCCGCATCGCTCCCAAGCCCCATCCGGAACGGCATCATCACGAATCGTTGAGCGAGTCGATCACAGCGGGTTGGAAGTTCGTTTTCCAACGCCAGATTTTATGGAGCTCGATGGCCCTCGATTTGTTCGCGGTGTTATTTGGAGGAGCGATCGCCATGCTCCCTCTGTTCGCGCAGCAGGTTTTGCATATCGGACCGGCCGGCCTTGGCTTTCTCAGTGCCGCTCCGATGTGTGGTGCGTTGGTTTGCGCGCTGTTCTGCATCCGATTTCCTCCGCGAGCCTTTGCCGGTCGCTTCTTGCTCGCTTGCGTTTTCGGGTTTGGCATCTCGATGATCGTCTTTGCTCTGTCCAAAAATTTCTATCTTTCCTGTGCGTCTCTTTTCATCAGCGGCATTCTGGATGGGTTCAGCGTAGTGATTCGCAAATCGATCTTGAGGTTGTATTCGCCCGATCATATGCGCGGACGGATTGCAGCCGTGAACTCCATCTTCATCGGCGCTTCGAATGAACTCGGAGAGCTTGAGAGCGGCGTCGCAGCCCATTTCCTGGGTTTGGTACCGAGCGTTTTCGCTGGAGGGGTGGCAACGCTGGTCATCGTCATCGCCGTGACCTTGTTCGGAACGGAGCTGCGCCGTTTCGACATGCGGCAACTGCATCACGACGAGGAATCTCGAGAATAGAGAGCGGGAGGGGCGGCATGAGCGATGCGGACGAGTGCATCTCCCGCCGCACGGCACCGCATCACTTCTGCGACCCATGTCGCTTGTTCCTCGTCTTGCGCTAAAGCGAAAACCGTAGGTCCCCAACTCGACTGCCCGGCCCCTTCGATCCCTTTTTGGCGAAGGTGATCGATGCAATCCGCGATCCTTGGCGAGCGGTAGACGCCTCCTTGTAGCGGTTCGAAGATCTTTCCCGCGCATTGGCCATAGCGCCCGATCGCGAGGCTGGCCGCCCTCCAATCCGATGCTCGCATTGCAGGAATCATTTCATCGCCAATCAAGCGAATCATTTCATGGCGATACGGGTTGGGGGTCATCGAACATCGCTCGAACATCTTGGCTTCCGAGGATCCCGAATCCCCTTCGTACGAGGAATCGCAAAGGGTGACCATGCGCCAGCCTTTGGGGAACGAGAATGCCTCGGTTCGCGATGCACCATGGCCGACGGCTTCGCGGGGATCCTGTCCCCAGTCGACGATGACACCGCCGCTTCGAAAGCCCTCCGTTCCGACGTGCGATCGCAATCCGCGCCCCGCGCAGAGGGCCAGCGACCGGGCACTGGAAAACAACTCCGGCCAGAGGCATCGATCCGGCGACTCGCGATCTCGGGATCCCGAACGGTCGCCGTCCCGATTCCCATGGCTTGCGAGCTCGAGAAGGGCCGCGATACTGCAAGCCCATTGCGTGCCGGAACCAAGCCCTACGTGCGCGGGAGGGGCGGATACGACGCGAAAGGATCGAATGGGAATCGGTTCGTCGACGTTTTGTTGTTGCCACGCTTCCAGGGCGCGGCGTGTTCGATCGGCCCAGTAGGGATCCCCGTCCACAACCATGTCATCGCGATGGGCTACGGACCCGACTCGCGCCTCGACCGTCATGGAAGGGGAGTCGATCATCACTCCGACTCCGCCGTAGCAGTGGGGCTGGCCTGGGCTGATCTCCATCAATCCGAAATGGAGCCGGGAGAAAGCCCGCACGCCAACGATCATGATCCCGCTTCAACTTCAATAGGAGCCAGAACCATCGCATCGTCGCGGTTCCCCGTCCACTTGGGCAAATCGACTTTCGTCGCCAGCCACCCCTCATGAGTCACGCGTCCTCGGTGCGCCGATGCGTTTCCCGTCACGCGATAGCGGATCGGGGATGCATGACCGGGAATTTCGATCGATTCTCCTTCGGGTTGGGCCGAGGCCTTTTCGAGGCCGAACAGCCGCTGAAGGGTCTTGCGCGTCTCTTGCAACGCAGGTCGGGCCGCACTGCCGATCTGTGCGTCGGTGTAACCGTCCAAAGACTCGTTCACCAGATCGAGGAATCGCGCATCGCGCTGCAAAACCATCAGCAGCGTCAGCGCATCGTTTCTCCCTCCGCCGGACCCGGTTCCGCTAGCCCCGGCACTGCGGGCTGGCTTCTCCTCGGGCTGCCGCGACGGGGGCAAACTCGGTGCCGCAGGCTCGAGCGCACCTGTCTGGTCGAGAGATCGGCCAATCCGCTCCGCGGCATCCTTGCGAAAAAGAACGGCGAAAAAAGCTCGAAAAGCAAGTGCCAAGCGCATGAAAAAATGACCGCGAGAGAATGGAAAATAATCAATCCACCGTGTGGAAGAACGCGTCTCCCCCGCCGACAATATAGCGTCGCAGATGGTATATTTTGAAGTCCTTCGATGGCAGGGACAGGAGAACCGAGCGTGAGAAATCGGCAAGGAAGTGCACCGCGAGATAGCTCGACCGCGCGACGAGTCTGCGCCCCACCCCCCCCGGACGCCTCGGAAAAGCTAGGTCAACTGCTCTGCAGCTACCCAGATCGCTGGCGGGAACGATCGCAATGGCAGCGAGCGATCGCCCGCGAAGTGCTCGAGCAGTCCCCGGTCATGGATGGAGACAACTTTCGCAAGATCGCCCGCCAGGATCTGGAGCGGATGGCGGAGTCGTACGACCGAACCTTTTTCGGTGGGCTTTGCCTCGATCTCGCCAGGGCCCATGGAATGACCTTTCGGTTGAGTTCCCGCATGTCCCGGGCCGGGGGCAAGACCACCCGCCAGATCTTTCGAGCCATCCGCGGCCGCCAAGCCTCGGTTCAATACGAGATCGCCTTGTCGACCAGCCTGCTGTTCCAATCGTTTCGAAAGCCGGGCGATCGGACACGCGTTTGCGGATTATGGTGCGAAAATCGGCTTGCCGCCATGCAACGGATCGTCGAACATGAAATGATTCATCTGTGCGAAATGCTGGTATGGATCCACAGCGACTGTGCCGCTTCGCGATTTCAAACCATCGCACATCGCATGTTCGGGCACACCGAACATCGGCATGAATTGATCACGCAGCAGGAACGCGCCGCCCGGGACTTCAACATTCGGTTAGGCAGAAAGGTCGTTTTCCGGTTAAACAACAAAAATCTCGTGGGTTTCGTGAACCGGATTACCTCCCGAGCGACCGTCCTGGTTCCTGATCCGAAAGGGTCCCGCTACAGCGACGGATGCCATTATGCAAAATATTACGTCCCCCTCGACCAACTCCGCCCGGTCGATGGAAACCAACAGAACTCTCGATGAAAACAAGATCGAATGAGAAGCCTGACGATTATTGAAGGCCAAGCTAGTGCGGAAGCGTTCGTGGCTTATCTTCTGACCCGAAACATCTCGACCCATGTCGAGCCGATCGACGAGAGCAAGACTCGCTGGGAGGTGTGGATTCGGGACGAAGATAAACTGACGCTGGCTCAGGAAGAGCTCGCTCATTTTCGCGGCAATCCATCCGATCCTCGCTACCAACAAGCGATTCGGGATGCCCGCACGATCCTCAAGGAGCAGCGGGACGACGCTGCCGCGCGACAGCGAAACATCCGCAACAGTCGAGATGTCTACCGCCAGTCGATGTTCGGAGGATCGTTGCCAACGCTCACCTTGACCCTGATCATCATCTGCTCGGTGCTGAGCGTGCTCTCCAATTTCTCGTCGCCTCGACCTACCAACCGGCTGGGGACTTCCATTGTGAAGCAGCTGATGTTTGCCGATATGAGCAAGGGAGGTCCTTACGAGCGGACGCGGGACCCCGCCGTGTCGCTCAAAGCGTATCAATGGTGGCGTATCTTTACTCCCATGTTTTTGCACGGCCACCCATTTCACCTGATCATGAACATGCTGGCTTTGGCCTCGTTGGGCCGATTGACCGAGCGGCTCGAAGGCCCCTTGCGCTATTTTGCGCTGATCTTTGCGCTCGCTGCCGGTTCGCACTTGCCGCAGGGACTCTTGCCGGAGAACATTCTGGGAATCCAAGGGCTCTCGGGCTCCCCCTCCTTCGTGGGAATATCCGGGGTCGTGCTGGGGCTCTTTGGATATATCGCGACGAAAACATACCTTCGGCGCGACCTGGGGTTCGCACTGTCCCCCTCCTCCTATTTCATGGTAGGCCTGATCCTCTTTCTCGGTTTCGCCGGGGACATCGCTGGCACCGGAGGGAGCGTGAAGATGGCGAACTTCGCTCACCTCGGAGGATTGGTTACCGGAATCGTCCTGGGATGGGTGTTGAGCAACCCTGCCTTCGATCGTCGCGGTCGAATCTAAGAGGCGCGACCGTAGGTGGTTTCGAGCAGCCTGCGGACCGCTTCCACCACCGCAGCCAATGAAAACGGCTTCGGCAGGATCGCCTCAGCGCCGAGTTCGTTGGCGCGGGCGATGATCCCTTCGTCGAGCTTCGCGGTCATCAAGATGCACGGCAACCGCGGTGTCCGCTTCCGAATCGATTGCAGCGCCCCGAGACCATCCAAGCGAGGCATATGCACGTCGAAGAGAGCCAAGTGAATATCGCCATGTTCGATGACTTGCAATGCTTCCACCCCATCGGACGCCAACTGGGTACGGAATCCACGCCGCGACAACGCATCTCCCAGCGTTGCGCGAAAATCTTCGTCGTCGTCGGTGATCAGGAGTTGGTGGTTAGTCCATTGCATGGCACAGTTATCGGCTTCACAATAACGGATTAGGCCGGTCATCTCCAGGCCCTTCCAATTATCGCTCACACTCCGCTAGGAATCAAACCCGGTTTTCCGGAGATGGTTCTCCCAGATTGCCTTGGCCATCCCAAAACCCGCACATTCCGATTTTTGGCTCGAACTCGCAACCGATCTAGGCCAGCGCGAAGCCGCCGGCCTCAAACGACAGTTGGCTCTCTCCCTACCCGGATCCCCCCGAATGATCCAGCGCGACGGTCGGTCTCTGGTCCACTTCGGCTCCAACGACTACCTATCGCTGGCTTGGCACCCCGAAGTTCGCGAGGCATTCCAGCGGGCAGCCCAGGAGCCGCGCGTCGGCGCCGTTGCCAGCCCGCTCATCACCGGCGCAGCCTCCGCCTACAAAACGCTTACCGAGACCCTGGCCCTCTGGGAACAGACCGAAGCAGCGATGGTCTTCTCCAGTGGATACGCTGCCAACGTCGGTACCGTCGCGGCCTTGGCCTCCAAGGGGGACGCCATCCTCAGCGACGCCCTCAATCACGCCTGTTTGATCGATGGTTGCCGACTGGCCCGAGCCGAGGTCCACGTCTATCCTCACGCCGACATGACGGGATTGGAGGATCTGCTTCGAACGGTGCGCCCCAGGCATCGACGCATCTTTGTCGTCACGGATACCGTGTTCAGTATGGACGGCGACATCGCCCCCGTCCGAGAGATCCAGGATCTTTGCAAGCAATTCGACGCCATGGCGATCGCGGACGAAGCCCATGCCAGCGGTGTCCTCGGAGAACGCGGCCGCGGGGTCGCTTGCGGTCCGGACATCGACGCATCGCGCTGGATCCGGACGGGGACTCTCAGCAAAGCCATCGGTTGCAGCGGGGGCTTTGTCACGGGTCCCAAGGTCCTGATCGAATGGCTGACCCAGTCCGCTCGGTCGTGGATCTACTCCACGGCGGCCCCGTCGGCTCTGTTGGCAGCGGCCGCGAGGAGCATTGAAATCCTTTCCGAGATGGACGCCCAGCGAGAAGGACTCGCGGTCCGTAGCCGAACGTTGCGCGAGGGGCTCACCGCTCTCGGGTTCACGACCCGCGCCGACCTCACGCCGATCGTGCCGATCTACTTCCAGTCCCCGGACGAAGTGCTCTCGATTGCCAAGCATCTTTCGGAGGCAGGGTTCTTCGTTCCAGCCATCCGGCCACCGACGGTTCCGCGCGGGACGGCCATGCTCCGCATCAGCTTGACCGCAGCCCATACGGATGCGGACGTGGGAGGATTGCTGGAAGCCCTGAAAAAGCTGTGATACATCGGTCCGGGAACCGCGGGGCCTTCCGTCCGGAACCTGTTCGGTTGGGGGTTTGTATGTTACAACGGCACGGCCATTGTACCGAGAGACGCCGTCTTCAAACGCCGTCCAGAATTTTCGCCATTGAAAGATCGTCGACAACAGCATGCGCAACGCCGAAAACTGCATCATTATCGGAAGCGGCCCTGCCGGTTGGTCTGCAGCAATCTACGCGGCCCGCGCCAACCTGAGACCCCTCCTCTTCGAAGGGGCCATGACCGAGGAAAATCGGGTCATGGGCCGATTTCCCATGGGGCAATTGGCCCAGACTACGGAGGTCGAGAACTATGCAGGCTTCCCGTCGGGTAAGCTCAAGGAGTTTCTCGAATCGGCCATCGATCCGAGCCGCCAATACATGTTCCCCCCGGTGGAGGAGCATCCCCACGCCGTCACCGGCCCGGAACTGATGGAGTTGATGCGGCAACAAGCGGTGAATTTTGGCACGCGAATCATCACCGACGACGTGGTCAGCGTCGATTTCTCGCGCCGGCCACTGCTGCTTCGCACCAGCGAAAAGGGTGATTTTGAAACCCATACGGTCATCATCGCAACCGGTGCGAGCGCCAACTACTTGGGGTTGCCCAGCGAAGAAAAGTTTCGCAACAAAGGGGTCAGCGCCTGTGCGGTGTGCGACGGCGCCTTACCCCGATTCCGCAATAAACCCTTGGTGGTTGTCGGCGGAGGGGACTCCGCTGTCGAAGAAGCCACCTATCTGACCAAGTATGCGTCGAAGGTTTACATGATCCTGCGGCGCGGCGAAATGCGGGCTAGCAAGATTATGCAGCAGCGCGCGCTCGACAACCCCAAGATCGAACTGGTCAAGTTCTCCGTCGTCGACGAAGTGCTCGGCGACGATGCCGATCCTCGCGTCGGTGTCACCGGCGTTCGCGTCCGACACGTCGAAAACCGGGAGACTCGCGTACTCGACGCCACAGGAATGTTCCTGGCCATCGGCCATACGCCCAACACCAAGTTCCTCGGCAACCAGGTTGAAACTCGCGAAAACGGCTACATCGCATGGAAACAACCCTACCGCACCATCACCAGCGTGGAGGGGGTTTTTGCCGCGGGAGACGTAGCCGACGATTACTATCGACAAGCCATCACCTCGGCGGGAACAGGATGCATGGCGGCGCTCGATGCCGAACGCTACCTGGCCAGCGCCGGCATCCACTAATCGCGAGTTTCCCACAGTGAATGCTCCGATCGATCCCGGCCAGCTTCCGATCGTTGTCCGCGGAGCCCGCGAACACAACTTGAAGAGCGTCGATCTCGTTCTTCCCCGCAACCAGTTCATCTGTTTCACAGGGGTCAGCGGCAGCGGCAAGTCCTCTCTCGCGTTCGATACGCTGTACGCAGAGGGGCAACGACGCTACATCGAAAGCCTCTCGACCTACGCGAGGCAATTCGTCGGCCAACTCCCCAAACCCGATGTCGATCTCCTGTCGGGTCTCTCGCCAGCGATCTCGATCAGCCAAAAATCGACCGGTCACAATCCGCGCTCCACGGTCGGCACCATTACGGAACTGACCGATTTCCTTCGGGTATTGATCGCGCGATGCGGCACGGGATTTTGCCCGCGATGCGATTCCCAGATCGCCAGCCAAACGCGCGACCAAATGGTGGAACGCATCGCGAAATTCGATCCCGAGACGACGTTTCTCTTCCTCGCGCCGATCGTGCGAGGCCAAAAGGGTGAACACAAGGATCTGTTGGACGATCTGCGACGCGCCGGATTCAATCGTGCTCGCGTCGACGGCACGATCGTCGCGCTCAGCGAACCGATCATTCTGGAACGGTACAACAAGCACGATATCGAATTGGTCGTCGATCGCATCGCTGTCGGCCAATCGAGCCGACAACGAATCGCGGAAGCGGTCGATCAAGCATTGAAATTCGGCGAGGGGACGATGCTCCTGTCACCGCTGATCTCGAAGGCGATGCTTGCCGCCACATCCGCCCAGTCGGAACCAGCCGACCTGGCCGAGGAAACGGGACCCGCTCGCCGCACCAAGAAGAAGGCGATGCGCACCGGGCCCGCTGCCTCGGGGGCTGCGCCCGCCGCCCGGGATCAATTGGTATCGGACCCGCTCCGAGATATCGTCTTTTCCCAATCGTATGCCTGTGCCAAGTGCGGTGTTTCCTATCCGCCGCCAACTCCGCAATTGCTGAGTTTCAATTCCCCTCAAGGGGCGTGTTCCGTATGCGAGGGGTTGGGTTACACGCAACGTTTTGCCGAGGATCTTCTGATCACGGACCCAACCAAATCGATCAAGAACGGAGCGATCGAACTGATCGGCAAACTCTCCGATATGCCCAAATGGATGCGGAAGGCGATCTCGACCTATAGCAAGCTCGTCACCTTCCGTCTCAAATCCAAAAAGGATCTGGTGACGGTTCCCATCGAAGATTGGAGCGAGGAGGAGCGGCGAGCGATGCTGCACGGCCATCCTCCCCTGATGGTTGCGTGCGCTCGCAGCGGTTCCCGGACCGGTACATTCTCTGGCATCTGCAACGAGCTTCTCGATATCTATCGACAGACCACCAACCCGATGTTCAAGACTCGGTTTGAAAAATTCATGCGGGTCGACATGTGCGGCGATTGCGATGGGACTCGGCTCAATGCCCAGGCCCGTGCCCTGCGGATCAAGTCTGCCTCAAAGGCGTTTCGATCCAAGCCGTGGATGTCGATCGGGGATGTATCGCGGCTGTCGATTGCCGATGCGGTCGATTTCTTTTCATCGATTGAACTGGATAATACGCAAACCGTCATCGCCACCGAGGCGATCAAGGAGGTGCGTCTGCGATTGCAGTTCCTGCTCGATGTCGGGCTCGGTTACCTGTCGTTGGATCGAACCGCGCCGACTCTTTCCGGCGGCGAATCGCAACGCATTCGATTGGCCAGCCAGATCGGGGCTGGCCTGGTCGGAGTCCTGTATGTGCTCGACGAGCCGTCGATCGGGTTGCACCCTCGCGACAACGACCGGCTCCTCGGGTCCCTGAAACGATTGCGCGATCTGGGAAACACCCTGATCGTCGTCGAGCACGACGAAGATACGATGCGGGCTGCCGATACCATCGTCGATTTCGGACCAGGTCCAGGTGTCCGAGGAGGGGAACTGATCAGCATCGGTTCGCTCGACGAGATCGCGAACAATCAACGAAGCTTGACCGGTGATTTTCTTTCTCGGCGCACAGTGATCGATCGGCCCGCGACGCGAAGGAAAGGGAACGGCAAAAACCTTCGGCTTCTGGGTTGCTCGCACAATAACCTCCAAGACATCGATGCCGCGTTGCCCCTCGGATGCTTGATCGCCGTCACAGGTGTCAGCGGCAGCGGCAAGAGTTCACTGGTGACCGATATCCTCACGCCAGCTCTTCGCAACGCGCTCAATCGAGCGGACGATACTCCCGGTGTCCACCGCGGCATCGAGGGACTCGAACACCTGGACAAGATCATCGATATCGATCAAAGTCCCATCGGTCGAACCCCGCGCAGCAATCCGGCAACGTATACGAAAGTCTTCGACGAGATCCGCGATTTGTTCGCGGAACTTCCCGAGAGCCGACGCCGCGGATTCGGACCTGGAACCTTCAGCTTCAATACCGAGCAGGGGCGTTGCAGCGCCTGCGATGGCCACGGCGCGATTCGGCTCGACATGGAGTTCCTCGCCGACCTTTGGGTCCCCTGCGCCGCATGCGAAGCCAAACGATACAACCGCGCTACCCTCCAGGTTCTCTTCAAAGGCAAGTCGATCGCCGATTGCCTCGACCTCGATATCCAACAAGCCCTCGAGCATTTTTCCGCCTTCCCCAAGATCGTCGATAAACTGCAAACCCTCAGCGATGTCGGCCTGGAGTATCTCAAACTCGGCCAGCCCTCTCCAACGCTGTCGGGAGGCGAAGCTCAACGCATCAAGCTGTCGCGGGAGCTCTGCAAACGATCGACTGGTAAGACGTTGTATGTGCTGGATGAACCGACCACCGGCCTCCATTTTCACGATATCAATCTGCTTCTCCGGGTATTGCAAAGCCTCGTCGATCGAGGCAATACGGTGGTTGTGGTCGAACACAATCTGGATCTGATCCAGGCTGCTGACTGGATCATCGATCTGGGCCCCGAGGGAGGCGCCGGAGGAGGCCGCATCATCGCGGAAGGGACACCCGAGCAAATCGCCAAACTCAAGCGATCCCACACGGGCGTCTCCTTGGAGAAGTATTTCCAAGCTCACAGCGGCAAGAAGGCCGCCAGATCCTCGCGCCTCGCAAAGACCGGGAAAACCACG
>JBKDPB010000249.1:0-6563 GCA_046342615.1 Planctomycetota bacterium | reverse complement strand
GATTTCTACCGACGCGTGCTGGCCATTTGCGAAAAACACAAAATCTCTACGGAACCGTTCGAGAAAAGCGTTTCTCAAGTCTTCAAGTTGATGATCGAGGACGGGCTGGCGGAAAAATAGGCCCAGGCCAGGATGGGCGGGCTACGATCCGATGGATCAAAGTCCCGATGGATCAAAGTCGGAATCCCCTCTATCATGATGCGTTCGAGGCATTCCCCACCACCCAACTGATTTCATCATGGCCACTCTCACAACACCTGGTTCCCTGGAAACCGAAACGACCGACCCTTATTTCCAATCGCTCTTTGCGGATCGGATCGGAGGGGTTTCGTATGGAAAATCCAATGAGATCTATAAGTTTGAAAAAATCAAGCGGGCAAAGCGCAAGGCGCTCGCCGACTATCCCCATCGCCAGTTGCTCGATTTCGGGATCGGAGAAAACGATTCGATGGCGGACGCCAAGGTGCGCGATGCCCTCACGATCGAAGCCAACCGCCCTGAGAACCGAGGCTACATGGATAACGGCCCGGCGGAGTTTAAGCAGGCGGTCGCCCGCTTCATGGCTCGCCAATTCGGTGTCGATTTGGATCCGGGGTCCCAGATCAATCACTGCATCGGCAGCAAGACCGCGCTGAGCATGTTGCCAGCATGCTTTATCAACCCCGGGGATATCACCATGATGACCGTTCCCGGTTATCCAGTGGCGGGCACGCACACCCGGTACTACGGCGGGTCCGTCTATCGACTGCCGCTGTTGCAAGAAAACAATTTCTATCCCGATTTCTCCAAAGTCACCGCCGATGTGTGGGAGAAAACCAAATTGCTGGTCCTCAATTATCCCAACAGTCCGACAGGTCAAGTCGCGACTCGGGATTTTTACAGCCGCATGATCGAGCTGGCTGTGCAGCATCAATTCGTCATCGTTCAGGACGCGGCGCATATCCTGCTGACCTTTCAAGGCGAACCCTTGAGCTTCCTGAGTGTCCCCGGCGCGATGGATGTCGGAGTCGAAGTCCACTCGATGAGCAAGGGCTTCGACATGATCGGTTGGAGAATCGGATGGGTATGCGGAAACGCTCGGATCGTCCAAGCCTTTTCGGATGTCAAGGACAACTGCGATAGCGGTCAGTTCGGAGCGATCCAGCGGGCGGCCATTCACGGGCTGGACTCGCCGGACATCCCAGCTCGGATCCGAGCCAAGTACCGACGCCGACTCGAGAAACTGGTCGCGGCACTACGGCAATGCGGATTCCAGTGCAACGTACCAGGAGGGAGCTACTTCCTGTACACGCCGGCACCCAAGGGAGTCGCAGGCGGTCCGAGCTTCGCCAACGCCGAGGAAGCTTCGCAATATTTGATCACCGAGCATTCCATGGTCATCGTTCCATGGGATGACGCCGGCAGTTGCCTCCGGTTCTCGGTCACTTACGAAGCCCCGGACGAAGCGGCGGAGGATGCGCTCATGGCGGAAACCGTGCGGCGGCTCCAAGGCCTGAAACTCCAGTTCTAACTCGGACAGGATCCCATCCGATGCCCGATCTCGATATCCATCAGCAACTTCAGGCGGCCCTCGACTCGTTCCGAGATCCGGAGAGCCGGCGGCCCCTGTCCAAGACCGGACAAGTCACCGATTGGGTCGTCACCGATGGTCACGCGCGTTGCCGTTTGAGCTTGACCAGCATGTTCCAACCGATCGCTGTCGAGGTAGCGGACCGGCTCCGAGACCATTTCATCGCACACGTGCCAGGGTTGAAGTCGGTTGAGATCGTCCTCGACACGCTGGTTCGTCCCGCCCAACCCATCGGGCAAATCGGCTTGAAAGCCAAAGCCGTCATCGCCGTCGCTGCAGGCAAGGGTGGCGTTGGCAAGAGCACGTTAGCCGCGAGCATTGCCCTGACGCTGGAACGGCTTGGCGCCAAGACGGGCTTGATGGACGCCGACGTGTATGGGCCGAGCATCCCTCACCTGTTGGGGCTCGACGAGAGACCCGGGATCCTCGATGGCAAGATCCAACCGATCCGATGCGGTTCCATGCCCGTCATGTCGATGGGCTTCCTCATCGGTCGCGATCAAGCGGTGGTGTGGCGAGGCCCGATGTTGCATGGGTCCATCACGCAATTTCTGCGCGATACCGATTGGGGCGAGCTCGATTACCTGGTGATCGATATGCCTCCGGGAACGGGCGATGTCGCCCTCACCTTATCCCAGCTCCTGCCGCTGACCGGAGCGGTCATCGTTTGCACGCCGCAGGAAGTCGCGTTGCTGGATGCGGGCAAGGCGATGGCAATGTTTGAAAAAACCAAAGTCCCCATCCTCGGTATTGTCGAGAACATGAGCGGCTTCACGGATCCCGAAACCGGCAAATCGTTCGATATCTTCGGTCGGGGTGGAGCGAGGAACAAATCCGAGGAGATGGGGGTGCCATTCCTTGGGGAGATACCGATCCAGATCCCCATTCGGAGCCAGTCCGATGTTGGTCGGCTCGCGGAAGTTCTGCGGGATCCTCGCATTGCCAAGCCGTTCGAAGATGTGTGCCGTGCGTTGACACGATCGGTTGCGGATCAAATCGCAACTCGACCCAATGTAGGGGCCCCCTTGCCGGTCTTGGGATGACGACCGTCGGCGACGATACCCTTCATTGCGCTGGCGACGAGGGGAAAACGAGGCGCGCACCGAACGGTTCTAGCCGCGGACGGCTTGCAATACGATGAAGATGAGGAAACCGAGGAGGTAGACCCATCCTACCGGGCGCTGGACTTTCCCCCCGGTCATCGCAATCGGGATGAGAAGGCTGGAAAACCCGATCAAGAAGGGCAAGTCGCGGCGCACTGCCTGTACGTGGACTTCAAACGGGGCGATGCATGCCACCAGTCCGAGGACGCAACCCAGATTGAAAAGGTTCGACCCCGCCACATTCCCGATCACAATATCCGATTCCTGACGGCGCGAAGCGAGGATGGCTGTTGCCAATTCCGGCAAGGACGTTCCGACCGCAACGATCGTCAAGCCGATCGTCAATTCACTGACGCCCAACGTTCGCGCCACACCGACCGCGCCGTACACCATCAGCTGAGCCCCCGCGATCAAGCCGAACAGTCCCAACAGGACCACGGCCATATTCATCGGTACCGATCGATCGGACGACGCAGCTCGGCTCGCGTGGTCACCGATACCATCGGCAGCGTTGCGGTCCAGCATGCGACCTTCGCTTTCGCCGTCCTTGGACAGCAACTCCTGCCAGGGATCCTCGGATTCCACAGCTCGAGTCAAGGCGACCACTTGGCTTCGGTACGACTGTTTTTCCCAAATGCCGCGATAGATCGTCCAGCCTGCAATTGCGCCAAACGATACAAGCAGAATGATCCCATCGGTCCGACTGAGAACCCCGTCCCAGCAGAGGAGCCAGACCAATCCCACCTGAGCGAGCAGCAGCGGAATTTCGAAGCGCACGATGGAGGCGTTGAGCTGAAGAGGCTGGATGATCACCGCGACCCCGAGTATCAGCCCCAAGTTCGCAATATTGCTACCGATCAAGTCCCCGAGGGCCAAATCGGTTTTTCCACTTGCGGCCGCCGTGATGTCGATCGCCAACTCCGGGGCGGATGTGCCGTAGGCAATCAGGGTTAAGCCAATCAGCAGAGAGCCGATCCCGATGCTGCGAGCGATTCCCACCGCGCCGTGAAGCGTGCCTTCGGCGCCGACATACAAAACCGCTAAACCAAGCAAAAATAATAGAACCGACCAGAGGATTTCCATGCGATCGTATCAGGATGAGAGGACGGTTCGACCTATTTCCGGTTGCATGGTATACTTTACCTCCCGGCGAGCGACCGCGAACCCGCTGGGGGAAAAGTGCCTCCTTTCACCCAAGCCTTAGTGCAGTTTTCACGGAGATTTTCATGGGCCACCCTAGCATCCAGTCCTCGAAAAAGACGCAGGTGATGACCGGTGCCGACATCGTCGTAGCGTCTCTGGTGCGTCACGGGGTGAAGGTCGTATTCGCCTATCCGGGGGGTTGCAGCATGCCGATGCACCAATCCCTCACCAAGTACTCGTCCGAACTCCGAACGATTCTTCCCAGGCATGAGCAGGGAGGTGCCTTCGCCGCCCAGGGACTGGCCCGTTCCACCGGACAAGTCGGTGTCGCCATGGCCACGAGCGGACCGGGAGCGACCAACCTGGTGACCGCCATTGCGGATGCCAAGCTGGACAGCATTCCATTGATCGCGATCACCGGCCAGGTTCCCACCGGAGTCATCGGCACCGACGCGTTTCAAGAAACGCCGATCGTCGAGATTTGTCGCGGCATCACCAAGCATCATTATCTCGTGACCAAGGTGGAGGATGTGCCTCGGGTCATGAAGGAAGCGTTTCATATCGCCACCACGGGTCGCCCCGGTCCGGTACTGGTCGACATGCCCAAGGACGTCCAGCTCGACAGTTGCGAAGTCGATTGGGATGTACCCATGAATCTGCCTGGCTATCGCCCCACCAAGCATCCCAACGCCGCCCCGGAACAAATTCGCCAGATTGCGGCAGCCATTCGGCACAGCAAGCGGCCCGTGATCTACTGCGGCGGCGGTATCGTAACCGGAGAGGCGTCCGAAGCGCTCCGCACCTTCGCCGCGAAGACCGGGATCCCGGTCACCATGACCGTGATGGGTCTGGGGGTTTACCCTGCGGACGGCCGGTTGTCACTCGACATGCTCGGCATGCACGGTGCAGCTTACGCGAATTATGCAGTCCGCGATTGCGACTTGCTCATCGCTCTTGGAGTTCGGTTCGACGACCGGGTAACCGGCAACGTCGCCTCGTTTGCAAAGAACGCCAAGATCGTGCATGTCGATATCGACGCGTCCGAACTCAACAAGAACAAGATCGCCCACATTTCCGTCCGGAGCGATATTCGATTCGCCTTGGACGAACTCAACAAGATCGTCGAGCCTCCCGAGGATTGTGGGGCCTGGGCTGCCCATTGCCGCGATCTGAAGGTCAAGTTTCCGTTCAGCTACGACGATTCCTTTGACGGAATTCTCCAGCAGCATGCCATCCGAACGCTGTCCAATTTGACGCGCGATCGAGAAACGTATGTCACCGTCGGCGTGGGACAGCATCAAATGTGGGCTGCCCCATTCTTTCAATTCCAGCGTCCCCGAGCTTGGCTGAGCAGCAGCGGTTTGGGAACCATGGGCTTCGGGTTGCCCGCCGCCATGGGTGTCCAAGCGGCTCATCCCAACGCCTTGGTCATCGACATCGACGGCGACGGGTCGTTCCAGATGAACATTCAGGAATTGGCGACGCTGCACTGCGAAAAGCTGCCCGTCAAGGTTCTCCTCCTCAACAATCAGCACCTCGGGATGGTTGTCCAATGGGAGGATCGATTCATGGGTTCCAATCGAGCCCACACGTATCTGGGCCCGATCGATCATGAAGAGGCCAGCGGACCGGGTTCGACGGTAGCGCATTCCTACGTCGCGAATCGCTATCCGGACTTTGTGCAAATCGCTAAAGGCTACGGTTGCGGTGGCGCGACGGTTCGTCGCAAGGGAGATCTCGAAGCCGCCCTCACCGAAATGATTCGGTATCCCGGGCCGTTTGTTCTCGACGTCGAAGTTCCGTATCAGGAACACGTGTTGCCTATGATCCCGTCCGGCAAGACCGTCGACGACATGATTTTGAAATAGTCCTTCCACGCAGCAGAGTCACGATGCTCGATCTCTACGATAAAGTCCAAGAGGCATGCGCCTTCATTCGCAAGGCTTGGCACCACACCCCGCACGCCGGCATCATTCTCGGAACGGGACTCGGTCCGCTCGTCCAACGCATCGATGTGGAAGCGACCCTGGAATATGAAGACATCCCTCATTTCCCTCGCTCGACCGCAACATCGCATCGAGGTCGTCTCGTATGCGGTAATCTTTGCGGGCTGCCCATCGTCGCGATGGACGGTCGATTCCATATGTACGAAGGTTATCCGCTCACGCAGATCACCCTGCCGATCCGGGTCATGAAGTTTCTCGGGGCCCACTTGCTCGTCGTCACCAACGCGTGTGGAGGCATGAATCCGAATTATCATGCCGGAGACATCATGGTCATCGACGACCATATCAATTTGATGGGCGACAATCCGCTCATCGGTATCAATGACGATCGGCTCGGACCGCGGTTCCCGGACATGTGCCATCCTTACGATCCGGAATTGATCGAAACATCCCTTCGGATCGCCCGTCAAAGCGATATCGTCGCCCATCGCGGCGTCTTCGTCGCCGTGGCCGGACCCAACCTGGAAACACGCGCCGAGTATCGATTCCTGCGAGGGATCGGAGCGGATGTCGTCGGCATGTCAACCGTCCCCGAAGTCATTGTCGCAGTCCACTCATCGATGCGGACCGTCGGTTTCTCGGTGGTTACCGACATGTGCCTACCCGATGCCCTCGAGCCCGCGAACGTCGAGAAAATCATCGCGATCGCCAACGAGGCCGAACCCAAACTCACAACGCTCGTTACAGGGGTTTTGGCCCACGAACGCAATCGGCTTCATGGATAAAGGCTGTGGCCAAGAC
>JBKDPB010000248.1:0-26490 GCA_046342615.1 Planctomycetota bacterium | reverse complement strand
CTTTCAGATCGCTTTCATCGCGGATACCTGAGATCCCCTTGATTTTCTCGTTGCGAACCAGTTCTGCGATTTTTTCGACGACTCGGTCGCGGGCTTGTTGGAACGGAATATCGCGAACGATCAGTTTGGACTTTCTGCCTTCTTCGACGACATCGACGTGGGCTCGCACGACGATGGTCGAGCGTCCTGTCATGTAGGCTTGGCGGATGTTGTATCGTCCGCAGATGATTCCTCCTGTGGGGAAGTCTGGGCCCGGAACGATATCGCATAGTTCGGCCACGGAGACTTCGGGGTCATCGATGACTTTCACCAGCGCGTTGCAAACCTCGCGCAGGTTATGGGGTGGGATGCTCGTGGCCATCCCAACGGCGATGCCTTGGGCTCCATTGACCAGCAGATTGGGGAATCGCGAAGGGAGTACGACCGGTTCGGTTCGTCGATCGTCGTAGGTGGGGATGAAGTCGACGGTATCGAGTTTGAGGTCCTCGAGCATCATCGCGGCGGGTGGGGCGAGTCGCGCCTCGGTGTACCGCATCGCGGCGGCGGGGAGGCCGGCGATGGATCCAAAGTTTCCCTGTTTGTCGATCAGCACGTGGCGCATGTTCCATTCCTGGGCCATGCGAACGAGGGTAGGGTAGATGATGGCTTCGCCGTGCGGGTGATAGTTCCCCGAGGTATCCCCAGCAATTTTCGCGCACTTCACCCGCGCCGCCCCGGGGGTGAGGTTCAGGTCGTTCATCGCCACCAGGATGCGTCGCTGGCTGGGTTTCAAGCCGTCTCGGACGTCGGGCAGGGCGCGGCTGACGATAACGCTCATGGCGTAGGTCAGATAGCTGTCGCGCAGCTCATCCTGGATCGGCTCTTCGATCACCCGTTCCCCTTGGCCTCCTTGGTCGTCCGAGGGGGGGACACTGGCGGGATCGTTCGGATCGATATCGTCGCTGGGTGGCTCGTTAGACACGTGCTCTCAATGCTGGGTGAGGGGGGGAATCGCTGGTCATTTCACAAGGAAAATCGACCCGCAAATTGTACCAAAATCGGCTTGCTTCACAATCGGACAGGCCTTCCTCCAGCCATTCCGATCACCCACGGAGAGAAATTAGGGAATGTTCGCTCATCTGCCTTGATTTGGGGCTTCAAAAATTGGTAGGACGTCCTTTTCGGCGACGTGTTGGCTAGGAGGCAATGATGGCGATTCCCAAGGTCATCGTTCAGACATTCAAGACGCAAAAACTCCCCCTTCTGACCCGCTGGCAGATTGCTCGGGTGAAGAGACGCAACCCGCAATACACGTATCGATACTTCGACGATGCCGCCGTGGATGCTTTTGTCCGCGAGTCGTTCGGTGGGGAAATTCATCGTCTCTATCGCCGCATCAATGTCGGTGCAGCCAAAGGAGATTTCTTTCGCTACGCCTACTTGCTCAAGCATGGGGGCGTGTATCTGGACATCGACAGCTGCGTGGTGAAGCGGCTGGATGATTTTATCCTGCCCGAGGACGACGCGATCCTCGGATGGGAAGGCAACCAAATGTTTTACATTCAATGGGTGCTGGTTTGCTCGCCCGGGCATCCATTCATGCAGCGGACGATGGAGATCATCCTGAGGAACTTGCAGGAGAATCGCTATCCCTTCAACGTGCATCACATGACAGGTCCGGCAGCGTTCACCGAGGCCGTGCAGCAGTGTCTGGCGGAGGATCCGAGCATCCCTCATCGAGTCATCGACCTGGAGAATGGAAATTACTTTCGATTCCGATATGCGTTCGCCAAACCAAGCTTGTACGGATTGAGTCGACGGGATCACTGGCGCACAAACCAGCATTTGCGACCTGTTCTGTCTCCTCAGGAACACGGAGTCGCAGCGTGATTGGCCATTTCTCGAAAGTGAGTGTCACAAGCCAGGCAAAGCGGGCAGGTTCTGCGAGGTGAGAAGGATCATCAGGCCGACGAGGTTTCCGGAAGTAACCCAATGAAAATTATGCTGTTGCACGCCGCCGCACCCTTGGCGCGCGAATTGAGTCGACGCGGGCATGAGGTTCTCTCGTGCAACACCATCCAACGACCTACGGTCTCGATGGCCGAAAACGATTCCCTCTTCCGGTCGTTTTCGATCGCAGGTCGGCGCAAGATACATTTGGGTTCCATTCGGGAATTAGCCGAGCAAGTTCGACGGTTTCGTCCGGATGTCGTGCATGCTTTTTCTCCAGCGAGTTTGGCTTGGAGCATATTCGCAACCCTGGGGTTGCGGTCCGGTCCGCGGGTTTTTTCGTATCGAGGCATCACGAGATCGCTTCGTCGTCTGGACCCCTCGGAGTGGATCAGTTACTTGTCCCCGCGCGTCGCGATGCATGCGTGTGAGTCGGGGGCGGTGATGGACGCGATGGTTCGGAGCGGCGTGCCGGCGGTGAATTGCCACGTCGTCTACAATGTCCACTGGGATTTCGAACTGGCCAAGACGCCGGAGGCATGGCGATCGGAATGGGGAATGGGTTCGAACGATTGGATTATTGGGACCGTGGCGAATGTTCGTCCTGTCAAGGGAATCGATATCCTGCTACGCGCACTCCTGCGGATGACCGATTTGCCGGGATGGCGGTTGGTTGTGATCGGAAACGTCGAGCACGATGAAGTCGTTCGGTTATCGAATCTCCCCGAACTCAGAGAGCGAGTCCTGTTGCGCGGACCTTGCGATTCCGCTCCGTCCGCGATGCGAGCCTTCGACGTTTTCGCGATGCCTTCCCGGAGCGAAGGATTGTGCCGCGCGTTGATCGAAGCCATGACGCTGGGGATTTGTCCCGTCGTCAGCGCGGCGGGCGGGATGAAGGAGTTGGTTCGAGATCGGCAGGATGGATGGGTCTGCCCGGTGGAAGACGAGGAGAGCCTGCATCGCGCCCTGCGCAAGCTGTATCAGGACAGAGGCCTGCAGCGCGACTTCGCATCCTCCGCGAAGGAACATGTGCAGACCTTGTGTTCTCCCCGGGTCGTCGTCAACAAACTCGAGGCGATGTACTTGGCTGGTTAGAGTACTTGGCTGCTTTGAATTCCGGCAGGAGAAAGAATAGCGATTGGGAAAATCGCGCCGCCCGCGCAAACATCGCGCTGTGCGCGCAAACATGGTGTAGACTACAGCGAGTTATCGGCGGATGAGTGGATGGATCCGGAGGGGTTGCCGGCGCGTGCTCAGGAGTCGCAATGCATCAACAGATCGCTCAGTTCCTTCGATACTTGGATGTCGAGCGGAATGCATCCGACCTGACCATTAAGTCGTATCGCGAGGACTTGATGGACTTGGTGGATCTGCTGACCGAGGGTGGAGGACGCAAGGTTCAACCATCGGATGTCAATCCGAATGACTTGCGAAAATACGTCACGGCGCTGCACGATGCCGGCTACGCGAAATCGAGCATTGCTCGCAAGCTTGCGTCGCTTCGCAGTTTTTTCCGGTTCGCCCAGAGGCAGGGGCTGGTCGAAAACAATCCAGCGAAACCGCTTCGTAACCCCAGGGGTGGGCGGAAACTCCCGCATTTTCTCACCCCGGACGAGATCCAGAGACTGCTGGCGGCTCCCGACAAAACGACGGAAATGGGATTGCGCGACATCGCGATTCTCGAGGTGACCTATTCGGCCGGGTTGCGGGTCAGCGAGTTGGTCGGCATGAACGATCCGGATATCGACTTCGAGGAAGGGGTGGTCCGGATTCGAGGCAAGGGGCGAAAGGAGCGGCTGGGGGCACTTGGCAAATACGCGATGGACGCGTTGCACGGATATTTCCGCAAGCGACGTCCCGTCCCCGCCGGATCCAAGGAAACCCCGACATTCCGGAACAAATTCGGGGGGCGGCTGACGTCGCGGAGCGTGGCGAGAATGCTCGAAAAGTACATTCTCCAGTGCCAGTTGGATTCGCGGGTGACGCCGCACACCCTGCGGCACAGCTTTGCAACCCACCTTCTCGACCGCGGCGCGGATATTCGCAGCGTCCAGGAATTGCTGGGTCACCAAAGCCTCGTCACCACCCAGATCTACACGCACGTCAGCACGGCGTCCTTGCAAGCGGCCTACAACAAAGCCCATCCCCGGGCTCGCCACGAGAGCAACCCTGTCCGAGGACCTCGAACGAAGGGTGGGGGCAAGGGGGGGGCGGCGGCCCCGATTTCCAAAAAAAGTTCTTGAAGTCGTTTCCGCGACCCGGCTTTGCCACCATGTCAAACCTCGACGACTGGTTACAATGAGTGCGTCTTCACCCCGCGCGCGAAAGTTATCGACTGGATTCCACAACGCTTCGCCATGATGGTTCGTTCCAAGCTCAAGTCCAAGACCGCACCTTCATCTGCCGCAGCCAGGGTGGTTCCCGCCGCGTTGACGCTGGACGATTTTGACCCCCACAACAAGGCCGCCCTGCGAAAGCCGACCGTCAAGCCGTCGTGGGCTCGCCTTCGCTTGTTTCTGTTGTTGGCGATCCTGATTCCTTTGGCTGTCTTCGGTTACAACCACAATCGAGACACGTCGTCGAGGATGCGAATTCAACGGGCGTTGGACTCCTGGGATAATCGCACGGCGATTTCCGAGATCAAGCGACTCGAGCAGCGCTTTGGTTTGACTGCCGAAACGGCCTTCTTGCGCAGCCGCGCCTATCGCCATCTCGGCGATGATATCGCGTTCGCACAGTTTTCCGAGTTGGCCAAGCAGCTTGGCTACCCTGAGGAGAAGATCAAGAACGAGCGTTTGCTTCGCGAACTGCACCTCGGAATGGTCGAGGACAGCCAGGAGGCGATCGCTCGCGCGATGGTCAGCCCCGACGCCGAGCTTGAGGAAATCGGCCCGGCGGTCGTGTATGGGTTGTTGAGCAAACTCGATTTCGGCGGCGTCGCCCAGTTCCTCGAATTCTGGTCGCAAGAGAATGCCTCCTCACCATGGCTCCCCTTCTTTCGCGGCATGGTGTCGTTGGCTGGCCGAGACACGAAGGCGGCTATCGAGTCCTTCGAAAACTGCGCGAAAGCGCATCCATCCTTCGTACCCGTTTACGGTCAACTGGGCTCGGCGTATCTCCGGGCTCGCGATAACGAAAAGGTGGTCGAGCCCATTCGTCGTTATCTGAAGAGCGTGCCCGACGATCTGGATGCGATTTCCGTCTTGGCAAGCTCTCTGGTGAATCAAGACCGCGGCGACGAGGTGATTGAGCTGCTCTCGCCACTGATGGAGTCGGGCAAGGCGACGGTCGATATGAAGACGATCTTGGCTCGCGTGCACCTGGCTCGCGAGGAATGGCCCAAGGTTGTCGACACGTTGAGTTCTGTGGCTGCATTGTGGCCCGAGGACGTGAGAACCGCGAATTTGTTGAGTCAAGCCCATCAGGCTCTCGGGAACGAACAGGACGCAGTTCGTTTTTCGAAGATCGCCCAGGATGGTCAACCCGACGTTCAATCGATCGACCAGAGAGTGTCACGCATCCTGAGTGGGGCGGATACGACGGCACAAAAACATTATGAGGTCGGGCATATCCTCCTCCACAAGCAATCGCGGGAAGAGGGATTGCAGTGGTTGAGTTCGGCTCTGGCCATCGATGCAACCTTCCTGCCTGCCCACGAAGATTTGACGATCTATTTCAACCGGACCAACCAGCCGGAACTCGCCGCCCGTCATCAGCGGTACATCAATCTACGGCGGGGAACGCAATGACTCTGCTTCGAAGAGCCGTGAACTTCTTATCGGCTCGGGATCGCAGCGTTTGCCAGCATCTGACGACATGTCTCGGTATATGCCTGGCCCTAGGGTGCGGTGCTCGTTCGGAGAAGGGGGCGCCCGGCACCGACGACAAGGTTTCCCGGCCCTTATCCTCCGAACCCAACGGATCCTCACCCAAGGAATCGCTGTCCGCAAATGCGATTCGCGTGGAATGGATCCAAGGAGCGTTGGCCCCATGCGTCTACCGCAACGGGAATGAGCAAAAGCAATTCTTTCTCCCCGAGACGACCGGCGGGGGGATTGCCGCCATCGATTACGATCGCGATGGACTGGCGGATGTCATTCATGCCGGGGGAGGATATCCGATTGTTTCCGAGCGCGCGATGAAGGGGTACAGCGGCGAGTTGATGCGCGGTGTGGGACGGACGCGATTTGCTCCTTCGCATGGGCCCGCGTGCCTCGATATGTCCGAAATCTACAATGCGGCATTGGCCGTCGGGGATTGGAACAGCGATGGGTTTTCGGATGTCATCGTGACGGGCTACTCGGGCTTGCAGTTGTTTTGCAACCAAGGGGATGGCACATTCGAAAAAATCGTTGTCTCCGATGTGGGGCTAGCCGATCCACTTTGGAGTTCGGCTGCCGCATGGTTCGATGCCGATGGAGATGGGCTGCTCGATTTGTATGTAGCCCACTATGCCGATTGGAGCTACGACAACAACCCCAAGTGCACTGCTCCCAAGTCGAGCGGCAGCTCCGAACAGGTCCCCGATTACTGCGGTCCTCGAGAGTACAAAGGGCTGCCCGATATGCTGTTCGCCAACCGAGGAGACGGGACGTTTCGCGATGCCTCTGAATCGGCGGGGATATCCGATGCGCTGCGAGGCCTGGGGGTGATCGCGGCAGATCTCGACGGTGACCGAGATACGGATTTGTATGTGGCCAACGACGTCGATCCCAATCTGCTCTACCGGAACGAAGGTGGAATGCGATTTACCGAAATTGCTCGCCGGGCGGGCGTTGCATGCAATGACTTGGGAATCCCCGAAGGCAGCATGGGGATCGCGCTGGGGGACTACAACGGAGACTCGAAATTCGATCTTTGGGTGACGAACTACCAGAATGAGATTGGAGCTCTGTACCGAGGGAGCGGCAATATGCTCTTTTCGTATGCGTCCAACACGGCCCGAATCCCCTCGACCGACGAGGCAGCGGTCGGATGGGGCACTGCCTTCGTGGATATGGATCTCGATGGCAAGGAGGATGTCGTCATCGTGAACGGCCACATCGAACTCTATTCGAACGGCTCGACCTTTGACCAGCGGCCTCAGATCCTGCAGAATGTCGAGAACAAATTCTTCCGCTTGGTTTCTCGCGAGGGGAGCGAGTTCTTGTCGACGCCGCAGTCCTGTCGCTCGTTGGCAGTCGCCGACTTCGATGGCGACGGTCGCATGGATTATGTCGTCAGCCGATTGAATACCGATGCCGCGCTGGTGATGAATACCACAAAGACGGACGGAGCCTACCTGAAAGTGCGGCTGGTCGGAACCCGTTCGAATCGCGATGCAATCGGCACTGCGGTCCGGCTGAGCCTGGGTTCGCAGGTTTTCGTTCGGCAGCTGGTCGGCGGAGGGACTTACGCCGGGACCAACGATGCAGTGATTCATTTCGGAGTCCCAGCCAATAGGGTTCGGGACGAGGCTCGACTGACGGTCCAGTGGCCCAGCGGAATTGAGCAGAGCTTCAACGTCGATCGGTTGAACCAGGAATTGCTCCTCGTCGAACAGGAGTAAAACCGATTTGGACCCGAAAACTCACTCGTTCTCTGAACCGAACACGTCGACCGCCATCTGGCTGAGCCAACTGCGCTGGGTCGCGGTCGCTGGTCAATTGGTTGTCATCGGGTTTGTGTCGGTGGCTCTGAAAATCACGCTTCCGCTGGCACCGTTGCTGGTCCTCGTTTCCGGCACCGCGATCAGCAATGTTGCGCTGATGTGGTGGGCGTATCGCATCTCCGGCAAGCAAGGAACGGAGGGTGCGGGCCCTCAGTCCGCAGACTCGATCGGCAGCAAGGGCTTGGGGTTGCTGTTGCTGCTCGATGTCGCGACGTTGACCGGACTGCTTTATTTTTCCGGGGGTGCGGCAAACCCGTTTATCTTTTTCTACTTTGCCAATATCGCGGTAGCGGGAATTATTCTGTCGCGTTTCTGGATGGTGGTGATCACCAGCGCCTCGGTGGTATGCGGGGCCTGGCTTCTCCAGAGTGCCACATCGCTGGACGTGTTCAACAACTCTCCGTTGGATCATGAGGCACCGTGGGGAGTGACGAAATTGGCATTCCTCATCGCGTTCGCAACTTCCTGCGGCGTCCTGGCTTACTTCGTGGCGATGCTCGCGCTCGAAGTGCGGCAACGCGATCGGAGACTGGCGATCGCGGAGAAGGAACGGGAGCGAGCGCAGAGGCTGGAGGCTCTTGCAACCTTGGCTGCGGGTGCGGGCCATGAACTCGCCTCGCCCCTTTCCACGATCGCGGTGATCTCGGGCGAATTGTCCCGGTCGTTGGACAAGCAGGATATTCCTGACAAGGTGCGACGGGATTTTGGATTGATTCGCGAGGAACTCAATCGGTGCAAGGATATTCTTCACCGCATGAAGAGCGGTGCCGGCGAAGCGGCCGCAGAGCGCCTTCGGCCGGTGACCCTCAGAGAGATCCTGAGCGATACCATCACCGCCATGCGCGAGCCTCATCGAGTCGTCATTCAAATGGAGCGAGCTGGAGGAGATTTTCAAGCCTTGCTCCCGAAGCAAGCCCTCTCGCAAGCCCTTCGAAATCTCATTCAAAACAGCCTTGATGCTTCGCCCGATTCCCAGGTGGTCCAGGTGCTGTCCACGATCGTTCTCCGAGGCGATGAGCAACGGTCATGGTTGCTCGAAATCCAAGACCAAGGCTCCGGGATGTCCGATGAAGTGCTGCGCCGCATCGGCGAGCCTTTCTTCACCACCAAGGAAGTGGGGGAAGGGATGGGGCTCGGAGTCTTCTTGACCCGAAACGTCATCCAAGGACTCGGCGGCGATCTCCGATTCGAACGACGAGGCGAGGGGGGGATTCGCTGCACAGTGCAAATCCCGTTGACCCGTTAACTGGCGGCCAGCTACCGCCGTGAAGCTTCGTGGGAGGTGGTTGAATCCACCAGCTTCCCTTTCAAGGACTGATTCAACTGCGCCACTCGCCGAAGGAGAGTTGGGATTGGGTTAGAAGCGAGAATGCTTCAAGACGAATGCGTTTGCCGTTTGGCAGGATCAGGGTTGAAGTGGCCCGGTCGAAGACAAACCGTCCCGCAATTCGAGAACTCCCGAAGAGGAGGGTCTGATTTACAGGCCACCTGAATCGCAATCGATCTTCGATTGAAAAATCCTTGATCTCGTGATCCCACCGACCTTCGATGATGTCTTGGAAGAAAAACGTATCCGTGCCTCCACCGCCAAAGAGGGTATTGTTGCCACTACCACCACGGATAGTATCGTTTCCTTGCATTCCAAAGATTTGGTCATGGCCTGCACCGCCATCGATAACATCGTCGCTATCGCCTCCCACCAAAACGTCATCTCCGTTACCGCCTTGAATATCAAAGCCCCCGAGTCCACTTGGAGCGGTAACATAATCATTCCCATTGCTTGCCTCAATGATTTTTCCGCTTGTCCACTTTGTGACCGCGGAGAAGTCGAGAGAGTCGTTGCTGTTGGTACCAAGGACGCGACTCCCACCGTCAATTTGCTGTATCTGATTTGCAGGCATAAAGCGATGCAGTCGTATCGGATCTGTCGGTTTGCGAGACGGATGAAGACGAAGCGTATTCGTTCCAGGGCCACCTACGAGTTCGTCAAGGAGGTGGTCCGTCAGATTCGCTAGAAATGTATCGTCACCGAGTTCTCCCCAAACGAGATCGATACCGGATCCACCGTCGATTTGGTCATTTCCATTACCTCCATACAATTGATCGTCTCCTGAGCCCCCAATGATTGAATCATCACCATCCATGCCGTGAAGGGAATCATTGCCGCCACCTCCAGCGATGATGTCATCCCCACGAGTGCCAACAACAATATCGTCACCGTCGAGAGCGCGAATATCGAGACCTGGTCCGCCTAGGACGGAAATCCCATTAACGTACAGGATCCCAGAGAAGTTTAAAGAATTGTTCAGTTTGGAAACGGTATTTACCTGTCGCGCGTTGTTTCTTGGATTCGTAACACTCAGGTTTTCGATGGAATTGTTCGGTAAGAAACTGGCGAACCGGTGAGGCTCTCTATTCTGTTCGATCGTATCCAATCCTTCTCCGCCATCATAGGAGTCGTATGCACCTTGCGATGACTGATTCCGGAATATGTCATTTCCTTCGCCACCAAAGAGTTTATCGGCACCATTTCCGCCAACAATAACATCAGCGCCGCTGTCGCCATGAATCTCATCGTCGCCCGAACCGCCAGTGATGAAGTCGTCTCCAGGGCCCCCGAAGATGATGATGGGTCGTGCAATGCTGCTCGCCACGTTGACCGTGTCATTTCCCGCTAGGGCATAAATCCTGAGCGTTGCGTCAGGTAGATACAGGCCTCGGATCGATCCATTGACGCGTACTCGCAATTTTCCATCGGACAGTTGCGAGACCAAGATGCTGTCGTTGTCATCTGTACCAAAGATGTCAATGAATTGCGTGTCCGATGATGCGACAATTGTCTGAGTCACGATTCCTGATAGTCCCTCAGGATCCACGACGGTTGCGACGAGAGCATAATCTCCGGGAATGAGAGGAACGAAAGTGGCTCGGGTTCCGGTTCCGGAGGCTACCGTTTGATCATTCCATGTGATGGTCCACCGATAGAGCAAGTGCGGAATATCAAAATCATCGAGGTCCGATGCGATGATGTCAAATGCAGCTGTGCTACCAACTGGGACGGCGTTCACCCCACGGATCGTTGGAATCGGCGCATTGCCTGTAGGGGCGACATCGACAGACGTTTCGCGTGTTTCCGAGGCAACGCCATCTTTATCCACAACTCGGTAACGTAGTTTCTGCTCACCCAATGTCATGTAGCGGTTGGTCACCGAGATACCCCCTGGGCCAAACTCGATGATCTCAAAGGTTCCATCGGCATCCCAATCGCATTCGTACCGAAATCCTGCCGAAGTATCCGCTTCACTCGGATCGGATGCCGACAGAGTAACCCCAAGAACGTCGCCTCTGGTTGTTTTTAGATTTCCTACGTCCAGGATCGATGGTGCGACGGATTCCACGGAGTAAGTGATCGTTGCAGTCGATGTCCCTCCGTCTTTGTCTGACACTCGGACGGTTGCGTTGATCATTCGGGGACCGTCATCGAGAAGCGCAGGGGGTAAGGTAACTGGAGTCGCCTCGACCAACACCGCGTCCACGATTCCATCCGCATTGAAGTCGTACTCAAACGTGAACCCCGACATAGAATCCGTAGGCGAAGGGTCGGTGACTTGATTTACGAGAATGGTTGCGGATCCGCCTTCTAGTACGGTCACCTGCGTCCCGCCGGCGATAGCGAAACGTGGCGCGACATTGCTAATATTGACCACTGTCTCGGATGTGAGCGATCTCCCGAATCGATCCGAAACGTGCAATTTTGCCGTAAACGACCCGCTATCGAGGTATGTGTGCGCGACGCTAGGACCTTCGGCGATCGCACCATCTCCAAACTCCCATCGGTATCTCCACAAGCGAATAGCTCGATCGTCCATGACGGATGCCTGCAGTCGCACTTCCGAGCCTTCCATCCCGGAGAACGGACCCGCGGGTATGGGATACCTCGGAGGTTGACCATCCGTAACATGAACAGTGAAGAACTTGGAATCACTAAGGTTGGGAGTTCCGGAATCGGTTACGAGGATTCCGATTGTGTATTCGGAATCACCCTGTTCCGGAGTTGGCGTCCAGAGAAGAGTTCCTGTACGTGAATCGATCTCTGCTCCGAGCGGTGCGTTGATCAGCGAGAAGGATAATAAGTTCGGCGGGGTGTCAATGTCATTTGCGATTGCTTGAATTTCGAGTCGCTGACCTGGATCGACCAGTCGATCCGCAATATCCCTCAAGATGGGTGGGTCGTTGATGGGGTTTACCAAAATCTGAAAACTCGTGCGACCGGCGGCACCTTCGGAGTCCGTTGCCGTTATTACGACTGGCTCCGGAAAATTCGTTTCGTCTCCGATCGGCAAGCTCCATTGCCAAGCAGAGTCGCCTAATGGTGTCAGGTCACCAATCGAGGAGGTGATTGTGTAATTTTGCCTTTCGCGGTCGGTAACCCGAACCACGTTTTGCGCGAGAGTATTCTCATCGATTTGAACGATGCCAAGCTGCGCGTGAACGCTTGGCGCAAGATTATTCATTGCAAGATACTTCTCCCGTAAATAGAGCTGATTTCGATGGCTTTCCAGGCTCGTTAAGGCGCGATTGTACAGCAGGACTTCACCGATATCTCCATCCATCCAGGACTCATTGTAAAGATCCATTTCGCCTACTCGGAGCGGCGCGTTATTGGTCACATTCGTGGCCTGGGATTCGGTGAGCCTATCCAGCGGTCGGGGCGAGTCATCCACGAAAAGGCTCAATTCGGAATTTTTCCTTACCGCAGTTACTCGATACCACTGTCCCTTCATTAAAAACGGTGCGGTCGTGAGATAATTCTCGGGACCGGTTCCAGCAACTTTGTCGCGTGTTCCAAATCGAATTCGGCCCTCGGTGGCCTGCAAGAAGAAGCCTGTATAGTTGGCATGATCTCCATTGAAGGTGTCTTTTCCAAAAATGTGGACGTTCTCCGATGCATTCGGAGCAAGCCGGAAGAGGATTGAAAAAGAAAAGTCCTGTACCCCAAAGTCCACGGAAGGATTCGCGGCGACGTTGAGAGCCGTCAATTGCGGTCCAAAAGTGGCGACAGGCTTACCGGCAGGAGTTGCGAATCCTAAGCTTACAGGGAGATTCCCTGACGAAGATGCCGAGTTCCCAAACGGAGTCTGATCCCGCCAAACTCCTATTGGAGTACCCGAAATTGGATTGTTTGTTTCTATCCCATCGGCATCGATATCCGAACCGTCCAGGTGTAACCTGAGATCGTCGTTGGATCGGACTGGAGATGTTGCGTCCGAAAAATAGACTCGCGTTGAGCCCCGCGATGAAGCCTGAAGACTATCGGTCACCTGCAGACTGACCGTCACATCCGTACCTGTCGGAAACCCAGACGTGCGGAACCAAGGCCTCGGACCTACTTCATCACCTCGCGAAGCCGATGCCCCTACCTCCCCGTACTCGCCGTCGTTGTCGAGATCCCATCGATAATCGAGCGTCGCCGATGATTGATTGCGATCGCGACTATTGCTACCATCCAATTGCACTGAGATCGAGGGGGCTGCTACGTACGGTCCACCAGCATCGACCTGTGGGGCTTGGTTACCGGTTTCGAATGCATGGCTGAGGTAGGAGTGGTTGACCTGAATCTCTTCGGACGACAGAGCTCTGTTGTAGACGAGAATCGACGCAATGTCTCCACTGAAAAACTGTACGCCATCGTCGTCCATATCCCCGACTTTCACTCTCCCAGCGTTCGTGATGTCGATACGAGGGGACTCTTGTTGCTGGACGTTCACAGAGTTTCCCGCTCCAAAGGAAAGACTGAGGACGCCACTTTGTCGCCTGGCTGTCACTTTATACCATTGGCCATTGATGACCGAAGCGTTGGATTGCATGTACAGTTCAGGTCCGACTCCTCCAACGACGTTGCGAGTCGCAAAGGTAAGCTTTCCAGCGATTCGCTGCAGAAAGAAACCAACGTAGGTCGAACCTCCAGCGAAGGTGTCATTACCGAAAACGTGAACATTGTCCGGAGCATTGGGGGCGATCCGAAACATCGTGGACACGGTAAAGTCGTTCGTGCCAAACCGAAAAGCCTGGGCGTCGTCTACTTGCATTACGGATCTGCTCGTCCCGAATCGGATGGCAGGACTACCATTAGGAGTCGAGTTGACGACGAAAGTAGGGGACGTCTGGGTCGACACTGGATCCTGGTTTGGGAAAGACTTGTCGGCCCATCGCCTAACGACTCCCCCCGTTTGGGGGTCGTTGGTGATGATGGAATCATTGTCGTAGTCTGCGGCATCCAGATGGAGGATCAACGATGAATCATCGATCGGGTTCGCAGCGAGCATTTGCCTCGGCTCCATCCACTCGAGCCTCAATATTCTCTTCCCTCTGGATCGGGTAATCCTTCGTCGTCTCGAGGTCTTCATGTCGATCCCTTTTGTGTTATCTGTGAAGCCAAAATTGTTTGTTCATGATGGCGTGTCGAGGGGCGTGGAGACGAAGCAACCGACTTCGCGAACATGGTTCCCCTTGAGTTTCACCTTTGCGTGCATTACCAAGGCAGTGCAGTTGCCAGAGTTTTCCAGGGCCGATGACTATTCCTTGAACAAACGCTGATAAATCCGTAGAACCAGGCCGATTGCTTGGTGTTTTTTTTGGGATTCCTCATTTTTTTCTCCTTCAGGGCTCGCGACGCCCCCGCTGTCGAAAGCGGATTGGTTGCGTTACACCCAACACGCCAATGCTTGCATAGCGTTCGGCGTTGTTGCATGACGGGAGACTTGCTATGCTGGCGCAGGCTCGAAAGGGTGTCGGGCATGCAAGGAGACTCGCGCAAAGGATGGCGGCTGGGGATGGGATCACCTGCAAGGAAGCTCAAGGCGGTTCAGATCGAGAAGAGTCAGCGCGTGGAGCGAGCGCGTTGGATCCTCGAACATGGGATCGATGCGTTGAAACGATTGGCGGATGCGATCGACGATGAATTCGCGGTCGCCGTCGATTGCATTGCCCGAATGAAGGGCTCGTTGATCGTCTGCGGGATCGGCAAGGCTGGGTTGGTCGGACGCAAATTGTCTGCGACTTTTGCTTCGACGGGGACCCGCTCCCATTTTCTCCATCCAGCCGAGGCATTGCATGGCGATCTGGGATGTGTCGGATCGACCGACGTGGTGTTGGTGTTGTCCAACAGCGGGTCGTCGCAAGAGATTGTCGATTTACTGCCCCATTTAGCGAGGCGTTCCGCCGGCCTGATCGCCATGACCAGCGGAGCGAATAGTCCGTTGGCGCAAGCGGCGGATGTGACGTTGGTGTTGCCGCCGATTCGAGAGGCATGCCAACATAATCTAGCACCCACGACGAGCACGCTCGCAATGCTCTCGCTCGGGGATGCTCTCGCATTGGTGGTCAGTGAGGTCAAGCAATTCAAGATGGTCGACTTTGCCGCGTTGCATCCGGGGGGCGCGCTGGGTCGCAAGCTGGCGACGGTCGATGACGTCATGCGTCCGTTATCGGAGTGCCGTCTGGGGCGTCTCGACGCGACGATTCGCGAAATCTTGGTGGAGTCGTCGAAGCCGGGCCGTCGTTCGGGGGCGGTGATGATCCTCGATGGCGATCGCCGATTGCATGGGATTTTTACCGACAGCGATTTGGCTCGCATCCTAGAGCAGCGTCGGGAGTCGGAATTGGATGAGCGGGTATCGAGCCGCATGACGACTCAATTCTCCGCGGTACGGACTGGAACGCGACTGAGCGATGCGATCGAGATCATGACGCGGCGAAAAATCAGCGAATTGCCCGTGACCAACGAGTCGGAGCAACCTGTGGGGATGCTGGACATCACCGATCTGCTGGGGCTCGAGGGCTTGCCCATCTCGGAATCGAGCAGGGAGACCTGTTGTTCGGAGGAGGCATCGGAACCCAACGAGGCGGGCCATGGCGATGATGAATGGATGGAGGGTCCAACCACGCTTCGCATTTTTGGTCCGTTGAAATAATCGAAGGGGGACAGCCGTGGCGCCACGCGATGCGGATTTAGCGAAACCGATCCGACTGATCTTGTCCGACGTAGACGGGGTTCTGACCGATGGATCGATTGTCATTGACAACTCGGGGGTTGAGAGCAAGTCGTTCTATGTGCGCGACGGGTATGCGATCAAGCTGTGGTTGAAGGCGGGGTTCGAGTTCGGGTTGTTGACGGCTCGCAACTCGCAGGTGGTAAAACTCCGCGCGGCCGAGTTGGGAATCCATATGGTGCGGCAAGGCTACTCGGAGAAGCTCACCGCGGCCCGGGAGATGATGGCGCAGGCCAAGGTTGAGCCGCGGGAAGTTTGTTATATCGGCGACGACCTGCCCGACCTGGGTGTCATGTATGAAGTCGGGTTGAGCGCAACGGTTGCCGATGGAGCCGCCGAAGTCAAGCAGGCGGCTCGATGGGTCATGCAGGCACCGGGTGGTCGAGGCGCGGTTCGCGAGTTGATCGAGCGCCTTCTGAAGGCCAAGAGTCGCTGGGAGGACTTTGGTCCCAATCGGCTCGCATGAAACTCCTTCGCTACTATCTCCAGGTTTTTCTTCCGTTGGTATTCGCCTTTGCGGCGTATCAGACGTGGGCTGTCCCTTTCCTGGAGCCTCGCCCTCGCGAGCAACCGGCCCGATGGTTGCCAAGCGAAGAGCCGATTCAGTTCGGAGCCAAGTGGTGGGAGCCCTATTTTCTCGAAGGGGCCTGGCAACGGAACAACCCACTGGTCATCGAGCGGGATGAGTGCATTCTGCTGTATCAACAGCGCGAGCAAATCAGCGATACGCGATGGCGATTCAAACCGCTGACGATCGTGATTCCACAGAAATCGACCGAAGGTGGGCAGCGGGCGATCTTCATCGAGAATCCGAAAGGGGCTGAGATCCAATTCAAGAAACCTTTTGATTGGGCATCAGGAAATCCACCGCCGATCGTCAACGGTCAGCTGCTCGGCGAGATCAAGATCTACGCTCCCGCAGATGCGTCCAGTGCGCAGGGTGAGTTGCTGATCGAAACCAAGGATATGCGTATTGATCGTCGGCAAGTGTGGACGACCGAACCGATCCACATGCAAATCGGTAATTCGACGATCGAGGGACGCTATTTGTCGATCACCATGGATCGGGATCTTTTGTCCGAGCAAGCCGCAGTGGCGACTGCGGATCCCTCTCCGTTCCCTGGCCTGGATTATCTGGAGCTCTTCTACGTCGACCGAGTGGAGATGGGGCTGCGACCTGGCGGTCTGTGGCCGAGCGACCAGATCGAGAACAGTCGCCAACGCGCGGCCTCGGCGAGCCTTCGATGCGGGGGGACCTTCGTATTCCAGTTTCACCAATCGTTGGCCACGCTCAAGAACGGTGTGCATATGGAACACCGGGTCGAGGGGCTGCCGGTGGATACCTTCGATTGCAATGAATTGAAGCTGACGCTGGGGATGGCAAGTCCCGAAGAGATGGCTGCTCAAGGAGCCGGCGATGCCACCAATCGATGGCGGATCGATCGTTTGGAGGCCGTGGGTGCACCGGGACGAGACTATACCGATCAAACCCATTGGGTCCGGATGCAGGCTCCCGGCATGCAGGCGGAAGCTCAGGCGCAGCACCTGATGATGGATTTCGTGCATGGCATGGTGACACTCAGCAACGCCTTGCCGGGTACGGCGCCGCGCAATTCGTCGCGGGTCTATTTGCGCAGGGAATCGCTTCAAGTATCCTCGCCCCAGTTGCAGGTCCAAAACCCCGACCTGATTCGAACAACGGGACCAACAGGGATCAAGCGATTGGGCTGGATGATCGCCGAAGGGATCGGGATCGCTCAGATGGAAACTCCAGACGATTCATGGGCGTTGCGATGGAGCAAGCGGCTGATCATACGTCCGCATGAGGCACGCGATTTGATCCAGATCGAGGGTGGTGCGAATATCAGCAGCACACAGCGAGGCCGTTTCATCGCGGAGAACCTCAATATGTGGGTGCTGCCGGTCGAAGGCGATCTCGCTCAACGATTGGCCCCGCACTATGCCGAGGGCAAGTTGCCGCAATTCGTCCCCGACATCATTCAAGCCAACGGCGACGTGATGGTCAATTCGTTGGAATTGAACGCCCAAGTCGATGTCATGAGCGTTCGATTCCGCTATCCGAGTCAATCCACCGAGCTCCAGTTCCCTCAGCCAACCCATGCCGCGCCGACTCCCGTCGCCGCCAACAATTCGGGCATGGTCTTGGCCGATGAGGCCGCATCCCCACCAGCGCGTCCCGCAACGCAACCGTTGCTCGTGCAGCCGAGCTGGCCAGCGTCGGGCTCGAACCTATCGGCCCTGCCGGGCGACGCGGCCAAAGTGAATGGGCGGTCGACTCCCAAGCGGCAAGCGAAAAGTCTTCCACTGCAGGTCCAAGGCAAGTCCTTGGATGCAGAAATTGTTCGACAGGGCCAAGAGAGCAACGTCGAGTCGATGGTGCTCGAAGGGGAATTTACGCTGACGCGGGAAGCTCTGACCGAAGAGATGGCGATGCCGCTCCGTATGACCGGTACGCGACTGCTATTCCAGACCCAATCGGATTCATGGACGAACGTACATATGGTCGGCCAACCGGCGAAGGTGGCCGTCGGTAGCGGTTGGATCATGTCCGATGAATTGCAACTGTCCCAGTCGGACCAATTGTTCTGGATTGATCATCCTGGCGAGCTTGTGGTTCCGGTCGAGGCTTTGGCTTCCGTTCCTAGCGCATCGGCGCCGGCAACCAACGGCGGAGGGCCTGGACTGTTAAGAGCGGATCCCAGGTCAGGGTCGATCGGCAACGGTCTCGCATCGATTGAATGGCAATCGGCGCCGCGGTTGCAGTGGGGTGAGTATATGACCTTTGATGGCAAATCGGCTCGCTTTGGAGGGGGAGTGACGTTGGATTGTCGGATGCAAACGGGTGTCGATACCCTGTGGCATGTGATGGCCAGTGCATCGACAATGACGTTGGAGATGGCCAGTCAAGTTCCGCTTCGTTACCGAACGGATCGGCCGGATCTCCGGAATCGTGCGGACAACACAAAGCCGGAGATGCGCATCGTGCGCCTGGATGGCGATGTCGACATCAAGGCGGTGCAGACCGACATGAAGGGAGTTCGCCAGTCGACGGAAAACCTCTTGCTGCCACGGCTCGAACTGAATGTTCCAACGCAGAATTGGGCGGGGCTCGGACCGGGCCAATTGTTGAGCCGTCGGATTGGCCAAGCCAATCCGCTCGCATCCGGCGCATCTCCTTTGAGTGTTCCTCGCGTACCTGGCCCGGTCAGCACGGGTGCTTCAACGCTCCAGTGTCTGCACTTGACCTTCCTCGGGCGCGTGGAGGGTTCCATGCAGCAGAAGATGGTTTCGTTCTATGAGAAAATCGATTCCTTGCTCGGGCCCATTCGCGATTGGAACGGAGCTGTCGATGTGCGCCAGGCCGAAACCTTGGGCCCGAACCAATCGCGATTGCTGTGCGATCAGTTGAATCTGTTCGATTCGTCGGAACTCAGTTACAACCAGACTCGCCTCGGTTCCAAAGAAGCCTCGTGGGAAATCGATGCGTTAGGAAACGCTCAGTTGGCCAGTCGAACGGATTCGGGAGACGTGGTGATCGATGCGAATCGGATCGGATACGCTGCGATGGAAGATGCGGTCCGGATCGAAGGCACATCGCGGCGCGGCGCGACCATACGCCGCATCCCGTACGGGGATCAGCGGAAGGAGGCCGACGAGTTTCAGGTGAGCTCGGCGACGATGCGGCTCAAGACAGGGCAACTCGACGCGCAAATCCGACGCTTCGAGGGTTCGATTCCTCCCCAATACCAGCGTCCTGTGGATGCGCAAAATCCAGGTCCCTCGGCACCTCCCGCTCGACCTGGCGCTCAAAATTCGCCTGGTTCCGCACTTCCAAGTCCGAGGGATTACAACCCTCTTCAGCCGCGCGGTAGCGGTCGTTGATCAAGGGCCCGTGAACTTGAGAACTTCGAAGAGCAAGTTGGAAATGCCCAGCGCGAAGAGCAGGATCACGCTTCCCCACAAGCCGACATCGAACCAGCGACCGCTTCGCAACTCCGGGACCGACATCGCATATCGGAAGTAGAGAGCGGCGAATCCGAGCATCGGCAGCATCACGGCTTGCGCCGAACCGCTCAACAGGACCAGCCAGGTTGGCTCGGGCAAATACCAGTAGACCAGCAGGCAGAGGATGGGGAAGAGGCCGCTGAGGAACTTCACGCTTCGAGCTTGAGTCGCGCTGTCCTGGCCGATCAGGTGCAAGATCGATAACCCGTCGGTAAAGGTGCGTGCATGGCTGGCATTGGCAACGAAGAAGGTGGAGTACAGAACGACGAACGCCCCGATCAAGTAAACCGGTGGAGCCCAGGATCCGAGGAAGGGCTTGTACATCACGGACAGGGTTTGAATCAGGTTGGAACTCTCCGGCACGATACCGGATCGGAACAGGATCCCCGCACCCAATGCAAAGAACCCTAGCGTCGCGGTGGTGTAAATCAACATCGAGACCCAGATATCCACCAGCATGACGCGCAGCCATCCCCGCGCTCGCTCCAGCCATCCCTCGGTCCCATCATTCGGTCCGGTGAACCGCGCATACCCTTTTTCCAAGCACCAGTACGGGTACTGAATCAACTCTGCCGATCCCACACCGATGATCCCGACTGCCGCCAAGGCCATTGCAATCGACTTGGCTCGGTCCCCTTCGGGTAACCCAAACGAGAGGCCGCGGATCCACTCGTTGGCGGGGATCGCCCATTCCGGCTTCCATTGCATACCTACAACGGCTGCCATGGTAATGAACGTGAATATCGCCACCATCGCGGTGGCCGCAGACTGAATCAAACCATAGCTGCCGTAGATCAACATGGCCGAGGTGATCAATGCGATGGGGATCGCCCACAGCCGATCGTCGATGGGACGAGGCAGGCTCCGCTGGGTGCCATGGTTCGGAGAGCCATAGCGCTGAATGTATTCTTGCTTGACGCGCTGCAACTCCGACTCCGATTCTGTCGCCGCCGAGGAAAGGGACGGGGACGACGCGGTCTCTGAAGAGCGGGCGACCACGCGATCCAGCTTGAGTTTGGCTTCCATGCTACCGATGCGCTGGTAGTCCGCGCCTTGTTGTGTCAGGGGTTGGACGAGGGATAGAACTTGTCCCACGCCTCCTGCGATGCCGCCGAGTTGTCCGATGCTGCAGAACCACATGAAGAACCAATACCAAACCAACCAGTTGCCGCGGCGCGGAACCCGCGGTCCCGGTATCAAGCTCATCGCTGAAAGGGGAGGTATACCGGTGGATACGGTGAACCGACCGATTTCGATTTGCGCAAAAACTTTGACAACGCAACCGAGAATGATCAGCCACAGGAGCGACAAGCCCGATCGGGCTCCAGTGAGGGTGGTTGCGATCAGTTCCCCGCTTCCTACGATCGATGCTGCGATAATCAGTCCAGGGCCCAATTGGCGAGCGATATCCCAGCCCTTGACGGGAGGCTGCAGCGCGTTGGAAGAACTGGGGTCGGATGGCGGAGTTCCGATTGCCATGGGTGTATTGTGGAGGTAGGTGGCGAGAGGTTTGCTCAAGAGTTACACTTGGGCAGGACGAATGATGGTAACCCGAAGCACAAGAGAGACCTAGACGTGATTGTAGGAATCCCCAAAGAGATCAAAGAGGACGAGTATCGAGTCGCCATTCTCCCCGTGGGGGTTGAGGAACTCGTGCAGCGTGGCCACAAGGTCCTCGTCCAAGCCGGCGCAGGGCTAGGATCCGGGTTGGCCGATCATGCGTATCTTCAAGCGGGAGCCGAACTGGTCGCCAGCGGCGAAGACGTCTTTCGCGAGGCGGACCTCGTGGTGAAAGTCAAAGAGCCTCAACCCTCCGAGTTTCCCGCGATTCGCAAGGGGCAGGCGCTCTTTACCTATTTTCACTTCGCCGCGGATCGGGGCCTGACCGAAGCGATGATCGCGAGCGGCGCGTCCTGCTTGGCCTACGAAACCTTGCGGGATGCCCAGGGGCGTCTGCCGCTCCTGACTCCGATGAGCGAAGTCGCTGGCCGGATGAGTATTCAGGAAGGAGCGAAGTATCTCGAGCGACCTCAAATGGGGAGAGGGATCCTGCTCGGTGGAGTCCCCGGGGTCGCTCCCGCGCACATTACGATTCTGGGAGGAGGGATCGTCGGAACCAACGCCGCCAGAATCGCTGCGGGTTTTCGCGCCGACGTCGCTATCCTCGACGTCAACTTGGATCGCATGCGTTACCTCGATGACGTCATGCCTCCCAACGTCAATGTCCTCTTCAGCGATCGCTACACCATTCGCGAACAGTTGCGCTTGGCGGACTTGGTCATCGGAGCCGTTTTGATCCCCGGAGCCAAGGCGCCGTACCTCGTGCGCGGCGAAGACCTGCGGCTCATGAAGCCCGGCAGCGTGATTATCGATGTGGCGATCGACCAAGGGGGATGCGTCGAAACCAGTCGACCGACGACCCACAAGAAGCCGACATACATCGTCGAAGATGTCCTGCACTACTGCGTCACGAACATGCCCGGAGCGGTAGGGCGCACCAGCACGTTCGCCCTGTGCAATGTCACCCTCCCATGGATTGTGCAAATCGCGCAACTCGGCGTCGATCGCGCGATCAGCGAGTCCAAGCCGATCCGGGACGCGCTCAATATCCATCGCGGGCAGGTTACCAACGAGGCAGTTGCCCAGACCTTTGGTCTCGCGTGCGCCGCTTAGCGTCCCCAATGTCCGCCGCGAGCCGTTCCCGTCGGTTCACGGTCGACTCACCTCCGCCCTTTTTGTTGCCGCCAAGTGACGCGAGCGCACCCGCAGCCACATGTCCTCCGTGTGATTTCGGACCAGACACACAATCTTTGGCCAGGAGCCGGCACTGCGGCAAGATGCTCGGCTCCTGACCACGGGCCGTCCCTCCCCCGTCTACAATTCGTCGTCGACGAGATCGCGCGCTGGTGCTCCGCGATGTCGTCGTTGCCGCGCGCAGCGTTTCATCACGCAACGCGATAGCCGATCGGAAACTCGGTCGATCATTCTGGCGATGTTCGAATCGCGATCCGCCACCACCAATTGCGGCTCGCGAGCGATGCTCACCACCACGCGACAGGATTTGTCCCACCCCGCACGGAGTGGACCGTTTTCATCGGTCAAGTAAACATCCACCTGCCGACCCCGGTCCGCTAACCTCGATACAGCCGACAAAATCCGATCTTCGATCCAGCCTCGCAGGCCGTTGGGGAGGGCCTCGCCCTTTGCATGTATAGACACTAGCACGATCAATTTCTCCGAGTTGCGAGTCCAAGGGTTGAGTCCACAAAGGAATAATACGGCGACTCCGTCGCGGAAGCAGGCTGATTTTGCTACAACAATTGTTTGAAAAAATCAAACATTCGAGGAAGGAGTCCGGCCCGTGGAATCGCTGAATTATCACCACTTGATGTACTTTTGGGTGACGGCTCGCGAGGGATCCATGACGCGCGCGGCTGCCAAACTTCACGTGACACCGGCGACCTTGAGCATCCAGATCAAGGAGTTGGAGAAGCATCTTGGCCGCCAGTTGATTCGGAAGTCGGGCCGAGGGTTGGCCGTGACCGAGGTTGGCGAATCGGTGCTGCAGTACGCCAACGACATCTTCGCAACGGGTGAGGAGATGCTCAATGCCCTCCGCGGAAATCCGTTGGGTGCGCCGATGCTGTTTCGTGTTGGGGTCAAGGATGTGATGCCCAAGATGGTGGCGTACCGGTTGCTCGAGCCTGCGCTGAAGCTCGAGACGACCATGCGTTTGGTTTGCCACGAAGGCCCGCTCCAGGATTTGATCAGCGAGCTGAGCATCCATCGGCTCGACGTCGTTTTGTCGGACACGCCGATGGATCCGCGCTACAGCGTGAAGGCGTATTCGCATTTGCTCGGCGAATCATCGGTCAGCGTGTTGGCGGTGCCGAGGCTCGTTGCGCAGTTGGCTTCGGGCAAATCATTTCCAGCCAACTTGCATCGTGCACCATTCTTGTTGCCGACTACCGATACGATGCTCCGCCGATCTCTCGACTTGTGGTTTGACGAGCATCAGATCGAGCCTGACGTTCGATGCGAGTTTGCGGATGCTGCGATGCTCAAGATCGCAGGCAAGGAGGGACTCGGCGTTTTTGTTGTCCCGACGATCATCGTCGACGAGGTCGAACGGATGTACGGCGTGCGAAGGATTGGCGAGCTTCCCATCGTGGAACGGTTCTATGCATTATCCGTGGAGCGAAAGGTCAAGCATCCGGCTGTCCTCGCCATATGTTCGTCCGCGGGCAAACGGGGGAAGAGCAAGGATTCGAAAGAGTAGGTCAGCCGAGCGTTCTGGGGCGACGGGGCGGGACCGGCTTGTTAGAATGCAGTCTTAGCATTCGAACGAATTTCGTTTCATTCCCTGAGCGATGTTGGCTGTCTCTATGGATCAACTGCGTTTTCTTCGGTTCTTTGTTCGGCTCATGGCATGCATGCTGGTCGCATTCGGATGGGGCCACTTCCGCGCGGTCGAAGCAGACGAGGTGTCTTGGTCGATACCCGCTGCGGGGAACAGCTTTCCGCGCGATCCAGGCCAAGGGTTGCCACGCGCGGATCGCAACTCCATTTTGCGTTGGAACGATACGGATACCGTGGTTTCCATCTACTTCCACATCGATCGTCCAGCGCGTATCGGTCTCGCTGTGGAGGCCGAGACGAGCAGTGGCCTTATACCGATGGAGGTCGCCGTGGGACGGGAGCGTGTAACCATGAGTATCGGGGGGGAAGGCGGAAAGGTCCGGAGCGCGGGGACCCACGATTTGAAAGGGCCTGGCTATGTTCGCGTCGAACTGCGGATCTTGGAGTCGGCGGGGAAGGCGACTCTCGAACTGAAGGGATTGGTGATTCGTTCTGATACCGAGGGGCTGGTCGTCACTCGGGTTGCGACCCATGAAGGAAACATGTTTTACTGGGGCCGTCGCGGGCCGTCGGTGCATCTCAGCTACGTCGTCCCACGCGATGTGCTGATCGAATACGGGTACAGCGAGATCACCGTGGCGGAGGGCGAGGACCCGACGGGTTCGTATTTCATGGCGAATGGTTTCGGCGAAGGATACTTCGGCATTCAAGTCAATAGCCCGACGGAACGCCGCGTGTTGTTTTCGGTCTGGAGCCCGTTCCAAACGGATGACCCTCGCAAGATTCCGGACGACCAGCGGGTGCAACTGCTTGCCAAAGGTCCAGGGGTGCGAACCGGCGAGTTCGGAAACGAAGGATCCGGAGGGCAGAGCTATCTCGTCTATCCATGGTCGGCCGGAAAGACCTATCGGTTCCTGACGCAGGTGGTTCCCGATGGGGAGGGCAGCACGATCTACACCGCATGGTTCGGTGACACAACCGAAAACGAATGGAGGTTGATCGCGAGCTTCCGTCGACCGAAAACGGAAACGTATCTGCGCGGGTTTCACTCGTTTCTCGAAAACTTCGATCCGAATACGGGGGATCAAATGCGTCGAGGTCAGCACGGCAATGTGTGGATCCGTAGCAAGTCCGGAGCGTGGCATGAATGCCTCAGTGCGCGTTTCTCGGTTGATGCGACCGGGCAAGGCGGACACCGTCTCGATTTCGATGGCGGCGCGTTCGGAGATCGATTCTACCTGAGGAACTGCGGCTTTTTCGATGGGACGCAAAAGCCGGGTGCTGTGTTTGAGCGATCGAGCAGCTCGAACACGCCGCCCGAATTCGACTTGGCGTCGTTGCCTCGCCAGTAGCGGATCTCTGCGACGCTACAGCTTGGCAGGGTCGAGAACCACGTGCTTGATCTTGACTCGGTTCCACGTGTAGGTGATGTGGATCATCCCATCGCTCGATTGGATGATGGCGGGGTAGCTGAATTCGCCAGGAGTATCTTCGAGCACGACCGATGGCGTCCACGCGATTGCATCCTTGGAGGTCGCAACGTTCAGGGGAGTTCGCTTGCCACCCCATTCGCCGGGGGTTCCCGGCACATGGTTGTAGACGATCAGGTGCAGCCCCGACTTGAGCGTCAGTGCATCGATGCCTGAATTATTGTTTGGGAGTTGACCGAGCCGCAGGGGAGACCAGGATCGTCCCCCGTCGCGCGAGTCCGATTCAAACACTCGATCCTGTCGCGTCCGGCCGATCGCCCGCAGCAGCGTGGGCTCGACGCGGAGGATGCTGGGTTGGATGGCTTGGATAGCGACCCCATCGTTCAGCGGTAGGGTGCGAGACCATGTCGCGCCGCCGTCTCGCGTCCACTCGAAGTGGACCTGCCATTTGCTCGGTTCTTCTTCGGTCTCGTTGCTCGAGGGGCACAGCCAGGTTCCGTCCGCCAGTTCGATCGGCTTGTTCTTGATCGGTCCGAGGATCCCGTCAGGTAATCGGGTCGGCTTCGACCATGTGACACCCCCATCGCTGCTGGTGGTCATCATGCCCCACCACGTTTCGGGGCTGGGGCCAACTTTGTAGAACAGCACGAGCGGGGCGTTCTTTCCATGGCTCGCTTGCGGTTGAAACAGAACAGGGTTCCATGTGGGGTAGCGGTGGGTTGTGGAAACAACGCCGTTGGCGACTTCCACCGGTGCTGTCCAGGTATCCTTCGTGCGGCGAGAAACCCAGATGCCGACATCCGGATGCTTTTCATGGGTACCTCCAAACCATGCTGCCACGAGTCCCTCCGGGGTTTCTTCGATGGTTGATGCGTGGCAGCTGGGAAACGGCGCATGTTCGTAAATGAATTCCCCCTGAGGCTTGGCGTTTTCCTGTGCCGATGCGACGTTGGATGCGATGCAGTTCAGCGCAATGAGAACCGCGCAAACCGCAAACGATTGCGACGGATCGATGGATGTATTGATGGTTCGCATGGTCTAGGTC
>JBKDPB010000247.1:0-4919 GCA_046342615.1 Planctomycetota bacterium | reverse complement strand
GCATCGATCACAGCAGTAATGATGATCGGAATATACTACCTCAATGCGAAGTACGGTTTCGAGCAGCCTGCTGTTTTCTTTATTGGTTTCGTAGGCATTGGACATCTGCTTCTCAACACAACGATCCCTGCGTTTGTTGTTCTCGTTCTATGCAAAGAGGGCTTGTCAGGATTAGGGATCAAAAGACAAAATGCATTTTTCTCGATTCTGATATCTGCGGTGCTCGCAGCAATATTCTCGAATACTCTTTTTGAGACGCTGGAAGGATTCCATGGAAACCCCATTCCACATGTAATCTTTAACGGTATTTCTTTGTGGGAGCCGCTGTTTGTTTACGGATGGCTACAGTTGAGGTTTGAAAGAGCATTTGGATACATTTTGGCTCCCATAATTGCCGGGGCAGCTTTTGCGGCATATCATATCGGCACTTTCCCAATCGACATGGTATTGATGCTGTTCGGTTTCGGAGTGTTCTACGGCGTCGTATTTGGGTTTTTAAGGAATATCCTTGTACTGTTCCCAATGACTTGGGCTGTTGGCTCTTCTATCGGCACAATCCAAGGCGGCTACAGCTTCGATTGGTCCACTGTTATTGTCTACGCAATCGTGCTGCTGCTGCAAGTAATGATACTCTTCGGGCTATGGCACTATAGCCGGAAAGACAAAACTTCAGCGGGCTCAGTCGTGAAATGATGAGTGTCCCAGACTCTGGCAAACACGACACTGATCGAAAACACAAATCCGGCCACTCTCGGCGACCGATGGTTCGTCGCGTCCATCGGCAGCAAGGGCGAAGCGATGCGTACCGCATAGCTACGCGTGCGATTGCCGGGGGTATCGGTATGAGCGGATGCGAGATGCGTTGCACGCGATTCATAATGTGGTAGTGCTCGAGCCTGGGAACGCAGCCAGTGTGGTTTTATTTGATATTGGCGTGTTGTGTCATCGCGGACTGTATGAGTGAGACGAACGGCACCGATAACCCAGCGGCGGCCAAAAAATTTTGATATCAGGAAACGCCCGATCCGCCGCTTGGGTTATCGGTGCCGTTATGCGACCACTACGCCAAACAATCGTATGCACCAAAGCCCCCGACGGTGCGTTACTAAATTGGAAGGATCACTGCGGGGGCTTGGTGATCCTGTGCGTTGTTCGTCGAAAGAGCCATGATCGCGCACATCCGTGTGAAACTGCTCTCAATTCCAACCGCCGCTGGCGGACGAAGAAGTGCATTCTATTCTGGCTATCGGCCACATTTTCGATACCGTGGTGAAGAGAACGGCATCACGATCACTACTATTCCAGAAGACCAATGCGTCGAGCCCGGAGATACCTGTGATGCAATGATCACCTTTCTACGACCTGACCTTCAAAACTCAAGGTTGCAGACTGGTTCATCGTTTATGATTGCAGAGGGACGGAATAACACTGCTCACGGAATGATTACTGAAATACTCGATGACACGATGATTGACCCAAACCCTCGCAAAGAGACCGTAATCTTTGTCGACGTCGATGACACTCTCATTCGATCTTTTGGACCCAAACAGATACCAATACCGAGCGCTATTGACTACGTTCGGGAGATGTTCAACGCCGGAAATGTGCTATATTGCTGGAGTCGCGGCGGCGCTCAGTACTCGCGAGACATTGCCACGAAACTCGGCATCGCGGATTGCTTTGTATGCTTCCTACCGAAACCAGATGTGGTACTTGATGACCGGCTTGAAGACTTGCTTGACCATTGCGAATTTATTCACCCAATGAACGCAGGCCGGACGCAGAAATCGACGAACAATCCGATGAACCCAAGCGGCGGATCGGGCGTTTCCTGAAATCAACATTTTTGTCCGCCGCTCGGTTATCGGTGGCGTTCGTCGTCAAGCACCACGGGAAATCGGTCCGTATGCACGTAATCGTGAAAGGCATCGCTTGTGTTTTCGGAGATGATGATCAGATGGTCGAAGATCCGGCGATACTGAGTTCGTATGATGGACTTGTTTACAACGACGAACGATTTACTGACTACCTTGGTGGCCCAGAAAACGAGGACGCTCTCGCAGCGTTGTTAATCCCTGGGGGCTACCTTCGATTTGAATACGATGGTAAATCCCCGTTCCTTACGGCCATCACCGAGTACCAGGCCATTCGGAAGCTTGACGACTCTGAGCTTGTGTTGCTTGTCGATTATACTTCTGGACAATGGAGTGATGGAATCGGCGAAAATCTTGCTACCGAAACGGGCTTGAAGGACGGACGATCTATACAGTGCCAGACCGAAAAAAAACTCCAAGTGCGGCAGTCTGCAACACGTTGATCGAGGGCTGTATCCAGACGACGAACAATCACGTGCACCGAAGTCGCGGACGGTGCCTTTTTTGCAATGGTACGTCAATCGCCGCGACTCGGTGACGTGTGTCGTTCGGACAAGGAAGTGTGACGAAAAATAAATGGAAAGCGTTTACATCGAGACTACCATTCTTAGCTACCTTGTTGCGTTACCTGCAAAAGATGTAGTGATCGCTGGCCACCAGAAAACCACTTTGGATTGGTGGGCGTATCGCCGAACAGCCTTCGAATGCTTTATCTCTCAGGTCGTGATCGACGAAATTTCCGTTGGCGATCCGTCCGAAGTGAGGAAACGGCTTTTCGTAGCGGATTCCCTGAATTCTTTGGCCGTGACTGTCGATGCGGAGCAACTAACCGAATCCATAATGAAATCGGGGATTCTTCCTCCGAAAGCTATTCGCGATGCGGCACACATTGCCGTGGCAACAGTCCACGGTGTACAATACTTGTTGACGTGGAACTGCAAGCATTTGGCAAATGCCCAGATTGCAAAACGTGTTGCTAACTTGTGTCGTTTGGCCGGGTTTGAGATGCCCACGATATGCACGCCAGAAGAGCTTTTCGAGGAACCGAGTGATGAAGAATGATCCGATCGTCCAGCAAGTTCGAGACACGAAGGACCAACTGGCAGCTGCGTTTGACTACGACGTCGCTCGAATCTTTGCGGATTTGCGTTCGCGAGAGAAACTCGTTGGGGACCGCTTGAAAGATCGGAGGAAAAGTCCGAACAAACCGATGCACCCAAGCGGCGGATCGGCCGCTTCTGGGGTGGACACTTCTTCCCCCGCCGCTGGGTGATCGGTAACGTTCGGCAGGAAACGAAGCCTCTATGTCATTCCAACCTAAACCAAATCAATCATGCTCGGATGTGCTTCAAGCCGCAGATGCTGATCGGCGAGATGGAAGGTTCTACGAGTCGCTCCAGAAGTTCGAATGGTTTTTTGAGAACTCTCGCTATGAACGCGGTATGGGCGGTGTGAGACTTTCCTTTGCTTTAGGCTACTGGATGGAACTTGCAACTATTTATGAACCGGCGATGAAGGCGTTTCTTGCGCTACGGGATCGCACCGCGGACCGATGTCGGGAATCCGTTGGAGACTTTAACGCGTTTCATGAACTCTCGGCATTGAATCGCTATCTGGGCGATGACGAGAGAACAGTATCGCTGTTTCTCGATATCGCAAGGGCGAACCATGATGCGGCCGCAGGAATCTACCATGTTGTTGAACCCTTGCTGGTGTCCCGTGGCTTGTACAAAGAATGTGGGCCATTCTTAGAAATAGACCGCACTGTCGAGACGAACATAAGCGCGTGGACCATTGGACGAAAACACGAAGAGTCGTTTGCAGGGCGAAACGATTGTCCGCCACTACTTGCAGACAGAATATTTCGTGAGAAAACTTGTCGACTGGTCGCCTTGTTGGCCCTAAACGATCGACTCCCTGACGCAAAGGCGGTTGTCGTCAAAGCACTTGAAAATCTGGATATTACCGATTTTCGATCGGACCTTGAGTCAGCCATGATCGGACATTTCCCTGAGTCTTAATGCCGAACAAAACCATGCACCGAAGTTGCGGATTGGGCGTTTCCTTACGGTTGCCTCACTGGCCGCAACTCGGTCATCGCCGCCGACTATGAAGTCCTGGGTTTGCAAGTGACGGTCGCCACTGTTTTTGGGTTTTTTTTTGAGCCTACATTTGTTTTGTCCTTTACCTAGGTGACGATCGTCGGAGCCGCTTGTCGGTCGCATCAAGGATGGGTGATTAGGCGACTATTCGAGGTGTGGATGCATTTCACTCTTTTGGGCCTGCGTGGCAGGTTGCATCCCCTCAGTTATCCATGCTTGGTTCTCGAATAAGGTCTGAGGCTTGAGCGATGAGACTTGAGAAACAAGTAGTTTCGATTTCGCAAGCGATCTAGCGGCATGCTCTGAAAACCTGTCGCCTAACGCCTACAGCCTAAAGTCCGCTCGTCGTCTTGTCCTTGGCTAAGTCATCGTGTTTGGCGGCGAATCCTCCTGGGAAGTCGGTCAGTGGTATGGGGTAAGGAGTAAGGTTTGAGGTTGGTTCGTGCCGTTGATTTTGGCGTTGTTCGTTTGGTTGGATTGGATGGTGGAGCGACATTGGGTACGACAGTTGTTTTCGAGCGGGACCTCTTGGCTGTGGCCGTCCTTACGCTCTTCTTGGGGCGATCAGCGACGGGTTGCCACGCTTGGTGATCCTTCCATTGCGGTCGGTTTCGCCGGATTGATACTGACGTGGTACGAGTCCGAAATAGGCTGAGACTTCACGACCGTTATTGAATCGATGCGGATCGTCGATGCAGGCAACGCGGATCTCAGCCGTTCGAGGTCCCAAGCCAGGGATAGTTCGAATGCGTTGGATGCGAGGATCGGCCTGGCCTAAGGCTTCGAGTTTCTTGACCACGCTCTCGAGCTGTACGGTGAGGGCGACAAACTGCGTTAGTTCGAGATCGAGTTCCCCTTTCCAGAGTTCATTGGGTTGGCATTCGACGAGCGGTTTTCGGAAGGAGTTGATGCGTTCACGTCCGGAGTGCCAAGCCTTTTCGCC
>JBKDPB010000246.1:0-8199 GCA_046342615.1 Planctomycetota bacterium | reverse complement strand
TTTCCTCGGATGGCTTCCATTGTTGACGAACTCTGTATCATCAGAACGGTGCATACCGATGCCATCAACCATGATCCAGCGCACACCTTCATGAACACCGGTTCCATGATCAGTGGACGGCCAGCCATGGGGTCTTGGCTGTTGTACGGCTTGGGTGCCGAGTCGGAAAATCTGCCAGGCTTCGTGGTGATGGTATCCACGGGCAAGTATGGCCAGAAACAGCCGATCGCGGCGCGGCAATGGCACTCCGGATTCCTGCCCGGACAATATCAAGGAGTCGAATTCCGCGGCACCGGTGACCCTGTGTTGTATGTCGGAAATCCAAAGGGGGTCTCGCCCTCGCAGCAGCGCCAAGTCGTCGATGCGATCCAGTCGCTGAACTCCTTGGCGGAAAAACGGCTCGACGATCCGGAAATCGCCACCCGGATACGACAGTACGAACTCGCGTTTCGCATGCAATCGAGCGTGCCCGAATTGATGGATGTATCCAACGAGCCTCAGCATGTTTTTGATCTCTATGGGACGCGCGGTGGTGATGGATCGTTTGCTTCCAACTGCTTGTTGGCGCGAAGATTGGCCGAACGGGGCGTCCGTTTCATCCAGCTATACCATCGCGACTGGGATCACCACGGGGCCGTCAAAGATCATTCGGCCGGTACGGCCAAGGAGGTCGATCAAGGAGTGGCTGCATTGATCACCGATCTCAAACAGCGCGATATGCTCAAAGACACCGTCATCGTCTTCGGCTCAGAGTTCGGACGCACACCGATGGCGCAAGGAGACGGACGCGACCACCATCTGGCCGGATTTACCATGTGGTTTGCCGGCGGAGGGTTCAAACCCGGTTCCATCTACGGAGCCACCGACGAGTTCGGGTACCACGCCGTCGAAAACCGTGTCTCCGTCCACGATGTGCATGCGACGATCCTGCATCTTTTGGGAATCGATCATCAACGATTCAGCTTCAAGTTTCAGGGGCTCGATAGCCGTTTGACCGGCGTCGAGCCGTGTCGGGTCGTCCAGGAAATTCTCAGCTAAGCATCGCAAGGCATCGCCCCGCACGCGCACCCCTCCCTCTCGATTCGCGAATTGCACTCATGATTCGCGGGCTGCGGGTTCGCTGCGGTTTCTTGGGTTTTCGGATAGGCCTTCCGCCAGCATCGTCGGAACGTGACGCCGGGGCCAGCAATCGCGCGCTTTGCTAGCTTTCTTGCGATCGGGACTGCTCTTGGCTTCGGGTGTCGATTTTGAGATGATCGGCGTGCGGAGTGCGGTCTGCGACATGTCGTCCTTGGGCATTCTCGGTAGGTAATTCATGCGCGTTTTGGTCTTTGAACCTCAATATGCTGGCCACAACTTGGCTTATGTGCATCACCTGGCCGAGGGACTGCTGGACCTTGGTTGCGAGGTGCATTTGGTCACGAGTTCCGAGGCGGTTCGATCGGAGGAGTTTGCGTCCCATCTGGAGGATGTGATTGATTCCATGCACGTCACGGCGCTGGATACGTTTTCCAAGCGCAAATCCTCGGGATCGATCCGAGTGAACGGTCCGAGTGGTATTTTTGGCTTGTGGCGTTCCTTGGGTATTGGGTTGAAATGGATCCAACCGCAGCATGTTTTCATTCCTTTCGGCAATCCTGTCGCATCATGCGGTGGCATACCGAACCCTATCGCCCACAAAATCAAACGAAATCAAATCGAGGCGGAAATCGTCCTCCTTTCGGGCAAGTATGCCCACCCTCAGCAGAAATGGCTTTCCCGAATCCGCGAGCGCATGGCGCTTTCGATTTTGGAGCGGGGGCCGTGGTCCCGAATTCATCACATCGTGCCTCATGCATTTCGGAGCATGCGGAGTTTTTCGCCCCGTCTGGCTCAAGTCGCGTCCCTCTTGCCGGATCCGGTGGAGGCGCCGCCCGCCCTGACGCGCGAGCAAGCCAGGAGGCTTCTCGGCATACCGCTCGATGGCCGAATCATTTCGCTGGCGGGATTGCTCGAGCCTCGGAAAGGGGTTTCAGAGCTTCTTGAGGCCTTTACCTTGGCGGCACCCGGTCTGAAATCGGATGACCGAGTCTTGCTGGCGGGCAAAGCGACCGCTGAGATCCGAACGCTTTTGTCCGAACGCTATCCGCAATGGCTGTCCGAGAATCGGATCCTGTTTCTGAATCGGCACTTGTCCAACGAAGAGTTGTGGGCTGCATGCATCGCTGCGGATCTTGTCTGTACTCCGTATCCTCGGCATTTGTTTTCGGCCAGCATTGTGATTCGGGCGGCTCGAGTGGGCGTGCCGGTGCTGGCCAATGCGATCGGTTGGATGGAACAAACGATTCCGCTGTTTGGACTGGGGGACACATGCGACACGTTGAGGCCTGATGTGTTTGCCGACAGTCTCAGGTCGGGTTTGGATGCGAGCAGGCATTTTCGGATTGGGGTCGCGGGACAACGATTCCTCGCGTTTCATACCCCTGGGAATTTCGCGTCCCGTTTGACGCAGCGTGTTGCGGAGCGTGTCGGCTGTCGAGATTACCGACCGGGGATCTGCTGGGAGGATGTCGTACCCTACCCCCAGTCGATGCTGCTCTCGGCCTGATTCCTTATCGGGCGCTGAGGAAGCGATCGATTCCGAGAAATCGAATGTCCACGCCGACATCTTCGTCCATGGCCAATTGACTGGCGATCTCTCCAAGTACGGATGCGAATTTAAAACCATGTCCTGACAGGCCTGCGATGACGATGACTTGAGGCAGGTCCGGCAAGCGATCGACGATGAAGTGCTCGTCGGGAGTCATCGTGTAATAGCAACCGCTCCAACGCGACAGGTCCAACGAGTTCGCGTGTGGGTCGGCGGCGGCGGGCAAGTAGCGTCGCACAAACTCCTCCACACGCTTTTCGTCCTCCGGTTCTCGCACATGGGGATCGCCAACATGCTCGATGGGGGTGCCTCCGCTGTGCCGGGCAACTTTGAGTCCGAATTCGCCATGTTCGGGAAAGCCATAGAAATATCCACTGGGTGTGTCGTAGAAGAAACAGGGGAAGCCATGCGACTGGAGATAGCTTTGCGACCCCGAACGGTACCAGTAGAGGTGCTTGCGGAGGACCTGCAAAGGTAGCTGATAGGCAGCCAAAGCTTGGCGAGCCCAGGGGCCAGCGCACAGGACGAGTTTCTTGGCGTGAAGCGTTTCATGGGGCAGCTGGATTTGAACGGCTTGCGACGCAGCGGTCCATGCCGTCATTTTTTCGCGGTATCTCAGCGTGGCGCCCCATCGCTCCGCTTGTTCGAGATACGTTGCAACACATTTTTCCACCAGCAAGTAGCCTGCATCTTTCTCAAAGATCGCGGTCCAACTCGGATCTCCATCAACGCCGGGGAAGTGCGACATGGCTTCCTCCATGGTCCATTGTTCGATGGGGAGTTGGTGCTCGTTGGCACTTCTCAAGATGCCTTGAATGACAACTCCATCGCCAGGTCCCATCTCGAGAAGACCCGTCGGAAAATAGAGCTGGTTTTGGCTATGAGCCTCGAGCTCTTGCCAGAGCGAGTAGGCCTTGACGAGGAGCGGCACATAGCTGGGGTGCTCGAAATAGGATTTTCGAATAATTCGTGTATCTCCGTGCGAACTTCCGAAATCGTGCGGAGGACGATACTGGTCGATGCCGAGCACCCTCAGGCCGCGTTTGGCGAGCGAGTAGCAAACTGCCGACCCGGCTCCTCCCAATCCAACGATCGCAACGTCATAGATATCGTCGGATCGTGTAAATGACGGTTCGATCTTGCTCATCAGTAATTCAACAAGTTTCAACTTCGGTGCAGTGAGTTGTTCAGAAACGCGTCCGGGGAATTAGCGGCATGTAGGAAAGCGATCGAAATCTTCGCGGTGGAGTGCATTCCGGTCAATGATTCGGACGCAGACGTCGCCGCATCGTTTGGCCGCAGCGGACCCGTTTCTTCCGTTCCGACGAGACTTGATGGACGGTTCGCGCCGTGCCGCTTTCGTTTTGGATCGGGGCATGAGGGTTTGGGATGGATACATTTGCTGGAAAAAACGTATCCCCGGAAGACATGTTCTTACCGGTTCGTTAGGCGCAGAATACACGTCGGAGGGACGAAAGACCACACCGCGTTTGACAATCCCGCGGTCGACTTTAGCGTCTCCGCGAGCGATAATAGAGACAAGGAGGGTGGGAAAGATGACCCGAAGCCAATGTCCTTGCTCGATCGTGGGATTCTGCGTTCTGGTGTCGCTCGGGATCTCGATTGGATGGTGCGAAGACGGATTCGAACTGCCGCCGATCCGGTACAGCGCTACGGAATCCAACGATCCGGTTGCTCGATTGCAGCGAAGACTTGCTGCGGGGGAAATCGTTTTGCAGCGCGATGAACGGCATGGATACTTGCCTGCGTTGTTGAAGGAACTGGATGTCCCGCCGGAATCGCAGGTATTGGTTTTCTCGAAAACCAGTCTTCAGATCCACAAGATTTCGCCCGCCAATCCACGAGCGATCTTCTTCAGCGACTCCGTTTATCTGGGGTACGTTCCTGGGAGCGACATTGTTGAGCTTGCAGCCAACGATCCTTTTCTGGGGCCGGTGTTTTACACGCTGGAAGGAAATGGGAGCGAACTCGACGTGGAGGAGGAATCGCCGGCGGTCGCATCGCCAATCGGTGGGAACGTTAAATTGGTGCGCGATCGCGGCAATTGCCTTTCCTGCCACGCGACCACGCGCACGGAGAATGTTCCCGGCTACTTGGTCCGTTCCATTTTCCCGGACCGGTCCGGTCGGCCTCGGACTGGTGCGAGCAGCTTTGCGACGGACTATCGCAGCCCGTGGGAGCAGCGCTGGGGTGGATGGTATGTGACAGGAACCCATGGCTCGATGCGGCATATGGGGAATGCGTTTGCGACGGATCGCTCCGACCCGCAGAAGATCGATAGGGAGATCGGTGCGAACCTCAAGGAATTGCCAACGCGGGTTCGTCCCGACCTGCACTTGAAGCCGACGAGCGATTTGGTTGCCCTGTTGGTTCTCGAGCATCAAACGCGAGTGCACAATCTGATCACGCGCGCGAACTACGAGACTCGGCAGGCGGTTGCGATGGATGAAGCTATGAACCATGCCCTCGGCAGGCCGGCAGGGCATCGCAGCGAGAGTACCCAGCGCCGCATCGCGGCATCGGCCAACGCTTTGGTCGACGCGTTGCTGATGGTCGATGAGCCGAAGCTGGAGTGCGCGATATCGGGCACCAGCAACTTTGAGCAGCTCTTTCAATCGCGAGGCCCCTTCGCGAGCACGGGGGCATCGTTGCGCCAGCTGGATCTCAACGAGCGGCTGTTCAAATATCCGCTGTCGTTCCTGATTTACACCCCGGAATTTCGGGCGTTACCCGAAGAGGTGATGCAACCGATAAGGACACGGCTGATCGCTGAGTTATCGGATGGCGTCGCTGTCGGGGAGCGGCGAGGGTGGATACCTCCGGCGCAGCGGCATGAATTGCGACAGATTGTTTCCGAGGCGATTCCGAATTGGCTCGTCTTCGAATCCGAGTAATTCAGGGTCTGCGTGGGGCGACCCGATTGCGATGTTCAGGAAGAAGGCTCCATCCATCTCGGAGGTCGTTTTTCGAGGAAAGCTTTGAGCCCCTCGGATGCTTCATCGCTAAACCGAGCCTTGAGATGGTCATCGATCGAAGTACCGTGATCTCGATGGGCACCGTAGGCGTGGTGCACGAGCGTTTTGGTATCGCGAATGGTTTGCGGACCTCCGGCCAGGATGCCATCGGCGAGTTGGATGGCTTCATGGAGCACTTGAGTTGGTTCGGCGATTCGCTGGAGAAGGCCTATCTGTTGGGCTCGCGTGGCGGAGATTGGGTTCCCGACCAAGAACAGTTCGGTCAGATCTCCTTCTCGGACTTTGGTGCGCAATACGTCGGAGATGAGGGCTGGCAACAAGCCACGACGCGCTTCCGGGAACCCAAGTTGCAGATCGCTGGCTCCCACCGCCATATCGCACGCGGCGACGACGCCTGCGCCTCCGGCGTACGCACCGCCATGCACTGCGGCGATCGTGACCAATGGAGAGAATCGCAGGCAGGCAAGGGTTTTTGCTACGCACTGAGCCGACTCGCGAACGAGCTCCATGTCGGAGGCTTCTGCCAGGTCCAGGCCGGCGCAGAACACAGGGCCGGCCCCGCGAAGGATGAGGACGCGTGTGGTCTCGTCCTTTTCGAGGTTGCCGATCACCTGGATCAATTCCTTCATCATCGCGATCGACAGCGCATTGCGTCGTTCGGGGCGACTCAAGGTGACGACCGCGACGCCCTTTTTTGGAGACTCGATTTCAATCAATGCAGCCATGAGTTCGATTAGATAAAGCGATCGATCACGCGTGGGTCCAAGGGAATGCCTGATACTTCGATGTCGGCGATCAAGTCTTTGTACAAGGCGGACGACGGATCCATTACGGCTTTACCGATCTCCGCCCACCTATGGTACAGTTCGGGGGTGATCGCGCGTCCCTGCAAGTGGAGATCCGCTTCGAGATCGAGCGCATCGCCCACGAGTTGATATTCTCGCTGCGGTTTATCGAGGGAGATTGCATACGCCAGGGATGCGATCGAATAACAGAGCTGATCGAAGATGCCTCCTTCGTCACCGAGCAAGTAACTTTGCTCGATAAAGGTTCGTTGATAGCGGACGATCGTCCAGAGGATTCGTCGGCCGAGAACGCGATTGCGTCGAAAGCCTTTTCGAATCCAGCGTTCCTTGTTGGGAGTCGGTTCGCGAAGGCCGTCGATGGAGCCCGGCCACGGATTGTAAGAGCCGAGGATACGTGTTGCGACGTACCAGCCGAACGCGGCCTTTTCCTTCAACCCGAATCCACCCTTGGCTTCGGCAACACCGATCGGTTCCAAGTATTCCGTGCGGAGGCTTCGCGTCATGGCGTTCGGTGCGCCGACGTCGGCCAGGACGGGGTTCGGTCCTTCGTACACCGTGGCGATCGTGAACTCGTGCATATTCTCGCCGATGTAATTTTCGATCCATTGGTCGTGCGACCCGGCGTTCCGCGCTTCGGTGTGGCGTTCGGCATGCCGTTTCTCGTCGACATGGACCGAGCGACCGCCCTGAATCTGATACGCGTGGATAGCTGTTTGCAGCAGCGCCTTGGTGGCATAAACCTTGGCGATCATCCCCATCGTTTCATCGCGTACGCCGTTGGCGGCCAGACGAAAGCAAATATCACCCAGCACGCGGCTCGCGAGCGCGTGACATACGGCACGTCCCATCCATGTCTGAATGCGAGGCGAATCGCCGATCGGTTTCCCGAAAGTGCTTCGGAACGAAATCCAGCCGCCATGTTTGTTGCGTCGCTTGGTTTCGGAGGCGTTCTCAACCGCCAACGGATCCTGAATCAATTGGGCGAGCAAACGGAAAATCTTGGCCGCGCTGTTTACGCAGATTCCGCCACGTCCCTTCGCGAGCGAGCTGAACGCTTGTGCCAGGCCCTTGCCTGGAGGACCCAGCAGGCAACTGGCAGGAATCGGATAATCCATCATGCGGAACCGTGCGTTCCACAGGTAGTCGAACGAAGTCAGCCGATTTCGGATCATCCGGAAATGCGGCGTGTCCGCCTTGGGAACCTCGAGAATCATCATGGCCGAGTCTCGGCCCTTGGTCACTCCTTCGCCCACCAGCTTCAGAACAAGAATGCAGATACCGCCATAGATCACGTTCGTGATGGGCCACTTGACGCCAGAGACCAGGTAGTGATCTCCCTCGCGCCGCGCGGTCAGCGACAGTCGGCTGGGGTCGGCGCCGACACCGGGTTCGGTAAGGGCAAAGGAACCGAGCAATTCTCCGCGGGCCATGCGCGGCAAGTAATAGGATTTTTGTTCTTCGGTTCCGAAATCGAGGAGCGGAGTCACGGGCCCCAAAAAATTATGGACTTCGAACATGACCGCCAGATCGGGATGGATGAGCGTCAGGGCGCGGAGGAGCGGACCGAGGTCGCCAAGTTTCGCGCCGCTGCCGCCGTACTGCTTGGGGATCGCCAGACCGAAGAACCCGAGTTCCGCGAGTCCTTCGATAATATCCTTCCTGAACAGCATGCGTTCGTGGTCGAGGAGTGTCCCGGCTTTCTTGCGTTGGAGGAGAAACTCCATGCTCTTCCCCATCACCGCCGCAACTTCAGGGGACGGATTGAAGT
>JBKDPB010000245.1:0-20381 GCA_046342615.1 Planctomycetota bacterium | reverse complement strand
CGTTTGACCTGGTCGATCGTTACGCGCTGTTGCATTTCTGTTCGCCAGACCTCCAAGGCGCCGATGTTCATTCCGTCGTTGGCCAGCTTCACAGCGGCAAGCTGATTCCAACATTGCTCTCGAATTTCGCGGTCATGCTCTCCGGGATCGTGCTTCCTTATCTAGTGGCTGACTGGGAGCAAGGTCGCCTCGACCGGGTCGTGTCCTCGCTGAAGACGACCCTGAAGTTAGGAAGCCTGTTCTTTCTGTTCCTCTCGTTGGGTGCGCTGGTGGCTTCGCCATTTCTATTTACTTGGGTCCTTGAAGGGCGTTACGCGGATGGTCTTGCGATCTTGCCCAAGGCGCTGACGGTTTGCTGCTGGATGTCGATCTTCCTTCTCGTGAGCAACTATTTTTGGTGTTCGGAGCGGGGGCGCATCCTGGGAGTTCTCGCCGCGGCGGCCTTGCTCGCCAACATCGGGTTATGTCTCTGGTGGATTCCCTCGATGGGGTTGCATGGAGCGATGAACGCCAACGTGGCAGCGTGTGGTTTTCTGCTTGCCATCACGATCTTTGCGTTGAACCGCCTGGCAATTCCAATCGATGCATCGACATGCATCCTGGCGGCTGCGCCGCTGTTCTTGATCTTCGGAGCAATCCCCGCGGCGTTTGTCGGTGGTGCGATGATCGTCACGGTTTCCCGAACATCGTGGCTTTTGTCGACGCAAGAGAAGCAGGGCATCGACGCGTTGATCGTCCCGCGATTGCAACGCCTCGGTTGGAAGACCCCGACGATCTGGGCACGATGATCGCGAGTAACTAGCTGATTCGGCTCGTCCGAGTGGAGCCCCGATCGCAAGAAGAGAGCAAGGCACCGCACAACCTGCGTGCTCCCTTCGTCCCTTGACGGGGCGAGGGGGAGATGGCTTTTATTTTCCGATAGGTTCGGACGCCGAAAGGGCATTCGGGAGGACCACCATCTGGCGACGGTAGCTACGGCGTCAACGTCGCTATTTTCCTGACGGATCGAGGAACTCGGCTCGGAACGATGCGTCGACATCGACCTTGGCGCGATCGATCAACTTCAGTTCGACCAGCGTGTCGGCCAACTGCTTCCAGCGTTCGCGGCTCATCTGCCCTACGCGCTCCGCATTGCCATCTTTTATGCACAGCGGCTTGAGGGCCTCGACTCCGAATTCCAGGGCCGGTTTTTCGAGACCTTGCTTGTTGGCTTTCAAGATCACTTCGTTGCTCTGACCAGGGTCGGAGAGATATTTGACCCAGCCCTCCGCCGAAGCCTGGACCATCCGCTTGCAAATATCTTCGTTCGCACTCACGTAATCCGATGTTGCAACGAGCAAGCTCGCATAGGGATTGTAGCCGATCTCCGACATCATCAACTGATTGACTTCGACTCCTTGCTGACGCGCCATGAATGGCTCGCTGAAGTTGTAGCCTTGGGCTGCGTAACCAGGGCCTGCGACCAGTTGGGCAACCGATCCAAAATAAGGTGCGAGTTTGACGGAGTCGTCGAGCAACCCTTTGCTCTTGAGGAACGGCACATAGGGCCGTGCGGAATCGATCTGGAGCGTCACATTCTTCAATTGTTCGAATGAACGGATCCCGGAATCGGATCGGACCATAATGCACCGGGGTCCGTCCTGAATGGGAGCCATCAATGCAACCAACTTCAGGTCTTGATTCCTCGCAATCAGGACATCGTCCGCGTTGGCTACACCGAATTGCACGCGTCCCAAAGCCAGACTTTGCGCCACCACCGTGGTCTTGCCACCGGGCTGGATATCGACGTCCAATCCATATTTTTCGTAGATGCCGTGAACTTGGGCGGCATAGAATCCCCCGTGTTCCGCTTCCGGGTACCAGTTCAGCAGCAGCGCCACCTTGGTCCGTTTGGGAGCATCGGCTTTGGATTCCGCTGCAGGGGTGGTCACGCGAGCCGGCTTCGGAGAATCGCAACCGATCCAAGCCCAGACGAACGATACCAGGGCGAGACTGAGAGCGCGAGAGAATCGAACCATGAGCTTCTTTCTGCGGAGAACGGTGACGATGGCCTGTCGCTTTATGGTAGCAGATCGCCAAGGATACCTGGAAACCGAGGTTGGCGAACCACCGAACTCCTCTAAAATCGTGGGATGACCATCTCGAAATCGTTTCCGTTCGAACTCTTGAAATCCGATCCGTCGTCGGCCGCCCGGCGCGGTCGGCTGCGATTGCCGCACGGAGTGGTCCAAACCCCTGCGTTCATGCCGGTCGGCACGCAGGGGACCGTCAAGGGGCTCACGATCGATCAGGTCGAAGCGACGGGCGCGGAGATTCTTCTCGGGAACACGTATCACCTCGCGCTGCGTCCGGGCAGCGATCTGGTTGCGGAACTTGGAGGACTGCATCGGTTCATGGGATGGAGCCATCCTATCCTGACCGACAGCGGCGGTTTTCAGATCTTTTCTCTTGGCGAAATGAATCGCGTAACCGAAGACGGCGCGACGTTCAAATCCCATCTCGATGGCTCTACGGTTCACCTGCGCCCGGAAGATTCGATCCGCATTCAAGAAGAACTCGGCAGCGACATCGCCATGGTCTTGGATCATGTGGTCGCGCTTCCCAATTCGATCGAGGCGCTTCGCGATGCGATGAACCGATCGATCCGGTGGGCGGCTCGATGCAAGGCATCCGCGGTTCGAAAAGATCAAGCCAAGTTTGCGATTGTCCAAGGGGGGCTCGATCCCGATCTGAGATGCCAGTGCGCCGAGAAGCTGATCGAGATCGGTTTTGATGGCTACGCCATCGGCGGCTTGAGCGTCGGCGAGCCGCCTGAAGAAATGTATCGCATCTTGGATGTCGCGGCCCCTGCCCTCCCCTCGGACCAACCGAGGTACCTGATGGGGGTTGGCCGCCCGATCGATCTGCTCGAGGGGATCGCGAGGGGAATCGACATGTTCGATTGCGTGATGCCGACTCGCAATGGACGCAACGCGCTGGCTTTCACATCGGACGGTCCCCTTCGTTTGCGAAACCAGTGCCACGCTCGAGACCCGAGACCGCTGGAAGAGGATTGTCCCTGTTTGGCTTGTCGCCACAGTCGGGCCTACATCAGGCACTTGTTCCAGGCCGACGAGATGCTGGGCCCGACCCTGCTGTCAATCCACAACCTGACCTTTTACCAACGTTTGATGCAGCGAGCCCGAACCGCTATCGAAAACGGCGGCTTCACAAGCTTTCTGGCCGAACAGCGATTACGATTGTCAGGTACCCATTCGTGAACTTGTTCATTCTTCTGCTAGGATAGGCGATGCCTCAACGCGTACTGATTGTCGGTGGTGGAATCATAGGTCTTTCGTCAGCCTTGTCGGCTCTCGAACGCGGGATGGATGTGACCGTCATCGATCGCGCATCGCCCCATGGCGATAGTTGTTCGCTCGGAAATTCCGGAATGGTGGTTCCGAGCCATTTCATTCCTTTAGCAGCACCGGGCATTATCTCGCAGGGGCTTCGATGGATGCGAGATCCGGAATCCCCCTTCTATGTCCAACCGCGACTCGACTGGGACTTGTTAACCTGGGGGATGCGGTTTTATCTGGCAACCCATTCGCACCAGGTCGAGGCGGGCTCGCAACTGCTGCGCGATATGAATCTCGCATCGCGCGAAATGTATGTGCAATGGCAGGAGAAAGGAATCGATTGCCAGTTGATCAAGCGGGGATTGCTGATGCTATGTTCAACCCAGCATATCCTCGACGAAGAAGGCGCGATCGCTGCCAAGTCTCGAGCGCTCGGGATCCCCGCATCGGTTCTGTCCCCGCAGGAGACGGCATCCCTCGATCCGAACGTGACCTACTCCATCGCAGGCAGTGTCTACTACCCCAAAGACTGCCATCTCGATCCGATGCGACTGATGGCATCGCTGCGATCTCGCATCGAATCCTTGGGAGGAAAGATCGTAAACGGCCAACATGTGACGGGTTGGCTTCAACACCAAGGTCGCATCACCGCTGTGCGCACCGTGGAAAACGAGCACCAAGCCGACGAGTTTGTGCTCTCGGGTGGCATCTGGTCCGACAGCCTGGTGCGCGAATTGAAACTGAAGCTCCCGATGCAACCGGGCAAGGGCTACTCGTTGACCGTCCCGGACCCGGTCGAACTCCCCGCCGTATGCTCGATCCTGGTCGAAGCCCGAGTGGCGGTCACGCCGATGGGGAACACCCTCCGTTTCGGAGGCACCATGCAGCTCGGGGAACTCAATCAGGCGATCGATCCGCGCCGCGTTTCAGGGATTATCAAAAGCATTCCACGGTACATGCCTCGTTTCAAGCCGCAGCACTTCGAAGGGATTCAACCCTGGGTCGGCTTGCGGCCTGTATCCCCAGACGGCCTTCCCTTCATCGGCCGAACGAAGGTGTACCCGAACCTCACTATCGCGACAGGTCATGCGATGATGGGGATTAGCCTCGGTCCAATCACGGGCCAAATCGTCGGCGAATTGCTGGGAGGCGAAAAGCCATCGATCGACTTGCGACATCTCTCACCGGATCGTTTTTCAAGCACATGAAAGTACTCGTAACCGGTTCCAGCGGACTCATCGGTTCGGCTGCCGTACGCCATTGGGATCACGCGGGTGCCGAGTGCATCGGCATCGACAACGACATGCGCCAGGTCTTCTTCGGCACCGAAGGCAGTACGCGCTGGAATCTGGAGCGATTGCAGACCGACACCCGTCGATTCACCCATCATGAAATAGATATCCGAGATCGGGATCGCGTCTTTGATTTGATGGCCTCCGCGCAACCGGATCTGGTGATCCACTGCGCCGCCCAGCCATCCCATGACAAGGCGTCCGAGATTCCGATTCTCGATTTCGAAGTCAACGCGCTGGGAACGCTGCATATGCTCGAGGCCACGCGGCGCTTCGCTCCGGATGCGGTGTTCTGCCACATGAGCACCAACAAAGTTTACGGCGATGCGCCCAACGAGTTCCCGCTAGTTGAATGGGATACGCGATGGGAATACGCCAGACCGGAGGACTACCACGGCGTCTCCGAATCGTGCCGCATCGATCAAACGCTCCACTCCTTGTTCGGTGCCTCCAAGGCATCTGCGGACATCATCGCCCAGGAGTACGGCAGATACTTCGGTATGAAAGTCGGGATCTTTCGAGGCGGATGCTTGACCGGCGCCAGCCACTCCGGCGTCGAGCTGCACGGTTTTCTATCCTATTTGGTTCACGTGGCGGTCCATGCCAAGCCCTATACCATCTACGGCTACAAGGGCAAACAAGTCCGCGACCAAATCGAGAGCTCCGATGTCATCCGGGCTTTCGAAGCCTTTGCGTCGAATCCGCGCCCGGGCGAAGTCTACAACCTCGGCGGCGGCCGCGAAAATTCCGCATCGGTTCTCGAGTGCATCGAGCTCATTGAGCGGCTCAGTCGCCATCGCGTCCAGTACACGCTCAGCGATCGCCACAGGATTGGCGACCATATTTGCTATATCTCCGATTTGCGCAAGCTCCGTTCGGATTATCCTGGGTGGCAGATCCGCATGGATTTAGAAACCATGGTGGGCAACATGCTCGAGATGGAAGAATACAAACGCCGAAAATCATGAAAGTATCCAAAGCTGTCGTCACCGCTGCCGGCCCAGGACAATCGTCGCTCCCGCTCCAACGCCTGGTCGATCGCGATGGCATGGAGAAGACAGCTCTGGAAATGATCATCGAAGAGATTTCCGCAGCCGGCATCGATTCCATCGCTGTCGTTTTGAGCCCCGGTTGCGAACAAGCCTTCGAGGACGCGGCCGGCAGATCGGTCGATCGCCTTACCTTCATCGTCCAACAAGAATCCCGCGGCTACGGCCAAGCGATCTTGTGCGCTCGCGACTTTGTCGGAGCTCAACCGTTCCTGCATTTGGTCGGCGACCACTTGTATCTCAGTCGCTCGGGAAAGAAGTGCGCCCAGCAATTGGTCCAGGCGGCCAGCCAGAACGAGTGTACGGTCTCCGCAGTGCAACCGACTCGCGAACAAATGCTCCCTTACTTCGGAACGATCGGCGGATTGAGAGTCGCTCAGGAGACAAACCTCTTTGAAGTCAAGCGGGTCATCGAAAAGCCTACGCCCACGCTTGCAGAACAGGAACTGACGATCGCTGGATTTCGAAACGGCACTTACCTTTGTTTCTTCGGAATGCATGTTTTGACATCAACGGTGCTGGATATTCTCGCGCAGATGGTAGCGGACCGGAGCGGACCGGTGCCTCTCGCCGACGCATTGAATGAACTCGCGACTCGCGAGCGCTACCTCGCGTGCGAGATCGATGGTCTGCGCTACAACATCGGAATCCAATACGGCTTGCTCAATGCGCAACTCGCCTTGGGACTCGCCGGAGTCGATCGCGATCGCATCCTAACGTCACTCGTCGAGTTGCTCAGCGTCCAACGCTAGGGAGCATGCATGCCCAAAAATCCAACCAACCCTTGGATTGAAACCATCCTCGCTGCGGAGGACGCCCAGCGCCATCGGACCTTGGAGTCGTTGGCCCAGGGGCTCGATACGCGCAGTCTCCTCGATGCGGCCGAAGGGCTCGATCGATTCCGGCGTCAGTCGAACAATCTTTACCATCGCGTGCGAGCTCACATGCTCCTCGCTTCGATCTACCGATATCTGTTGCCTCGCACCTTTCCCGAGTCGTCTGCCGGTCTTCTCCCGTACGAAGCCTACCGCAATATCCTCGAACGCCGATTCTCGGAAGCGATCGATGCGTTGCTCGACGAGCAGCGCCGCGATGGCCCCAGTCTGGCCGTCGGCAGCGCTCTGGCGCGCGCCTACCATCAACTCGGAATCCAAACGCTTGCCGACCAGGTCCGCCGGAGCGTCCGCACGGTGCGAGGGAATCAATGGATGTTCCGAATCGCTCACCCGGACGACCACCCTTTGCGTGTGAATCCAGCCCTCATCCGGACCGATTCGGCGACTGGCGATTATCCGATCTTGTTTGAACGGACCAGTGTTCGGATGGATTTTTCGCATTCGGGCTGGAGCGACATCTTTTTTCTTGGAATGGATTTTCCGGAGGGAGCCAAAGTTCTCAACGCATCGATCGACCTCGGGGTTTTCGGTCGCGATCGCGAGACGCGACCACCGGTCGAAGCGTACCTGCGCGTCATCGATCGCCCCGTCCTGCGACTGGTCAGCACCGATCTGGGCGCGGAATCGGAACTGACTCAAATCGACGAAGTGTTCGATTTTGCCAAGGATTACCTGGGCCTGCTCAAAGGGGCGTTGATCGCGTCCGGGATCGTGCCTCCCGCCATGGAAGGTTGCCGACGATCGATGGCGGAACTGCTGCGAACCGTTCTCGGCCGCGAAGGGATCGGATTGGAATTGGTCAGCAAGGTCAACGACATTCCCAAAGGCTCCCGATTGGCGGTTTCGACCAATCTGCTCGGTTGCTTGATTTCTGCCCTCATGCGAGCCACGGGCCAGGTATCGCGTATTGAAGGAGAGCTGACCTCGACGGATCAGCGATTGATCACCGCCCGCGCCATCCTCGGCGAATGGCTCGGCGGATCGGGCGGAGGTTGGCAAGACTCGGGCGGAATATGGCCGGGCATCAAACGGATCGAAGGGGTATTCGCGCACGCGAGCGATCCCGAATTTGGGATCAGCCGCGGACGCCTCCTCCCGCAGCATACGCGATTGGACGAGAGCGATCTGCCTGCATCCGCCCGCGAAGCGCTCCAGCAGAGCCTGATCCTGATCTATGGAGGCATGGCACAGAACGTGGGCCCTGTCCTCGAGATGGTCACGGAAAAGTACCTCGTGCGCGGCGATCGCGAATGGCGAGCTCGCCTCCGCGCTATCGATCTCTTCGAACAAATCATCCATGCCTTGAAGAGCGGAAACATTCGAACGCTTGCCCGCTTGACCACCGAAAATTTCCAAGGCCCTCTGCAGACCATCATCCCGTGGTGCACCAACCACTTCACCGAGGCGGTGATCGATGCATGCCGCGAACGCTGGGGCGAACGCTACTGGGGATTTATGATGCTCGGAGGAATGTCTGGCGGCGGCATGGGATTCTTCTTCGATCCGGAGATCCAAGGCCAAGCTCGAACCTGGCTGTTGGAAACCTTGGTCTCGATCAAGCGAAGTCTCGAACAGCGGCTGCCGTTCGCCATGGATCCGGTGGTGTACGACTTTCGCATCAACGATCGTGGCTCTTGGTGCGAGTTGCTCCAGGGCTCCAGGGCTGCGATGCCCGACGGCTATTACTCGATTCTCGCGCCGAAACTGATTCGCAAAGAAGTCAAAGATCTCTCGTTCCAGTCCAAAAGGGATTTGATGCGGTTGAACGAAGCGTGTTCCCAGGACGGGGAGCGAGCACGGCGATTGCTCGATCGCATTCTACCCCACCCCACCGCAAACTCGGATCGCCAGCGATCGCTTCGCGAAGTACTGGACGAACACGGTTTCGATCGCGAACAACACGAGATGATTCGAGCCGAGATCCTGGCGGGTCGGATCGGATTGGCCGAGAATCGACTCCCCATCCAGACCGATATCCGCGATGCGACCGCCAGCGATATCTGCGACCTGCGTTCGGGTCGCACGCACGGCAACACGATGTCGGGCGAGGAAGCCCTGCGCGCTGGTTGTGTGGGGGTGGTCACCCTGGCTGCGGGGGTCGGATCGCGCTGGACCGACGGCGCCGGTGTGGTGAAAGGATTGCATCCGTTTCATCGCTTCCAGGGCAAACATCGGAGTTTCGTCGAAGTCCATCTCGCAAAATCTCACAAAACTTCTCTCCGATTCGATGCTCCGGTGCCGCACGTTTTCACCACCGGCTATCTGACGCATGCACCGATCGAATCCTTTCTGCGCAGCAATCGCGACTTTGGCTACCCTGGAAAGGTGATCTTGTCTCCGGGAATGTCGGTCGGATTGCGCATGATTCCGACGGTGAGGGATCTCATCTATTATTGGGAGGAGATGCCTCACCAAATCCTCGACGAGCAGCAACAAAAAGTGCAGGAGAGCGCGCATGCCGCGATTTCGTCTTGGGCGAGAGGATCGGGCGAAGCAGGTGACTACATCGATAATATTCCCGAGCAGTGCTTGCATCCGGTGGGGCACTGGTACGAGATCCCCAACATGCTGCGCAACGGGACATTGCACCGCATGCTCTCGGCACAACCACAGCTGCGCTATCTGATGCTCCACAATATCGACACGCTCGGAGCGAGCCTCGATCCCGTTCTCTTGTCATCCCATATCGATTCCGGATCCTGCTTGAGTTTTGAGGTGATCGGTCGCCGCATCGAAGACCGCGGAGGCGGGTTGGCTCGCGTCGATGGCAAGCTGCGATTGCTCGAAGGGATGGCCATGCCGAGCGATCGCGATGAATTCAAACTCACGTACTATTCCTCGATGACCACCTGGATTTCGATCGATCCAATGCTCCAGGTCTTTGGGCTGACGCGCACCGAACTCTCCGACCGCGAGATGGTCGATCAAGCGGTCCGACGCTTGGCGAATCGTTTGCCGACCTATGTCACAATCAAGGACGTCAAGAAGCGATGGGGCTTGGGTCAGGAGGACGTATTCCCGGTCACCCAGTTCGAAAAGCTGTGGGGGGACATGAGCAGTTTGTCCGATGTACACTGCACGTACCTGGCGGTCGACACCTGCCGGGGCCAGCAATTGAAGGATCCCGCGCAATTGGATCCCTGGGTCAGGGACGGGTCCGCCGACTACGTCGGCGGGCTGTGCGAATGGGGACCATAGCCGGGAGTAAAGGGTTCGGCGGAGGAAAGGCTACTGGCCTTTTTCCACTTGGCGGCGAATGTGGTTGGGATCGCGCGCATTGGAGAGAGCGACATCGTAGGTGATCTCTCCTCGCTGGTACAACTCGAACAGCGATTGGTCCATCGTCTGCATTTTGAATTTCTTGCCAGTCTGCATTTCGCTGTAGATCAAATGGACTTGTCGTTCTCGAACATGGTTTCGAACGGCGGGCGTGGCGATGCAAACCTCGGTTGCCAAGGCCAATCCATTGCCCGCCGCGCGCGGGAGCAATTTTTGGGCGATGATCGCTTGCAGGCTATTGGCGAGTTGGACGGTAATGCTGTTCTGTTGCTCGGCGGGAAACACGCTGTAGATGCGTTGCACGGTTTGAATCGAATCGGGCGTGTGCAAGGTCGCGATGACCATGTGCCCCGTTTCCGCAGCCACCAGCGCGGTTTCCATCGTCTCCAAATCTCGCATCTCACCGACGACAATGACGTCGGGATCCTGTCGCAGAACATGTCGCAGGGCGCTCTGGTAGGATTTCACGTCCCCCAACAATTCCTGCTGGATGATGATGCTTTTGTTGTTGGCGTGCTCGAATTCGACAGGGTCTTCGATCGTGATAATCTTCGTCCGGCGCGTTTCATTGATGAGATTGACGATGTAATTGAGGGTCGTTGTCTTTCCCATGCCAGTAGGGCCGGTGATCAGCACCAAACCGTCGGCTAAACGGGCAAGGTCATCGATCGATTCGGGAAGTTTCAATTCGTTGGAGCTTCGGACATGGGACTCGCTCAATCGAATAGAAAACTCGGGCCCACCCGCGTGCAGATAGACGCTGATCCGAAAACGGCCGATTCCTTCAAGCCTGCGGGAGAAACAAACCTGCCACTCTTTTTCAAATGTCGCTTTTTGAGGTTCGTTCAGAAGTGAATCATAGATGCTCTTCAAATCTTCCTGTGACATGGGGCGGCCTTCGGCGATCCGAATCTCGCCGTGGATTCGCAGAGCGGGGGCTATACCGGTCACCAAATGGACATCGCTAGCTCCATGCTTTCTCGCCGAAGAAAGAATCTTTTCGATGCTCAGCACCACTCAGCCTCGTCGGAATAGTCGATTGAGGAACTTCCAAGGACTCCAGCCCGACGATTCCAGCTGGACCAGAGCCTCCTTGGCTTGTTGGTGATCGGGACAAAGTTGAATGCACTGGCGGAAGCTACGGGTTGCCGCGCTGTCCATCCCCAGGCTGCGTTGGCAGGTTCCCAGGAGATACCATGCGAAGTAGAGTTCGGGGTCCTTTTCGATCGCGTTGAGGAGCCGCTGCTGCGCTTTGGCGTAGTCATGGTAATGCGTGTAGATCAACGCGGTTTCAAGAGGAACCAATGCATCGCTTGCACAAACCTGAGCCTTGTCGAAGCAATGTCGATCGGTCCGCTGCTTGAGGGCCAGCATCAATTCGCCGCGAACTTGCCACTGATAGGCGGTCTCGCCCCGAACCTTCATCGCTCCATCGACCAGGGCGTTGGATTGCTTCAAGTCGCCGCGACGGCATTCGGCTTGGGCTTGGGCCGCAAGCAAGTCGCCGTGATGGGGAAACATCTCGAGCGCTTTCTTGGCCCAGGTGCTCGCTTGAGGATACTCGCCGAGCAAAATCAGCATCTGCACCTGCCCCACCCATGCCGAGATCAGATGGCGATCGATCTCCAGAGCCCTGGAGTAAAAGCGTAGCGCATTTTCAAAGTTTCCATTGCGGCGATGGGTTTGAGCCATCTGCAGCCAGTGGGCTTCGCTCGAATCCGATTCCTTCGACTGCTGAGACGGCAGATCGGTCCGCCCCTCCCTCTCGTCGAGCGGATCTTGGTCGTTGAATTCCAGCTTCTGAAATCGGGACACGATCGTTTCGTACTTTCCTTGCGATAACCCTCTGGCGATGTGCACTTTCCAGCTTCTATCGATGCTACTTCACTCGGTCGCATGTGGAAACCACCTAAACTGAGTGATTGGATAAGAGCACAGAAAAACCCGCCCGCGAATTTGAGCGGTGCCGACGATTCCCACACCTTCCCACTGTTCCAATCGCTGGATGGAGATTCTTGAATTATCGAGCGATTCCTCGTCCAGCAATGCCTCGGGGAGCACGTAGAAACTGTTGGTCGGAACCGTTAGCTCAAAGGGGACCAGCGGCAGCATCGCCCCTCCTGGCTGCCAACGGGACAAAACCTCGTTGACGAAGAATTGTTTGCCATCCCATCGGACACGATCCCCGGCTTGAGCAATGACGCGATTGGCTCGGTCGCCGACGATTCGGAATTGAGCCGCAACTCCGTTCATTTGGCCTGTAACAGAAGTAGGAGTCGTTCGGTAGAAGGCGATATCGCCGACACGGCATGGAGCGCCGGGGAAGTACCATAGGACTTGTCCCGCTTGCAGATCCGCGGTTACACCTCGGAACTGAAAGCAACGAACCCACCAACCCAAAGTTTGGGAAGTCCCCCAGTAGACGCATCCGAGTATCAGCGCCGTCAACAAAGCAAATCGAATCCGAGTCGACCATTCCTCCCACTGCCGAAAAAACAAATCGACCACCGATGCAATATGCGTGGCGAAGAGAAGTCCGAGAAATACGGCCCCGAAATCGGTACCTGCAAAGACCACGGAGAGCAGCAGCAGGCTGAGCCAGGCCGCGAGCCATAACTTCCCGGATCGTTCGCCGCGCCACGTCTGGTTCAATCCGCCGACCAGGAGCGCCAGCCATTCCCAGGCTCCCCCTTGAAACGCAACTTGCCTGGCGCCTGGAAGGGCAGCATTCCTGATGCTTTCCGCCGCGGATTTTCTCCACACCGCCCAACGCCAACTCCATGAGTTGGAACTCCGTTTCTTCGGACGCTTGGCTCGCGGAGGATGAACATCGATCTCTCCGATATCCAAGCGAGCCATGCAGCGGGCGCATTGCTTCATGCCTGGCATGTTTTCGAATTGGCAGCTGGGGCACTGCATGGCAATGGCAGTACGTTATTGGCGTCTGATTTCGATGCGATTTCCGGTATGGACCTCGGTCTCGTAGAATTCCGAAGTCATGGTTCGGGATTCTTCGTTTCCGATGATCTCTGCGACCGCTTGAGCAACCTCCAGGCATCGCTCTCCTTTGATGCCGCGCGTGCGAATGGTGACTCTGCCCATCTTGTCGACTTCGATTTCGATTTCTTCTTGGCTCATTGCAGTCGATCCTTACCAGTTTCGAACACGAATTTTGACGGATTCCGACTCCGTGACTTCTTCGTCGACAATCTGCATCCCGCGATTTTTCAGTTCGGTCACGAGCCGATGATATGCATATTGCTGGGTTACTCGGCCGATCAAATCCTCGCCGATCGCTCGCAGTTGCGATTTGCTGAGGTGATTCCCTTCGACGCACAACTGAAGGGTTCCGTGCGGATCGCGTTTGAACGTGGCGGTCACGCCGTCGCGCTGGACGACGATCTGCTGGTCGGTCCCGGCCGCGTTTTCGAGAATCTCGCTATTGTCGACATCGATCACTTCGCGTTGGCTCGTCTGCTCACTCAAATTCGTGTGGGCATGCTGGATCATCGTATAACCCGCAGCGCTTACCGCAGCCGTTACCGCAGCGGTAATGACAGACCAATTCGCAACCACAATAGGGGCCACCACCAAAACGGTACTCATTTGCATTCTCCGTATTTCAAGATCCACGTTTCCAAATTTACGTCTCCAGATCCACTCCATGCACTCGACAAGAAACGATCACGACGACATCCTCTCCGATCTATCCGATCCTCAATCCAGCGAAACCGATTCAACTTCGGTTCACCTATTTGTTCACAATTCGATTCGACGTTTTTTGGATGTCCTGTTGTTTGCGTTGCGGCGGGAAACTACAGTTCGATTTTTCGGCGGACCCACGCTTGTTCCTGGCCTTCGCTCGGTTTGTTCGCTGGGCGGGCGCGTCCGTTGGCCCATTGCCGAAGCCGATGCAGGTCCTCGCTCATCGTTTTGGACAGGGGCACGGTTTCGAGGATGGTATCTTCGAGAACTTTCGTTCCGAGCGGGATCCCGCTGCTGAACTCCTCGAATAACGAGGAATTGACGACTTCCTCGATCTCCGCCCCATTGAATCCTTCGGTTCGTTCGGCGAGCCGATTCAAGTCGAATTGCGCAGGATCTCGCTGGCGTTTGGCGAGATGGATTCGAAAGATTTCCTTGCGTTCCTGGGAGTCGGGCAGGTCGACAAAGAAGATCTCGTCCAACCGTCCCTTGCGAAGCAACTCGGGGGGCAAGTGGCTGATATCGTTGGCGGTCGCGATCACGAACACCGACGATTTTTTCTCCGACAGCCAGGTCAGCAGTGTGCCGAACACGCGGGACGAGGTTCCGGCATCGCTTCCTGACGCTGCCGTTGCGCCAGCAAAGGCTTTATCGATTTCGTCGATCCAGAGGATCGCGGGGGCGACGCTTTCCGCGACCTGAATCGCCCGCCGAACATTTTCCTCGCTGGAACCGACTAAGCTACTGAACATGCGGCCCAAGTCGAATCGCAATAGCGGCAGATGCCACATGCTGGCAGCCGCCTTGGCGCAAAGACTTTTGCCGCAACCTTGGACTCCCAGCAGCAGCACTCCGCGAGGCGGGGGCAGGCCGAACTTCTCGGCTTTGTCCGTAAACGCGATCGATCGCTTCTCCAACCAATCTTTCAGCCGATCGAGTCCGGCCACATCGCGCATTTCTTCGACCGTTTCACAATACTCCAGCAGCCCATCCTTCTTGATGATCTGTCGCTTTTCGCTGAACACGATATCGATATCTTCGGAGGTCAATCGATTATCGGTTACCAGGGTTTTGGCAAACACATTCTCCGCTTCCTTAAGGGTCAGGCCGCGAGCTGCCTGGAGGAGTTGCTCCCGCGACTGGGGATCGAGATCGATCCGTACCTTGGGATTGTCCTTGACATCATCAATGATCCGGTCGAGGAGCTTCCCGAAATCCCGCGTGTCGGGCAAACCGAAGTCCATGAGGGTGATGTCCTTGGTCAATTCCGGTGCGATTCGAACCAGCGGCGACGTGATGATAATCGTTTTATAGCTGTCGCGAATCTGAGCGGCCACATCGCGCAATTTGCGAATCACCGTCAGGTTGCATCGCTCATCGCAAGTGAATCGATGAAAGTCCTTGAACAAATAGATCGCTGGGTCCACGTGTTGCAGAACCTGGTCCAACGCCATGAGAGGGTCAGCGGTGTTGTTCGATTTGCCTCCGCGCGACTCCGAGCCGTACTTGCTGAGTCCTTGCGTGATCGTCCAGCTATAGAGTTGCTTTTTGCGGGCATTGGCGATCTGTCGCAGGCTTTGCTCGACCCGTTCTTCTTCCCAGGTAGAGACGTAGATGACCGCGTACCGAGCCCGGATCAACACGTCCAATTCTTGGGTCGCCGAAGCCGTAGCGGAACGACGCGTGCGATTCTCCGAAGCAGATATCTGGTTGGCCTGTTCGATATCACTCATGTTCCGGTAGGTCCGATCGAATGGTTGCGGTGGGTAGGGCGGAATTCGAACCGGATCGCTCAGCGACGACTGGATCGCGAGCCTGCTGAATCCGATGAAGGATATCGAGGATCTCGCCGGAAGCACCAAAGATAAAGATACGTCCGTCCGGCATAAATTCCAGTTCCGTTATGGCTTCTTCGTCTCTAGCATCCATCTCCAACTCCCATGGGCTGCGTCAGGAACTCCATGATGATCGAATCACGGTGAACCCACAAGCTGCAAGCCTCGATCGCGGGCCAGTTGGCGGGCTCGATCTGCTTGACTCTTGGGCACCATGCTGTTCAATTCCGGATCCCGCCTCGCTCGCCATTTGGGGAGGTAGCCATCGCGCAGACTGAACCTCGCCTCCGGCAAGAACGCCGCGAGCCATTCGACAATCGGGACATAGCAGCAGTCGAAGTGGTTGGGGAGCAGCAAATGCCGCACGATCAAATCATTTCGACGCGATGCAGCCGCGAGGTTGCGGGTGACGATCCGAATATAGTCCGGAACCGACGCAATCCGTTCCGCGCAGTGGTCATTTCCGAATTTGAAATCGGCTATAAAAACATCGACGACGCCATACAGCAAATCGAACGCTTCCGGCGTCCCGTAAAAATCGGACTTCCAAACCACTGGAGGCAAGTCACTCACTTCACTCATGACTCGGAGAATCGCTGGCAAATGAATGGTCGGCTCCCCTCCCACCCACTGCAGGTTGCGAGCCCCCCGCCCACGCCCCCATGCGATCGCTTCTCGCAAGAACTCTGAGGTGAGCAAAGTCCCTCGCCGGGGGTCGAATGCGTTTGCCTCGGCGATGCAGAATTTGCACCGCAGATCGCAACCCGACGTGTAAAACAAATGCGAAGGAACAATCGACGGCTCCTCTCCCCACTCGACCCGATGGCGAAAAACGCGAACTTCATCCGTCGCCCGGCACCGTCCCCGCTCTCCCGCGTTCCGGCGCACTCCGCAACGGTGCTCGCAAAGCATGCAGTGATCCTCATGCGATCGCGCTTGAGTCGCGGCCAATGACAGCATCGCGGACGCCTCCCCCAACAAAATCCACCTTCCCCTAAATCTCCAATCCCAAAAGCATATACCAAAACCATCTCGCGATCGAATCTCGGTTTCGGTTGTGCAAGCTTGCCGTCGGGGATAGACTAGGGGTATCCATGAACGTCCGGTGCGAGAGTGCCCGAGGATTCGCCCAGCGAATTCCAGGCCGCCGAAGGTGTAAAGTGTCCCACAAACACTCAGGCAAAAGGACCGCCGCGACCGAAACATGGACTCTGGAGAGCGATGTTCCTCCCCGCATCTGATGCGGTGGCGGAACATCCACCGAAGGGGCAAGCAGCGTATTGGCTGCGGATCTCTCAGGTACAAGGACAGAGGGGCTACCCAACCATCGATCCATTCGATCAGGAGCCTTCGTCGTGTCCACCCCTTCTCCCTTCGTCGCTCGGCACATCGGTCCACGCGACAGTGAAATCCAGCACATGCTCGCCGAGATCGGATTCTCCAGCCTGGATGAATTGACCGCCGCCGTCGTCCCACAAGGGATTCGCTGGAACGATCCGCTCAAACTGGGAGAGGGCTTGAGCGAAGAGGAAGCGCTCGCCGCGCTGAAGCGAATCGCCTCCAGGAATCGTTCGCTCCGCTCGTTCATCGGCGCCGGCTACTACAACACGATCACGCCGAAGGTGATTCAGCGGAATGTTCTCGAAAACCCTGCCTGGTACACATCGTACACCCCGTACCAACCCGAGATCTCCCAAGGGAGACTCGAGATCTTGTTCTACTACCAAACGCTCGTCTCGGAATTGACGGGACTCGAGATCGCCAACGCATCGCTGCTCGACGAAGCCACCGCAGCGGCGGAAGCCATGGCCCTCGCCCACCGAACGGTCAAAGGAACGCGTTTTTTGATCTCCAGCGCATGCCATCCGCAGACGATCGAAGTGGTTCGAACCCGCGCAGTCCCGCTCGGTGTCTCCGTCGAAACCTTCGATGAACGACAACCTCTCGCGGACTGGAACGGGGTCTTTGGTGTGCTGATCCAGTATCCGGGAACCGACGGCACGATCGTTCCCCCGAAGGCGTTGATCGATCGCGCGCACGCGAGCAAGGCGCTCGTCGTGGTCGCGACGGACTTGCTGGCGCTGATGATGCTGCCCTCCCCGGGTTCCCTGGGTGCAGACATCGCCGTCGGAAGCGCCCAGCGATTCGGCGTACCGCTCGGTTTCGGTGGCCCCCATGCCGCATTCTTTGCAACCCGAGACGCGTACAAGCGGACCATGCCCGGCCGGATCGTTGGCCAATCGATCGACCGGCATGGCAACCCTGCGTTCCGTCTCGCCTTGCAAACGCGTGAACAACATATCCGCCGCGAGAAAGCCACCTCCAATATCTGCACCGCGCAAGCCCTGCTGGCGATCATGTCGACCCTCTATGCCTGTTATCACGGGCCCGAAGGATTGCGTGCCATCGCGCGCCGCGTTCATGAATTGACGAGCCGCCTGTATCGATCCGTGATCCAGGCCGGACTGAAATGCCGATCCGATCGTTTCTTCGATACGCTGGCTATCGCAATACCTCAAGGTTCCGATGCCATCATGGAACGGGCTGTGAAGGCCGGATACAACCTGCGTCGCTTGGATGACTCCACCGTTGGCATCAGCCTCGATGAGACGACGACCGATTCGGACCTCGAAGCACTCGCGAGCATCCTCGGAGTCGCATTGGTGGGCGGCAAAGTCGAACCGCAGCTGCACGACCAGGATTGCCGGCACGATACCATTCTCACGCAGGAGGTCTTCCATCGCTATCGGAGCGAAACCGAGATGATGCGTTACCTGAGACGACTCTCGGAGATGGATATCGCTCTGGACCGCGCCATGATCCCACTCGGATCGTGCACGATGAAACTCAATGCGGCATCGGAACTGACGCCGGTCACGTGGCCCGAGTTCAATGGCATCCACCCGATGGTACCCGCTGACCAATGCCAAGGGTATCGCGAGTTGGTCGACCAACTCGAATCGATGCTTTGCGAGATTACGGGCTACGATGCGGTTTCGCTCCAGCCCAACGCTGGCTCGCAAGGAGAATACGCAGGCCTGCTCGCCATCAAAGCCTACCACGAATCGCGAGGTGAACACGACCGCGATATCTGCTTGATCCCCAGCTCCGCGCACGGAACCAACCCGGCCAGCGCCCAAATGGCGAACATGCATGTCGTGGTTATCAAGTGCGATGACCACGGCAACGTCGACTTGAGCGATCTCGACGAAAAGATCGCGACCTACGGCAAACGGGTCGCCGCCATCATGATCACCTACCCATCGACACACGGCGTGTTCGAGGCCGGGGTCACTGCGGTGTGTGAGCGCATCCATGCCGTCGGGGGGCAGGTCTACATCGACGGAGCCAACCTCAACGCGTTGGTCGGAGTGGCCAAGCCGGGACTGTTCGGGGGGGATGTTTCCCACCTGAATCTTCACAAGACCTTTTGCATTCCGCACGGTGGCGGAGGTCCCGGCGTAGGCCCGGTGGGAGTGCGAGCTCACCTTGCCCCGTTCCTACCTCGAGACGGCGTCCACCCGGAACGGACGGGGCCGATGGTCGCCGCCGCGCCATTCGGCAGCGCGGGGATCCTCCCGATCTCCTGGATGTACATCCAAATGATGGGAGGAGCGGGCCTGCGCCGCGCAACTCAAGTCGCCATCCTGAGCGCCAACTACATCGCCCATCGTCTGAAAGGTTGCTACCCGATTCTCTACACCGGCGACCGGGGCTTGATCGCCCACGAGTGCATCCTCGATACCCGGCCGATGGAAAAAGAGGGACATATCGGCGTCGATGACATCGCCAAGCGACTGATCGACTACGGTTTCCACGCACCGACGATGTCCTTTCCCGTGGGCGGAACGCTGATGATCGAACCGACGGAGAGCGAGTCGCTCGCAGAGTTGGATCGATTCTGTCGGGCGATGATCATGATCCACGGCGAGTACCTGCAGGTTCTCCAAGGTGTCTGGCCAGCTGACAATAATCCTCTCCACAACGCGCCGCATACGCTCCATGTCGTGCTGGACGAACCGTGCAGGCTGGCCTACCCTCGACGACTCGCGTTGTGCCCGGACCCGGAAATGTCGACCAAGGCCAAGTACATTCCACCGGTGGGCCGCGTGGACAATGTCTATGGCGATCGAAATTTGGTCTGCGCTTGCCCGCCCGTCTCGAGCTACGAAACGGCGATCGAATCCGAGCTGGCGCCCGCCCTGAGCCCCTAGCCACGCCCTTCCAGGGCTTGAATTTCTCGACGGGCAAGCATTCATAAAGCTATCCAGGCGGAGCCTTCTCCGCCGTTTCGGTGCGGAATTTCTTTCCCGTTTCGAAAAAGTGAGCGGCTCCGATGGCGACGATCCCATGCAACACGCAAACCGAACCGGATTGCACGTGCACGGAATGCAGTCACGTTCGAGCGCATGCAAATCAGCAACTGCATCGTATCGCCGAGGTCAGGTCCCAGCAGGGCTTGTCGTTGCGAGCCATCGCGAGAAGAACTGGGATCGATGTTCGGGAGCTCAAGCAGCAAGAGCTGGAGACCACGGACTTGAGCTTGCGAGACCTTCATCGATGGGCGGACGCTTTGGAAGTCCCTGTCAGTAATTTGTTGGTGGATCGAGACCACGATCTCTCTTCTTCAGTGCGCGACCGGGCAGCTCTCGTAAAGATCATGAAGACGGTCGTTGCGTTGCAAGAAGTCGCGGCTTCTCCACGCGTTGCGAGGCTTTCCGAGATGCTGCGGGAGCAGTTGCTGGCGATGATGCCGGAGCTGGCAGAGGTGGGAGGTTGGCCCAATTATGGTAGCCGCCGCCCTCAAGACCACGTCGGCCGAATCGCCGCCAACCCGATCCACATTGACAGCCTCTCGCTCGAGTAACTCCCGATCCCAAGACGGTCGTTCATCCGAGCCCCCGAGAAAACCCAACCCGTCAAACGCCGAAAGCGCGGACGGCGGAACACGCTTTCTTCGTAGAGCGAGCGAAGTCCGTCCGCACAC
>JBKDPB010000244.1:0-63719 GCA_046342615.1 Planctomycetota bacterium | reverse complement strand
CTTTCGATTGCGGGTGTGCGCTTCGATGGTGTTGGCGGGGGATTTGGCAATCGCCAGCCACGGATCGATGGGAGGACGCGATAACCTGCTGGTGGCCTTTGACATGAAGCAGGGACAGGAGCGGTTTCGAGTGACGCGAGCGGCCCCCTACGTTCCAACCCCAGTGGTGCGCCAGGGACTCCTCTTCTTGTGGTCCGATGCGGGGATTGTCAGTTGCATCTCGCTCGAGGATGGCAGTTCCCGCTGGAGCGAACGAATCGGCGGGAATTTCTTCTCGTCTCCCATCATTGTCGGGGATGCGATCGTGAATGTTTCGGATGTCGGCCAAGTTACCGCCTTGGCGGCGAGCGAAAAATACCAAAATCTTGGTACGATGAAGATCGATGCCAAAGTTAGGTCGACCTTGGCCGCGACTCCATCCTGCTTGCTGCTGCGCGCCGAAGACGCGCTCTGGGTTTTTCGTCCATGAAGGTATTGATTCACGAAGAGGAGATTCAGGAAGGAATCGGCAGGCTCGCGCGGCAACTTCATCAACATTACGGCGATTCGCCGTTGACGGTCGTGGCGATCATGACCGGCAGCCTCGTCATGCTGGCAGATCTGATCCGTCGACTCGAAATGCCGATCCGAATCAGCTTGATCGCGGTCAGTTCCTATCGCGGAAAGATGACCCCAGGCGAAATCGAAATCGACGATAGCCGGATGCTCGATATCCAAGGACGCGATGTTCTCTTGATCGATGATATCTTCGATACCGGCAAGACGCTGGTGGAAGTGACCACCCGGCTGACGAAGCTGAATCCCAAGAGCATTCGCACGGCGGTTTTTCTCAGGAAACAAGGAACAAGCCAGGTGAGCCAAGGTCCCGACTTCAGCGTCTTCGACATTCCCAACAAGTTCGTCGTCGGCTACGGCTTGGACTATCAAGATCTGTATCGCAATCTTCCCTACGTCGGCGTTCTCGAAGAGTCCGACTTGAAACAGCACCTGACGCATTGAGATCTTCACGGTGAGCATCCTCGATACAGCCCACAGATTGGTAATCGTCACGCGCAAGTTCTGGCCGATGACCGATGATGCTAGCCATCGATTGTTTCAGCTGATCGATGCTCTTCGCGGATGCGGTGTCGACATTCATGTTCTGACGGCCCGTTGGCATCCCTCCTGGCCGGAACATGCAACGCTGCGCGGAGCCAAGGTGACCCGGATTCTGCCACCCCCGCGCACCAATTGGAACGAGGGGCATTTTCAGAAAAACGTTGTCGCATGGCTATCCCAGCATGCGGAAACGTACGACTCGATCTATGTGGATCGTGCTGACGGATTGGCGTCCGCGATCACGGCGCGAGGAGGCAAATGGCATAAAACGATTATCGGCCGATTCTCCAACGATAACGACACCCACGGGATACCCAAAGGGCAATTTTTTGGAGCGCAAGCTGCGGCAGATGCTTGTCGGAGGTGCGATCGAATCATCGCCCCAACCGCGTCCGCGCACCGCATCCTGGTCAGCCAAGGGATCGAGCCCCATCGAATCGAACGCATTCCCGATTGGGTCGAACACCGCGCGGAAAAATCCCAAGAAGCCCGAGCCGCCGCCGCCACCGCACTGTTCCAGGTTTCAAGCGATTTCGTCATCCCCAGCAGGACCGACTTGATCGTCCATTACGGAACCGCCGAGACCAAAGAACTCCTGACCGTCACGCAGGCTCTGTGCGATCTACTCGACCAAGGCGCGTCGGTTCGCTTATGGATCCTGGGGAGCGGGGCTTCCCAAGTGGAAATTCACGATGCGGTCAAAGATCGGGGATGGCACCGAGAGATCCTGCAGTTCGACGGCTTCGACAATCTGGATGAAATCGCGAGTGTCGCGGATCTCGCGATCGTGGCGAATCCCTCCGTCGCTTTCCAGTACTCGGCCCAGCTGTTCCTCCAATCGGATATCCCGGTGGTCGTCGCCGATGGACCCGACACCAAGAGCTGGCTCGGGGACGGGCAATCCGTGAAATCCTACTCCGATGCCAAGGAACTTCTCTCCCTTCTGCAGCAATGGCAAATCCATCGCCAGCAATGGGCCGAGGAAGCCAAAGTGCTGAGAGCCCATGCTCAATCAACCCGGTTTTCGGCGGAAAAATGCCGGACCTCGTGGGAGAGCATGCTTCGCTCCTCATCGATCGGAACCACCCGATGAGGAAACGTATCTGCTGGATCCTGCCGACCCTCGATCGCGGAGGTGCCGAGAAGCAATTGGTCATGTTGGCCAATCGACTCGACCCGTCCGAGTTCGATGCAACCCTTATTCTTTTGACCCGATCCGGTCCGCTGGAAAAGGAACTCGACACCCAGCGAACCCGCTTGATCCTGATAGGAAAAAGAAGCAAAGTCGATCCTGGTTCCCTGTGGCGATTGACCAAGGAGCTCCGATCCCTTCGCCCGGATATCATCCACACATGGATCTTCGCTGCCAACGCGTATGGTCGAGTCGCCGCGCGATGGGCGGGCGTTCCATGCATCCTCGCCTCCGAACGCTCGGTCGATCCGTGGAAATCCTCGTTGCATTTGGGTATCGATCAATTTCTGGCTCGCTTTACCCGCGGCATCACCACCAATAGCCAAGGTGTCGTCGACTTCTACAGCCAGCGAGGCATCGATCGCAAACTTTTCGAAGTCATCCCCAACGGAATCGAACTCCGCGATCCCAGCAAAGAGATTGCGCGCGAGGAAGCCTTTCGGCGGTTGGGGATCGATCCAGCCCGACGATTGATTCTCTCCATCGGACGATTGTGGCACCAAAAAAATTATAAAGACCTGATATGGTCCGCGGAAATGCTTCGCGTCCTGCGAGGGGATACCTCCTATGCCATCCTCGGCGAGGGACCCGAACGACCAAGGCTGGAAGAATATCGGGACAATGTGCGGGCTGCGTCGGAAGTCTATCTCGTCGGACACCGCGATGATGCCCTGTCCCTCCTGCCCCACGCCGATCTGCTATGGAATGGCAGCCTCTACGAAGGCCAATCCAATGCCATCCTCGAAGCCATGCAAGCCGGTGTCCCCGTGATCGCTAGCGATATCCCCGGAAACCGAGAGCTTGTCCGGGATGGGGAGACCGGCATATTGTTTCCCGTAGGAGAAGTGGATCGGTTGATGCGCCAGTCAAACCAATTGCTGGAAAATGAAGCGTTGCGCAAGCGGCTGATCGATGCCGCTCGCAATGAAGTCCTCCGCGAACACGATCCTCAGAAAATGGCTGATCGCCATGCAGACTACTATCGTCGAATGATGCCATCATGAAACCCAAGACAAGCTATTTCGTGACCACCGGAAACACCAGCTTTGAACTCCGCTTGCCCGAGACCGCGCGCGATGTGACTTGTGCCGGGTACCCGACCGACCAATCCATTCAGGATTTAGTTCTCGATGCCGTCAGCCATCCGATCGCTTATCCGGAGCTCGGGCTTGCGATTCTCGAAGATGATCTCGTCGCAATCGCGCTCGAAGAGGGCGTTCCTCGCGGCCCCGAGATCGTGCGCGCGTTGGTGGCCTGGCTGCTGGGGCGCGGTCTGCAGGCACCGCAAATCACCGTGGTGCTGCCTTCCGCCGGGAGTGCCCCTCTCCGCGCGATGCAAAAAGAACTGAACGAATGGGAAGGGCTTCGCATCGTCCAACACTTGGCGAAGGATACCGAACAACTCGAGTACGTCGCCGCCGCCGAAACCGCCGACGCCATCTATATCCAACGCGACCTCGTCGAAGCGGCGGTGGTGCTGCCGATTTATTGCATTCGCCATCCCGAAGCCTTAAGCGCCAGCGACCTGTATGCGATGTCCCCCGGATTTGCCGACGCCAATACACAGCAGCGTTGGAATCTCGCATGGCTCGATGACAACCAACATCATCTTCATCTCCAGTCGAAACTGAGCCGCGAGGCAGGCTGGCTCATGGGTGTCCAGTTCGCCTTGGCCGTCGTCCCCGCACAGGACGGAGGCATCGCCGGTATTCTCGGTGGAAATCCCGAACAAGTCTACAAAACCGCAACATCGCAACTCCAGGAGGCGAGCTACTCGGAACCCGCAACTGCCACCCATGATTTGGTGATTGCTAGCATCGACGGAGCGAGGGACCAGCAGACCTGGATGAATGTCGCGCGCGCGGTGGCCAAAGCCGATACGTTCCTCACCCCCGCAGGCTGTATGGTGGTGCTGTGCGAAGTGGATCGAATCAGCGATGGGGTGGCCCAGTTGGCTTCCGACGAGCCCGATGATGTCTTGGAACGGGAACTGCTCGGGGGGGATCTCGAGGATGCGTTCCCGGCGGCGGTTATCCGTTCCGTGCAAGCTAAACGGAGCGTGTACTTGATGGCATCGCTGGATCCGGCTGAGATAGAAAACTTGGGCTTGGCACCGATCTCTACCCCAGCAGATGTCGAGCGGCTAGCTCAGCGATCCCGTTCGACCTGCCTGCTGCGGACGTCCCAGTTCTAAGAGGTTGCCCTCTGGAGCCGAGGAATTTTGATTGTGTTCCGCGGTCGGATTCCTTAGGATGGATTCCACTCATCTCAACTCATCCAGTCTCATTCTGACAAGGAGTTCACGATCGTGGCGACTCATCATCGACGATGTTGTAGAGGAAACGGGACTCGCCTTTTCCGAATCCTGGTGGTCTTTCTGTTTTTCGTTTCCCTGCCGGTGGTCGTCCATGCCGTCGAGGCGGTGGCCTCGCACAAGCAAGTACGATCGATCGTTCCTTTTTGGAAGAATTCTCCGGCGCAGCTGAATACGTTCTGCGTTGGCCCGGATCGATTGCTCTACCTCTGCTGCGGCTCAGCCTCTTCGACCACGGGCACGGCCGGGGTCATTCTGGTTTATTCGGGGGATGGGCAACGGGTGCGAGACATTCCTTTGGAGTTCGTGCCGCAAGCGATCAACTTTGGGACGGACGGAAAATGCTTTGTTGCCGGATCGGGCAAGATCGCGAGACTTTCGTCCGTGGGCGAGGTCGAAATCGTCAAGGATGCTCCCAACATCGGCAACCGGGAGGAGATGGCGCAGGAGCTGAAGAAGGCGGCCGAGGAACAGAAGAAGACGATCACGGAATCGTATACGCAGCAACTCGAGCAGATCGAAGCTCAGATCACGCGCGTCAAGAAAGAGATCGACGGAGCGGATCCTGAGGACGAAAAAGGGGCCAAGAAGCGGCAGCGCCGCTTGAAGATGCTCGAGCAGCAGCAAGAGCAGTGGCAAACGATGCTCAAGCAATTCGACGATAGTTTTGCTCTTCAAAGCGAAGAGATGGTCCTGGGCCGAATGATGCGCGCGACCGGGATCGCCGTTTCCAAGCAAGATGTCTTTGTCAGTCTGCCCAAGGCTGCGGGCTACGGATACAGCATCCATCGCTTGGACCACGACCTCGAAAATCCGACGGTTGTCGTCAAAGACGTGGGGGGATGTTGCGGCCAGCTCGACATCCAGTCCGACGGCGACCATTTGTTCATCGCCGAAAATACCGCATTCAAAGTCGGCATCTACGATCGCGACGGGAAACGCCAAGACAGCTGGGGCCAGCGCGGTCGCGACAAGGTGGACGGCTTTGGCAGCTGCTGCAATCCGATGAATGTACGTTGCTGTGAGAACGGCGAAATCCTGACGGCCGAATCCAGCATCGGGGACATCAAACGCTTCAGCAAAGATGGCGAGTTTCTCGGGCTCATCGGCCGGGCCAGCGTGGGGGGTGGTTGCAAACATGTCGCGATTGGATGGGATACGACGCGCGACTGGCATTACATGATGAACGAAGACAAATCCAGTGTCGCAGTGCTCGTCCCCAAGGACCAGGCACCGGCCGAAACCGAAGAGGAGAAGGTTTCGCGGTTGGCCATGGACGGGCTCGGCCGCAAGCTGCTGGGGACCTGGGAGATGGTCGATGCGCCGACGGAGGGGAACCAGGAAACCGGATCCTTCGATGTCAACAATTATCTCAACACGAGCCATGGTCACTTGGAATTTGCCGGAGACGGTTCGCTGATCGCACGTCCCGTCGTCAAGGCGAACGCGGCTGCGAAGACCGAAAGCCAACCGGTGGAAACGCGAGAGGCCGAAAAGGGCTCCGGAGTGATCGGCATCCTGGCCACCGTGATCGGCTCGTCCGTCGCGTTGGCAGGGGGTGACGATGCGAATTTGGCGATAGCCATGACGCAGGCCGCCGCCCAACGCAGGTCGACCTGGAAGGCTCTTGCCCAGCATGACGAACTGCTCGATTTCATCATGATCGAGGATGATGTGCAGAGCTACGGCGGCACCGTCAAATGGATCAGCGATGACGAGATCGAGATGACCTGGTTCTACGGATCTCCCGAGAGCAAGATGCAGCAAACGCCTGTGCGATTCAAACGCATTTCGCGCGATGCGTGCGGCAAGTCCTGCGACGGGGAAGCCTGCAAAACCGACACCGCCGTCCCGACCGAGAAATGAGCGACGAAAAGAAATGAGCGACGCGGATCTCGATCCCATCACAAGGAACACGCATATGTCCCGCACCATCAGGTGGTTTGCGTCGATTGGGTTTGCCCTTGGCCTTTTTCTGGGTGCAGCCCGCGGAGTCGACCCGTATGGGCCCGCCGATGCCGACTGGACGATCGTGGTGATGGATCCCATGGCCGCGCCGCTGGCGTGCGATTGCGTCCAGGGCTACGCCCAACGCAAATACGAACGCCTGGCCGATCATCTTTCGGAGCAAACCGGCAAGAAGGTTCGCGTCGTGTGGTCGGAGTCGCTGACCAAAGCCCTGGAGGAGGAGGCCAAGGGGAAAGCCCACCTGGTCATCGGCAAGGATTCCGTGATCCGGCACGACGCCAAGAAGAGTCAACGCGGTTTGATACCGATGGCTCAATTGACCGACATGCAAGGGAGCGTCATGCAGCGAGGCTTGTTCGTCGTCTTGAAGGACGATCCCGCCGTGACCTTGCTCGATATCGAAGGCTATTCGATCCTGTGGGGGCCTGAGGATTGCGATGAGAAATCGGAGGCACCGCGGCGGACGCTCAAGGAACTGGAGATCGACGTTGCCGATGGCAACGAGTGCGCCTCGTGCTCGATCGCGGCCAAGCAGTTGGCGGCTGACGGCCTCGCCAAAAAACAAGTGGCCGTCATCAGCAGCTACGCCGCTCCGCTCCTCGAAGGATGCGGCACCATCCAGAAAGGGGACCTTCGCATTATCGGTGACTCGGAGGAGGTTCCCTTCATTTCGGTCTTCGCCGACGCGAGCATGGCCAAGCTTGACCAAGACGCCATCGTGCGAGCTCTCGTGCACATGAAGTCGCCGGAGATGCTCGCAGCGCTGGAGACCAAGGAAGGTTTTGTTCTCTACGGATCGCAAAAAAAAAGACGCTAGCTTCTGACAATGCGTGGCCGCAATGGCGGGGAGTGCATCGCGACGGACTCGTCGCATGGCTCCCAAACACCCTGCAGGGTGCACGCCTGGTGTGGGAGCACCCGTTGCCAAACCCAGGCGTCGGCGGTGTCGCCGCCACGGATGAATTCATCATCGTCACCTCGCGCGATCGCAATGATCGGATGGATGTCATCACCTGCCTGGATGCCGCGAACGGGGTTGCATTCTGGCAACATACCTATCAAGCCCTTGGGAACCTCGACTACGGCAACTCGATCCGGGCGACCCCTTTGATTGCGGATCCCTACGTCGTGACTCTCGGCGCGTTCGGAGATCTGCGCTGTCTCGAGCTCGAGACCGGCGAAGCCGCATGGTCGGCGCATCTGGTTCGAGATTTCCAAGGGGTGATGCCTCAGTGGGGATATGCGGCTTCGCCGATCGCCGTCGAGGATCGGTTGATCGTGCAGCCGGGTGGCGATGCCGTTTCGCTAGCGGCGCTCGAACTCGAAACCGGCAAGCCGGTATGGAAGGTGCCTGGCAGACCCGCTGCATACGCCTCGCTCGTCCCATGGAGGCAAGGGACGAGCCGACAGGTGATCGGTCTCGATGACCGGACTTTAGGCGGATGGGATGTGACGAATGGAAAACGGTTGTGGGAAGTCATGCCCAAGGTTGCCAACGATTTCAATGTCCCGACTCCGATTGCCACCGCCGAGGGAATCCTTCTTACCTCGGAGAACAACGGGACGCGGATGCATGCGTGGACGCGAGGGGGCACCGTCGACCCGGTACCAGCAGCCGAGTTTCCTGACCTGGCTGGCGACTCCCATACTCCGATCCTGATCGGCCCTTACCTCGTGGGTGTGGATCGAGAGCTTTGTGTGCTCGATGTTCGCCGTCAGCTCCAACGCGTTGGCGGCTTCTCCGATCCATGCCTCAAAGGGTATTGCAGCTTGATCGGTAGCGAGGATCGGGTCTTGGTCCAATGCGAAAACGGAGCCTTGTTGCTAGTCCAAGTCGGCCAGCGCGATGTGCGCGAACTGGATCGGTTGCAGCTTGGGGATGAGAATACGCAAATCCTGTCTCACGGGGCGATGGCAGGTTCGATGTATTTGGTACGATTAGCCGATCGGCTGCAAGCGTGGCGGCTGCCGGAGTCTGCCGAGGAGTAGTACCCCGAGGTTTGCACTCGCGTTCTCTTTGAATGGCATGCATCGTTTAGCGCGGGAATCTCTGATGAAGGATCGAGTTCTGTTGCTCGGAACGAGCAATCGCAAAAAGGTGATTGAGCTCGAAGCGCATCTGGGACCTCGCGGTTTTACGCTAAGAACGCCCGCGGATTTTCTGGATGCGATCGAGGTCGAGGAGACCGGTGCGACCTTCATCGAGAATGCGAGGCTTAAAGCGATTGCCCAAGCGCGGGCGCGCCACATGTGGGCGATCGGGGAGGACAGCGGGTTGTGCGTCCCGGCCCTGGGCGGTCAGCCTGGCGTGATTTCCGCTCGCTTTTCCGGTCCTGGCGCGACCGACCAACGCAACAATGAAAAGCTCTTGGCGTGTATGGCCGATATCGACCATCCCGATCGATCGGCCTACTACGTATCGACGGTCGTGTTGAGCGATCCGGAAGGGGAGATTGTTCTGGAGGCGAGCGGTGAGTGTTGGGGCCGCATTTTGAAGGAGCCTCGCGGAACGGCTGGCTTCGGTTACGATCCGCTGTTCGAAGTGGTTGAATACCATCGCACCTTCGCGGAGTTGGGTTTGGCGGTGAAGCGCGCGATCAGCCACCGCTCGCGCGCCCTCCGTTCGTTCCTGAGAGAGCTCGATTCATCGATCGGATCGGCGCGTAGTTGAGGAAAGTCACTATCGCTTGGCGTTGTTCGGTGCGTTACGCCGCCTCGTTCCTAAGTTTCCGCCCACATCAATGACGCGTGTTCATCATCCGACGGCGCGGTCGATGCGGGTCAAGCATCGTTCACGGCCGAGCAAATCGATGTAATCGAAGACTCCTAGTCCGGTGCTCTTGCCTGTCAGCGCTGCGCGAAGGGCGTTGATGCATACCCCGAGCTTCAATCCTTTGTCGGCCGCGTACGCCTTGATCCACGGTTCCAGCGTCGCTTGATCGAGGACTTCGCTGGTTGCGATCGCGCAGCGGATCGCGGTCAACGCTTCTTTCGCCCCGGGCTCATTCGCGATCCGCTTGGCCAGCAGATCCGGGTCGATTTCCAAGCGGTCGTCGGCACAGAACAGTTCGTCGAATTGCAAGATGTCACCGGCAACTTTGATGCGATCGCCAGCCGCGGTGACGACGCGCGTGAGATAGTCTGCGCTGGAACAGGGGGCGGGGGTTTCGATCCAGCCTGCTCGCTGCAGAAAAGGGAGCACCATGGCGACTTTCTTCTTGAGATCCAGTTGGCTCATCCAGCGCGCTTGAAACGCCAACAGTTTCTGCGGATCGAAGGATGCAGGGGCTTTATTGACACGCTCGAGCGAAAAATACTTGAGCGCGTCCTCGAGGGAAAAATGCTCGGTGCTGTCATCGAGCGACCATCCGAGCAGCAGCAGGTAGTTGAGGATCGCGCCCGGCAGGAAGCCGGTCTCGCGATAGAAATCGACGACGACCGGATTGAAGGTTTCGGGAGTGGTTTGCAGATGGGCTTTTTGGGCGATGGTGTCTCCGAGCTGGAACAGGGTGGCGAAATCTTTTTGTTGGAGATACTTGTCGAGTTTGCGTTTGCTCAGCTTGGCCGTCCCTCCTGGTTCCGCAACGTACGGGAGATGGGCGTAGACAGGCAGGGGGTAACCGAGGCTTTGAGCAATAAAGATCTGTCGGGGCGTGTTCGGTAGATGTTCGACGGCGCGAACGACATGGGTGATTGCAAAATCGTAGTCGTCGACCACGCTCGCCAAATGGTAGAGGCAGGTTCCATCGGCGCGCTGAATGACATGATCCTGTTCTTCCGACCATTCAAAGCGGCATTCGCCCCGGATCCCATCCTCGAAAACGCATTGACCCTCGCGAGGTATTTTGAGTCGCACAACACTCGTCCGTCCCTCGGCGATGAAGCGCGCCTCCTGATCCGGATCGGTCGCCATGAACGATCGGTCATAGATGAAGGATTTGCCCTCCTGTTCCGCCTTGGCTTTGCCGGCGGCGAGTTCTTCGGGTCTCGCATAATCGCGATAGGCGAAGCCGGACTGGAGGAGCGTATCGACGGCTTGCTGATAGCGGGCTGATCGCTGCGATTGGAAGTAGGGTTGGTAGGGCCCTCCGACTTCGGGCCCTTCGTCCCATTGCAGCCCGAGCCATTTGAAGCCGTCGAGGATCGGTTGCAGCGCCGCCTCGACATTGCGCACTTGATCGGTATCGTCGATGCGGAGGAGAAATTGGCCTCCGGATTGCTTGGCCAACAGATAATTGAAGAGAGCGGTTCGAACGCCTCCGATATGCAGATAGCCAGTAGGGCTCGGCGCGAAACGGGTGCGGATCGTCATGGTGTATCCATCGCGTGTGCGAGGTCGGTGATATAAAACGCTTGGAGCAATCGGTACAAGTTGGGCTGGTACTCTCGCAGATCCCAAGGGATCTGAAAATAGCACTCGGTCGCGACGGCGAAAAATTCGCTGGGATGGGTCAATCCGTAGTCATCCACCACGATCGCTTCTCCCCGCTCGACCCTCTCGCGAGCCGATTGGAACTCGATCTCGAAATCCTTGCTCCACTGCTCGGCGTTGAGTCCCGGAGGCAGCGGGGGGACCCCATCGGCTCTCGGGTCGTCGATCATGTCGAGCTGGTGCGAGAACTCGTGCAGCACGATGTGATCCCCGTCGTTATCGCGATGGATCGCTCGTTGGATATCATACCAATTGAGGGCGATGGGGCCTTTGGCGAGGGTCTCTCCGGAGCGATAGTACTCGCCTCCCAGGCCGTGGTGCAGATCGCCTCCCCTCGAGCGCGCTTTGTAGGGTCTCGGATAGACCAGGATGGTGGGGTTCGACGGAAAGATCCAATCGGGATAGGCCAACACGAGCAGCGACGCATTCAGGGCCACCGTCTTCTTGACTTCTTCGGTGATTCGAAAACCGTTGCAACCCTCCCAGTGCTTGCCAGCGATAAAGGTTTTGGACCATCGAATCATGGAGCGACGGCGGGCATCGTCCAGCCAGTCGGCTTGCCAGACGTACTGATCCAGTTCCTCCAATTCTTGGGGATCGATCGCTTGGGACGAGGCGCGTCGCCACAGCGAGTTCCACCAGGCGCTAATGCCCATCGGCGACCGATCCTTCCTCCCCTTGCGTCAAGAGCTGGCTGGGTCGTTTCCAGAGTTGACCCTCGACGTCATGAATGCGGAATTCGCGATCCCAGTCCGAGGGCTCGGCCGGTTCGCCCGCTAGAGCCAGCATCAATTGTCGGAAGGTACCTGCCGTCAAATTCCCATTGAGCTCGACGACTTCGATCGAGCCGTCGCGATCGTAGATCATGCCGTCGATTTGGGTTCGGGCTTCGTCAACGAGGATCGACCAAACGAACGAACCATCCATTTCGCAGAACATTCCTGGCCAGTTGCCGATGGTGTCGACGAAACCCTCGAAGGATGTGGGCATTCGTTTGCCTTCGCGCGCATACACTCGCAGGAACATGGGACGATTATGTACTCTCGGGAGGAATGTGTTTGCCGTGCGGATCGGTGGGTGCCGCGTTGATGACGCGGTCGAGTTCGTCCCGCATCTTGCTGTCGGTGTAATGTTCGAACGACTCCGCTTGAAGGTGGAGCCGTGGATCGCTGACTCCCGCCTCGAGGCTGAGGTATTGCTCCCATTGGCGATGGGAGCGAATCAGATTTTGCGCATAGCGCAGCCCTTCCTCGGTCAGCAAGCATGCGCCCTCCCGGCTGGCGATATAACCGCGGCGAGCCATGTCGCGGACCGCGGACGCGATCTTGGACGACGTGGACCGTAGCCGCTGGGCGATTTCGGCTTGGGATAATCCTTGCGTCGCATGGGATGGTATCTCGGTCTGGCGATAGAGCAGCGCGAGGATATCCTCGCTGAGGATTCGGCGGGCAAGCCGTTGCCTGGCCAGCCACTTTACCCATACTCCTCCCTTCGGGCTGAATACGACGGCCACCGTCAAGAGGAGTCCCGCCACGAGGGCCATCATGGCCGCCGAATTGGCGCTCTTGAAACCGAACGCATGTGGAAACGCGATCGCGGCAACATGGCCGAGAACGGCAACGAGGATCGCAGCCAGGAGACTGAACCCGATCAAATTCGCGAGGCGCGAGCAGCACAGATAGGCGATCGAGGAGGGGACGATCAACATCGCGATCACCAAAATATTCCCGACTGCTCGAAACGCCACGATACAAGTGATCGCCACCATGGCTGCCAGCAAATAGTGGAAGAAGGGAGCCGGTATTCCCTGAGCGGCGGCCAAGCTGGGATCAAAGGTGCTGAGCGTCCATTCCTTGTAGAACATCAAGATCAGGATAGCGTTGAACAAAAAGATGCACCCGAGTTCGAGGACGACTCGAGGTATCTCGCCGAAGGGTGTTGCAACACAATCGAGGACGATCGTCTCGAGGTTTCCGTACAGCACGCACGAGGGATCGAGATCGACATGGTCCGCGCGAGCGATCATCATCAATCCGAGGGCAAAAAGGCCGGTGAAGACGACTCCGATGGCGGCGCTCTCCTCGACTCGGCCGTACCGGCGAATGAACTCGGTCAGCCAAACGGTGAGGACTCCCACAACGGCCGCTCCGATGATTGCGGACCATGCGCTTCGCGAGCCTGTCCACAAGAACGCAGCTGCGATCCCGGGCAAGACCGCGTGGCTGATCGCGTCTCCGATCAAACTCAGTCGCCGCAAGACAAGGAAATTGCCGACCAGCGCGCAAGCCATCGCGCAGAGCGATCCCGCCAGCACCATCCAGCCGTCAACTTGCCAATACCAATCCATGTCGATTCCTCAGCGGAGCGGCGCAAGGGGTCGATTACTTCGAATACATCGAACCGAAATCGTCCAACGGTTTGATCCATACGTTGCGGAAGCGGGTCGGGCTGCCGTGGTCCTGGAGAAAGACCGGTCCGATCTGCGTTTCGCGTTGCTTGGCCCAGATTTTATCGAGATACGGCGTATTTCCGTAGCGGAAGGGGTGGTACACCGAACGGGGTTCTTCGAAACGGGTTTCTCGCTGCACGCATTGACCGTTGAGCCATGCCGTCACCGATCCCGGGGTGGTGATCATTCCCGTCGCGTCGCGTCGCGGCGCTCGGTAGCGGATATCGTACACCTGCCATTCCCCAGGCTTGCGGGAGGCGTTGACCAAAGGAGGAGCGAATCCGTACAAGGCTCCTTCGTCATGCTCGGTGGGGGAGGCGACACCGTAGGAGTTGAAGATCTGCAACTCGTAGTTGCCGTGAAGGTAAACCCCGCTGTTCCCTTCGGCGACCTCGGAGACCATGAACTCGACATGCACGTCGGCGTCGCGGAAATGCCATTCGGAGACGATATGGTTGACCCGGCCTTCGCTGTGCGTCGACACCAGACACCCGTCCTCGATCGGCCAAGTGATCGGGCCCCCTTGCATACTGAGGAAACGGGCGGTCGTTCCGTCGAACAAAACAACGGCACCCTTCGGTACGGGAGCGGGCAACACCGACTGATCGGGCCGAAAGTCCGACTCCTGAGCCCATGCGACAGAGCAACAGAAAAGGAGACCGGCGGGAATGAAACATCGGAAATCAAGCATGACGGTCGATTCCTTGTGGGGAAGATGTCTCTCGCAATCGTGTGTTCAACCATTGTAGCTCGCGCGCAATCCCATCGTGCAGCCGAGCGGTCCGCATCGATTCCGGAAGCACTCCCCACGCGTAGGTTTCCACCTCGAGATGGAGTTCGCGACCCCAGAGCTGCGGCGAACGCTCGGCGATTTCCAAGAAACGATCGATCTCGTTTCGGGTCGATTCGATCTGTCCCCACGACGCAACATCGATCGGGACATGGAAATGGATGCGCCATTCTCTCTGCGCCGACAACGTGGTTGGGTCGGAGTGTTCGGCAAGCAGCTGCGGCAGGTCTTCGCGCAGTTGGGTTCGGCCATCCGTGAAGTGGATCATCGTTTGATGCAAGTATCGGTCCTCGGCGAATTGGGCGAGTTGGTCGAGCGCTGCCGCACGCCCCGGGGCATCGAGGCCATCCCAGCGGACACGGATAGCGGACGACACTTGTACCTTGCCGATGCGTATCCCTTCCCGATGGCATGCCAGCAACTCACTGGATTGATCCTCTCCCATCACGGCTGCGTGGCAGATGTCATGGCAGAGCGTTACATAGTTTCGGACGCGGTCGGCGCGGGCGGACCCCCAATGCGGTTCCGAGAGGTGATCGGAAAAGAATCTTCGGAGCGAAGCGGTATCGGTGATGGCGCAGCCGGGTTCGGGTTCCAAGGCCAGCTCGATGCGCCGCCCCGTCGTCTCGAACAGGGCGTGCAATTCCTCGGCCAAATCAACCAGGTGCTCCGCAGCGCGGTGCCATTGATCGCGCGTCGGGCGAGGGTCGCCCCATGCGATCGGCAACGTCGAAATGGAACCCTGTCGGCCGGGTTCGAGAAGGAGATCGAGCAGTCGCACCAAGTCGCGCGTGTACGCGAGCCGCGATGGCTCCCACCACGTTGGCAAGTAAACGCGATGCTTGACCACCGGGCTATGAAAATCTCCTTGAGGGAATCCGTTGAAGGTGTAGGCAACCAAGCCCATCTCCTCCAGGCCGCGCTGGATTCGCGCCAAGCCATCGGTATGCAGCGCTTCGCGGACTGCGTTCTCCGAGAACCACAAGCCGACCGGCAGGCGGGATAACTCGAGACGTTGCCGGACCTCCAACGCATGGGTCCGCAGATTGCCCAGGATCGTATCGAGGTCGACCCCGGCATGGACGTTGGTGCAGTAGCCTACGGTCGGTTGAGGATCAATCATGGTCGCTCGCCTCGTCTTGGGCTCCGCGTCGGCGCGTCGATCGGGAAGCGGCCCGTTGAAAATCGCGAAACTCCTGTGGCCAAGGAGCTTGGAACGTCAGCAACTCGCCGCTCATGGGATGCGCAAAGGACAGCGTCTCCGCATGAAGCGCGATCCGGCGATGAGGCCAAGCGCGATGCGAAGCCAGGTCCGACCGATAGCGAGGATCCCCCAAGATCGGATGGTTTGCTTCCGCCAAGTGGACCCGAATCTGATTGCGTCGCCCGGTCTCCAATCGGACCTCGACCAGCGAAGCATCGCCCCACACGACCTTGGTCGCATAATGCGTGATCGCCAACTCCCCCTGCGCTGGATCCTGCACCGAGAAACGATTCAGGTCCGCGTCGGTTGCCAGGTAGCTTTGGATGGTACCGCTGGGCGGGTCGAGGGCGCCCGCCACCAGCGCAATGTACTTGCGCTCCGGTTTTCGTTGCGCGAATTGATTGCGCAGGGCTTCCGCCGTCTCCAGGTTCTTTGCCAGGACCAGCACGCCGGAAACATCTCGATCCAGTCGATGAACGCAGAACACCTGGGACTTGGAGTCGGATCCCTTCAGCCGCCGCTCAACGCTCGACACGAGCGTGCGGGCCTCGCCGTAGCGGGTCGGGACCGTCAGCAATCCCGCAGGCTTGCAGACGACGCACAGGACCGAATCGTCGTACAGGAACTCGATCGGGGAACGGCTCGGCTGCCGCTTGGATCCCTTGGGAGGAGCCACGGGCATGGGAACCCAGTCGATATCCAGCACGTCGCCCGGCTCGACGCGTTCCCGAATGCGTCGACAAATCCGCTGATTGATTCCCACACAGCCGTTTTCGATGAGCCATTGGCTGTGGCTGGCCGGGATCGCGAGCAAGTTCTGCAAAACATTCCCGAGCTGGCGCGCCGGAAAAGGAATCGTCGGAGGGACCGTCAACGTTTTGTGAGACATCGATCGCGGGGGAAGGAGCGGAGAATCGCAAGGCATCGGCCGGGACTCCAGGATAACCCAGATTCCCGAAAATGGCTTGAGGAAATTGAAGGGTTCTCGCAGCGCCGATTCTTGCCAGGGCGAAACCGTGGCGATATCGTGGTATCCCAACGATTCGGTCGCTTCCTGTATTTTTTGCCAAGGCTTGTTTCATGTCTTCTCTCGATCCGCAGTCCCTGCCACCAGAACAACCCAGTCCCGTCCAAGTCAAACCCAAAGCTTCGAACAGATCGCTCTATTTCCTCGCTGGCGCGATGGCCTTCGCCGGAGTCGCAGCGTACGCCGTCCCGAAACTTCTCGTCCAAGCCTACTTGGCCGAGGAGGAATCCAAGCGCAAACAAGGCCCCATCGTCGGCACGCGCACCGATGTGAAACCACCGCCAGGGGTTTCCACCGATCCCTACGCCGGAATGTCGACCCGTCAAGGTGGCAATCGCGGCGACGAGTGACGCGCATCCGACAAAAGCGATGATACCGATCACGCTACGAAGACAGCTACGAAAGTTCCCCTCCCGCAACCCACCCGCAATTTCCTGACGGAGCACCTGCATGGCCACCGTGCACATCCCGGATCAGAATCGCAATCTGACCGAGTCCAACGAAATCATCGAGTTCCTCAAGCCGTTTGGAATCTGGTTCGAACGCTGGCAAGTCGCAGGCCGATTGGCGGAGAACGCGACCGATGCGGATATCCTCAAGGAGTACGCGCCGGAGATCGAAAAAGTCAAAGCCTCCGGCGGCTATGTCACGGCCGATGTCATCAACGTCAATCCCGACACACCCAATCTGGATGGTATGCTCCAGAAATTCTGCAAAGAACACACCCACTCCGAAGACGAAGTCCGTTTCACCGTCGAAGGCCGAGGAGTCTTTCATCTTCATCCCGAGAACGGCCCGGTCTTCAGCGTGACCGTCGAAAGCGGCGACATGATCAATGTCCCTTGCGGCATGAAACACTGGTTCAACCTCTGCGACGATCGACGCATCCGCTGTATTCGCTTCTTCGAGGATCAAGCCGGTTGGACTCCGCATTATGTCGATCAAGGAGTGCACGGCGATTACAGCACCATGTGCTTCGGACGATCCTATGTTTCAGGCTCGGATTCGAAAAACGACGTTCAGCCATTGATCAAGACCTAGCCCTTGATCGTGTCTGATTCCACACCAAGAGAGACATCGCACCGCACAGCGCGCTGTGTTTTGCTCGATATCGAAGGGACCGTGGCGGATGTCCGCTTCGTCTACGATGTCATGTTCCCCTTCGTGCGCCGACAAGTCGCGTCGTTTCTCGAGACCCACTGGGGAACGAGCGATCTCCAGGAACCGCTCGCAAACCTGGCTGCCGAAAGCGGATCGAACCATGCGATCGATCCATGGCGACAATCGGAACTCGGCCGCGATCGAGCCATCGCATGTGCGGTGGATGCCGTGCATCGATTGATGGATCAAGATAGCAAGACGACTGGACTCAAAGCGTTGCAAGGCCGCATTTGGGAATCGGGTTTCCGATCGGGCGCCTTGAGGTCGGAACTCTTTCCCGATGTCGTCCCGGCCCTGCGCCGATGGCAAGCCGCAGGAGTCGAGCTGCGGATCTATTCGTCAGGTAGCATCCTTGCCCAGCAGCTCTTCTTCGGGCATACCCTCCAAGGTGATTTGACCTCGATGTTCGCTGCCCATTACGATACGACCATCGGAAACAAGAAAGAGGCAGCGAGCTACCGCCAAATCGCGGAGGATTGCAAGCTCCCACCCGGCGAAATCCTATTCCTCTCCGATGTCGCCGCCGAACTCGTCGCAGCCGCCCAAGCGGGGATGCAGACCTTGGCATGCGTCCGACCCAACAATGCCCCTCTCCCCGAGTCGTACCGCGGTCCGACATTGGAAAGCTTTGACTCGCTGGAGGTCTCCCTCCCAGGCTCCGCGCGCAACGAATGCTAGCATCCTCGCGTTCCCTTGCCTCCGCATGTCTCAGGGATAGGATTACAAACGCAACGGAAGCCTTTACAACGCCGAGCGATCGCCAAGCGTCGGTCGGATCGGCAAAACGCGATTTTTTCGCGTTCTAGGAATCTTTTTCCAAGATGGAACGATGGTTGCAGTGAGGTGGCTTGGATCGCAAGACCTCGCGCACAAGACCTCACGTGTCCTCACCATCGACGATGCAAGGAACTGTCCCCACTCGTTACGGATTGTCAGCGACAAGGAGTTCCAACCCCAATCATGCCGCAAACCATTCTCTTCGACCGATGGCTCAGGATAGCTCTGTGGGCCTTGATGATCGGCGTTTTCTTCGACAGCTCGCGCAGTGCGCTGGCTCAAGTGGTGTTTGATATCAATTCGGTTGTGCCTGCCCGCAGCGCGGATACCGTGGGGATGATGGCTCGAATGCCTGAGTCCCGTTTTGTGGAGGTTCAGTTGGAGACGTCGGCCCTGTTCCAACCTGCGTGGTCCGACGCGATCCAGGAAATCACGATCAGCGCGGTGAGTCGGCACGATGATGTTCGAGTGGCCGATTATTTTCCGAGGACCGAGTTGCAAACCGACGTTTTTGGACCGATGCAGGTCGCCGTGGATGCAGAACGTGTTCGCGAAGGAGGGTTACAGGGTTTGGGGGGGTATCCAGGGGTCGGATCCGCGTCGGCGTTCGCCTATCAAATGGAAAGTGGTCAGCAGAGCGTTCACTTTGCGCAAAAACCGGCTTTGGAATTGGTGACCGCCTCCGGAACGCTGCAGCGCCAGCAAGGGGTTTACTTCAAGCAGCGGCGATCGACGCAGGGAACGCTCGAGGGTTCTCGTCTCTTTCGCATTGTTTTCGAGGTGCCCGAGACGTGGCGTGCGGACTTGCTCGATGTCACGATGGAAGCGATCGGCTATGAGAATCCCAAATCCCGTCGCTCGGTCGTCCTCTCCAGCCAACGGTATGTGGTCGCCGTTTATCAGGAAGGGGATGAAGTGGCTGCGCGCGTTGCCGCGAACTATCGAAAACAGCACAACCATTTGACGATGACGGTCGATGCGCATGCGTGGGAGATCCAGCATCGCGCTTTTCCAACACCATTTCACAAGCTCGGGGCGAAACTCGACATCTATGAACCGGAACTCCCCTCGGGTTGGCTGCAATCCATCATGCATCAACCCGGTGCTCCCTATCCGATGTACAAGTTGTCGATTTTGCCCGTCGATGTACGGGTTGCCATCATGAATTACCTCGACCAAAAAACGCGTATCGAGTCCCTCTCCGGCAGCCGTGATGCAGGAGGGTTCCATGGAGCGGAGCGCGTGGCAGACCAGGTTGAGGTCGCGCGGCGCTGAGCATGCTGCAACCTCAGACCCGGACCTCGGCGGAAAGATCGGCCTTCGACGATGTCTCCGACAGAAGGGGTTCGACCACTTCGTCGAGAAACTCGCGAACTTGTTCCGGTGCCCGGCCAATGTACTGGTCCGGCGCAAGGACGTCGGAAACGGAGACCTTGGCAAAGGCCGGATCGCGCGCCAACCGCTCGAGCAAGTCGTTGGGCAATCCCTCTTGCTTGACCTGATTGGCCGCCGCCTGGCTGTGGACTCGAATCACCTCGTGCAAGTGCTGTCGATCTCCTCCCGCAGCCACTCCCGCCATGAGCAGAGACTCCGTTGCCATGAACGGCAGTTCCTCGCGCAGATTCTTTTCGATGGTCTTGGGGTACACGACCATGCCTTGAGTGACGTTTTGGAGCAAGATCAGGCATGCGTCGATCGCGAGAAAGGCTTGCGGAATCACCAAGCGTCGATTGGCGCTGTCGTCGAGAGTCCGCTCCATCCATTGCGTCGCTGCGGTCATCGAAGGACTGCTTTGCAAACTCATCGCGAACCGCGCCAGCGAGCACATCCGCTCACATCGCATCGGATTGCGTTTGTAAGCCATGGCGGATGAACCGATTTGCTGCGATTCAAAGGGCTCCTCGATTTCCTTTTTGTGTGCCAGGATCCGTAGATCGGTAGCGAGCTTGTGCACGGTGACCGCGATTCCCGCCAAGGTGTCCAGGAGAAACGCGTCGACTTTCCGCGAGTAGGTTTGGCCTGTGACGGCATAGGAGTTGTCGAACCCGATTTTCGTTGCGATCCGCCGCTCCAGTTCGCGCACGCGGCTGTGATCCCCGTTGAAAAGCTGTAGAAAGCTGGCCTGCGTTCCGGTCGTTCCCTTCGCGCTGCGAGCGCACAGGGTTTGCAAGCGATGGTCGACTTCGCCTAGATCCAAGACCAGATCGTACATCCACAGGGTGGCTCGTTTGCCCACGGTCGTCGGTTGGGCCGGTTGCAGGTGGGTGTAGGCCAAACAGGGGAGATTCGCGTGCCGACGGGCGAATTCCCCCATGGATCGCAGGCAAGTGACCAACCGGCGGCGGACCATTCTCATCGCGTCGCGCATCATCATCAGATCGGAGTTGTCGGTCACGTAGCAGCTGGTCGCCCCCAGGTGGATGATTCCCCTGGCGTCGGGGCATTGATCGCCATAGGCATGCACCTGCGCCATGACATCATGCCGCAATTCCCGTTCGTAGGCGTTTGCGACGTCGAGATTCAACGTATGGCGAAATGCTTTCAATTGCGAAATTTGCTGGTCGGTAATGGGCAGCCCCAGCTCCTGTTCCGTTTCGGCGAGAACGATCCACAACTGGCGCCACAGTTGGATTCGGTGCTCTGTGGAGAACAGTTGGGCCATTTCCCGAGAAGCGTAGCGGGAGATCAGAGGATTGTCGTAAACGGGTTCGGACATCGATCGGTCGGTGGAATGGTATTCCAATGGAGTCATGGATTTTGTATGGATTCACGATGCAAGAATATAGCATCCAACGCAGCCAGCGTCGTTGCCAACAGACCGATCGACCGTTCCTTCCGGGTGAATCCTATTACTCGGCGGTCCTGGTTCGAGGGGGCGAGTTGTGCCGTGTCGACACGTCGTCGGAGGCATGGAGAGGCCCGCCCAAGGGAGCAATTGGTTGGTGGCGTAGCCGAGTCCCGGAGGAGCGGAGAGGCTCGGCCAAACCCGCTCCGACGCCTGTTTTGCTCTCCACCTTGGAAACCCTCTTGGTGGAGGGGACGCAGCCCGTTTTGGCGACGATGCTCGCTCTTCTCCTCATCCGGCGCCGCATTCTGAGCGAGCCTGTGTCGCCGCTCTCGGAGCCCAAGCCGATTGAGGATTCTTCGCCGAGGATACTCCATTTGATCCATGCATCGTCCAAGCGCGAGTTTCACGTCCCGGTTTGCGAGCCTTCGATCGAGGAGTGCGGCGCTTACCAAGATCAATTGACTCGACTCCTGTTTGTCGAAGATTGAGGTAGGTATGCGCGGTCACGGCACGGAATCACCTCGTCGGAATCGGCAACGCTCTCTGCATTTGCTGGGAATTGCGGTCCTGACGTTCGCTGCCTCGGGCGCCACGTGCGTGCCCAAACGGAACATTCCGGAGTTTCAACCGCAGCCGATCTTCACGAGCACTCCTTCCGCCGATCAGATGCTTGAGATTCTGAACCGGTCGCGAGGCATTCAGTCCTTGCAATCGAATTTCGTCACCGTGAACCCGAACAAGATGCGTTCGCTCGATGCCACGTTGGTGTGGCAACGGGAACGGCGATTTCGAGTTTCGGGTGGCATTTCGCGAATGATGGGAAACAACTTCGACGTCGGTAGCAACGACGAGTGGTTTTGGATGGCGGTGCGGGACGGGATGAATCCACAGTTGTACGTGGCCCGGCATGCCGAATTCGAAGCGCAACCTCAACGTCGGATTTTGCCCGTTTCCCCCTTGTGGATCGTTGAGGCCTTGGGCGTGATCGCGGTCGATCCGCAGCAAGTGATGGGGCCTCCTGTTCAACGCCCCGACGGCATGATGGAGCTCAGCACAATGGTCCCTTCGCCGACGGGGACGTTCACTCGTACCGTGGTTGTCGATCCCAAATTCGGGTATACGCGGCAGCTCGTGCTGCGAGATCCGGTCGGTCGCCTCGTCGCCACCGCCAACCAACTCGAGCATGAGTACTATCCGTCGGTGGGAATGTCGCTCCCGCATCGCGTGGTCATTCAATTGGTTCCGGCGCTCGACCCGCCGACCGAAATCGACATTACGATCGGCAAGTACGCCGTCAATTCCCTCGATCCCAACCAAGCCACTGGCTACGATCTGCCCCACAGTGCGGGTTATCAAGTGATCAATCTGGTACCGTACAGTCAGGGGTTGCCTCAAGCGGTCACTCCGATCCAGGTAACGCCCGCAAACGCGCCGCCGAACACCGCCTATCGCAGTGTTCCCTGGGACGGCCCTCTGTTCCGCTAGAGTCTCTCTGCCGATTGCCAGCATTGCAATCGATGTTGATTCCGGGAGGCTTGACCGAGTAGAGTCTTCGCGAGGTGTAGGCTGCACGGAGCCGTGGACGAAGCGATCACAGAGGCTGGACGAGTCGATGTTTGCTCGGTGGACTATTCGAAAAAAGCTGCAGATGACGATGATCGTCTTGGGTATGGTCATCGCCGTGCTCGGCTACAGCAGTTTTCGCGGCGTGTATGCCTACAAGCAACTTGCGGCGTCGTTAAGTGTTCGAGCGGCTGAGATACCGATCACCTCGGAGTTGACACGGTCGATCGATGAGCTTCGGATCGATTTTGAAAATCAGCCGACGCAAGCGCAGGGGTTATTTCAGATCCGCACTCCATCGGAGGGTGCGACGGTCGAGGATGACTTTTTGATCCATGTCCAGCGGGTGCGCGAGGTTTTGGCAAGCTATAAATCTCGGCTCGAAAACACGCATGCCGTGGAGCAGTTTTTGTCCGATCGAACCGAGGAATTGAATCAGGCCTCGGAGATCAGTCGGTTGCTGAACGACATCGCCTGGCGATGGCAGCAAAATGAACAGGCTTATCAGCCCAAGGCGCGGTCGGAGCAGCTGCAGGATTTGCGAGAGTTGTCGGAGCTTGCGCATCAGCTTCCGATCTTGCTGACGAATCGCATGGTCAGTTTTCGCGATGAGGTTCGAACACGGTATCGAACGTGGATCGGCATGACGTGGAGCAGTGCAATTCTGTCGGCGATTTTGCTGGTCGGTTTGATCACTTACGCCCGCATCTCGGTTGTTCGTCCATTCAAGGAGTTGCTCGATGGCGCGCGTCGCGTCGCAGCGGGCGATTTCTCGTTTCGCATTCCGACGACGCATTCGGACGAGATTGCCGAGCTGGCAAAAGCCATCAACCTCGGGGCTCAAAGTTTTCTCGCGATCCAGCGCGAACTGAATGAGCAGGTCCGCGAGCGATCGGAAGAGGTGATCCGCAATGAGCAGCTCGCGAGCGTCGGATTCCTGGCGGCGGGGGTGGCTCACGAGATCAATAATCCTTTGGCATCGATCGCGTGGAGCGCCGAGGCGCTCGAAGCGCGTTTGCATCGCATTCTTCATCCGCCAGAGACCGATTCCGAGTCTGAAAACGGGGCGGCAAGTCACGAATTGAACTCGGCGGGCGTCGATGTCGCGACGTTGAGGACTTATTTGAGGCGCATCCAAGATGAAGCGTTTCGTTGCAAAGGGATCACCGAGCGCCTTCTCGATTTCTCACGGTTGGGAAATATTCAGCGCAAGCAAGCCATCAACATGTCGGAGATCGTGTCCGACGTCGTGGACATGGTTCGGCATTTGAGCGCCTATCGCAGGCAACGCATCGATTTCCGTCCACCCTCCGAACCGATGATGGCCTGGGCGAGTCCTCAGGAAATGAAACAGGTCGTTCTCAATTTGCTGACCAACGCATTGGAATCGCTCGACCCCGAGTCGGGCGAGGGTTGCGTCACGATTTCCCTGCAATCGCTCCCCAGTTCGGTTCGACTCACGATCGAAGACAATGGATGCGGCATGAACGAAGAAGTTCTCAAGCACCTCTTCGAGCCATTCTTTACGCGGCGGCGCGATGGTCGCGGAACAGGGCTCGGGCTCCCGATTACCAATCGCATCATCACCGATCATGGCGGCCGAATTACGCCGCGCAGCGCTGGGCCCGGCCTGGGGTCCGCATTCGAAGTCACTCTACCCTCCCAACCCACCAACGACGCATTGTATGACAATGACCAAAAGCTCGCCGTCGCATGAACCGCTATCGATTCTGTTCGCGGACGATGAAGTTTCGCTGCAGGAATTGATGCGAATCGAACTGCCGCTCCTGGGCTACCGAGTCACCGTGTGTCCGGATGGGTATACCGCGATCGCTGCCCTGGAACGGGAATCCTTTGATTGCTTGATCGTCGACCTGGATATGCCAGGCATGAATGGAATCCAAGTCATCGAGCGGGCGCTGACGCTGTCGCCATCCACCGAAGCGATCGTGCTGACAGGAAAACAATCCTTGGAATCGGCCATCGCGGCTCTGCGGTTTGGCGTCATCGACTATCTGAGCAAGCCGTGTCGCCTGTCGGAATTGAAAACGTTGCTCGACCGCGTTGCCCAGCGGCGAACGCTCAAACGCAAGACGGCAAGCATGGAACGGGCTGAACGGGCCAAGGAGCCCAAGCCGACGCAAATCGTCGGCGCTTCCCAAGCGATGCGGGTGGTCGCCAAATTGATCGCCAAGGTCGCGCCGACCCAGAGCACGGTCTTGATCCGAGGGGAGACCGGTTGTGGCAAGGAACTCGTCGCGCGCTCGGTCCACGAACAAAGCTTGCGACGAGATCGCCCTTTTGTCGCAGTCAACTGCGGCGCCCTCCCCGAGCACCTCATCGAGAGCGAACTGTTTGGACATAAAAAAGGTGCGTTCACCGGTGCGGACATGCAGCGCCAGGGACTTTTCGAAGTCGCCAACGGCGGAACAATCTTCCTCGATGAAATCGGCGAACTCCCACTCTCCATGCAAGCCAAGTTGCTTCGCGTGTTGGAAAGCGGCGACGTGCGCCGCGTTGGGGATAATGAAACACTGCACGTCGACACGCGCGTCATTTGCGCTACGCACCGCGACCTCGAAGCCATGGTAGCGGACGGCCAGTTTCGGGAAGATCTCCTGTTCCGGATCAATACCTTCGAGATCCACGTGCCAGCCCTGCGCGAGCGGTCAGAGGACGTCATGCCATTGGCGCGACACATGTACTTGCGACATCGTCCGGAACATGCCCAGATCGAAAAGCTCTTCTCCGAGGAGACCGTCGCCGCCTTGATGCAACACCCCTGGCCTGGCAACGTGCGCGAGCTGGCCAACGTCATTGAACACGCGACGATCCTATGCGAGTACCCACCCATCCTGCCCGACCATCTGCCTCGCCATTTCATCGATCGGCGGCTTCGAAAGGAAGTTCGATCCGGTGCCGGTACGGTTGGGCTGGTCTCGACCCCGATGAGCCTCCGCGAACTCGAGAACCTCGCGGTGCAGGAAGCGGTTCAACGCCACCAGGGGAACAAGCAAGCGGCGGCTGAAGAGTTGGGAATCAGCCTCAAGACCCTCTACAATAAACTCAACCAAGCCGACGCGCTCAACAAGAAAGCTGCTTAGGGAAGAGGACTGATCGACAGACCCAGGAACTCGACTTTGGTGCCGGGGTCGTGCCCTTGCAGCATGATCGTCCCCGCCTCGGTTCGAAGTCCCTTCCGCGGATTGGCATTGGCTGCCCGGGTGTCCTCCCACTGAACCACTTGAACCCCTTCGACCCAAGTCGCGATATGGGGGCCGTCGGCGACAATCGTCACATGGGCAGGTCGGCCCTCGTCGCTCAACACGGCCTTCGCGCTCTGACGGCGGAAAATCGCGCCGGTCCCCGCATCCTCCGCACGGCGCCGATCGCCCTTGTAGCCGTGATGGACCTGGCACTCGTAGCCATTCATGTCCTCCCCGGGAATGCAGCGGAAAAAGATTCCGGAATTGGTGTTCTCGCTTTGCGTGAGCACCTTGGCCTGGATGATGAGATTGGCGTGCGGCTGGAGGATTTCCATGTGACCCCGACCTCCTTCGATCACGAGCGTTCCCTCCTCGGTAAATCGGGATTGAATCGCTCCCTTGGGTTCATTCCAGTCCGAGGGGTTCGCACCGGGCAAGATGCGATAGCCGATCGGACGAAGCCGAATATTGCGAAAGCGGATGGCCCCTTCGCGGAACTGAAGTCCGATCTTGCCTGCCACCAATCCCGTGTCATCCTGGTAGTCGACCGTCTGTTCGCCATCCAGCCATGCCTGCACGTGCGTTTGATCGACCAGCACATGCAGCGTGTGCCATTGGCCTGACTCCGGTGCATCGACTTGTTCAGACGCTTTGATGCGCCCGACCAGCGAACCCGTGGGGAATGGGTTGTCGGGTGGGGCGATATTCAGTTCGTAGCAATCGACTTTGGGGTCGGTGGGTTGATCCGGAGTGCGAAGAAAGACACCGCTGTTGGTATTCTCGTCCCCCAGATACTCCAGTTCGAGTTCGTAGTCCCCGAATCGGACCTCGGTCACCAGAAGTCCCGGGTCGTCGCTGTTCGCGAGGATCTCGCCGTTCTCGACGCGCCAGTCGGCCTTGCCCGCATCGCGCCATCCCGTCAACGATTGGCCATCGAACAAGCGGATCCAGCCCATGGCCAGTTCCTCGGCGGACAATCGTGACGCCAGCAACCCTTCAACGTCGACATTGGGGTCGAGGGGAGGAGCATCCGTCTTGTCCTGGGGGGCAGTGGTTCGGGGTGCGACGGGCGGAGCGGTGTCTGCCGGAGCTTGGGATGTCGTCGCCGTTTCGGAGGCAGACCCTTTTTCGGAGATCGGCCCTGTTTCAAGCGGGTCCTTGATCAAATCGGTGCGTTCGAGGGGACCGGCGGTCGGGGTCGGGAGCGGTGGCTTCGTCTCGGGTGTTTGGGAACCACCGCATCCCGCGAGCGATAAACAGGCGATCGAAACAAGTACCCGTGGACAGGGGAAGAAAGAGGGATGGTTCATTCGTCTTCGTAAATTTCGAGATGGACTTCGAACGAGGGAAGGCTGCCGATATTTTCAACCACCAGCCGATTCACGGGTCGCAGCCGGCCGGTTATATCGCAATCTAATTGCGAACCGTCTTCCGTCCAAGCCAGGGCGTCGCCGTTGAGATGAATTTGCGATTCTCGGAGGCGCGGGGCGATGACCAATCGGACTTGGGAAACCGTCGGTGGAAGCGTTGGGGCATGGAAGACGCGTTCCCCTCTCCCGTCGGTGATTTTCCATCCGCGGCCTAGAGAAATGCGATGCGGCGCAGGTCTCATCCGCATTCCTGCTCCTGTTCATACATGCTGCGGTTCGGGTAGACACCCGGGGCATCCTGAGCATACCACTTATCGAGCACAGCGCGCCATCCCTGAAAGTCCTTGACGCGTGCGAATTCATCTCGAACCCGGAGTCCTTCCGGATGGGATGCGGAGTATTTGATGCCGAATTTGCGCATTGGGACTCCGGCGCGTTCGGCGCCATAGAGTTGCTCGGCGAGGCGAAAATGTTCGAGCATCACCTCGCGTTGCTCCCCGACGCTTGGAGGTGGAGGCAAAGGCTCACCCGCGAAGATCGCGCGCGCCTGGCGAAAGATCCATGGGTTGCCGATGCAACCGCGGGCGACCGTCACGCCGTCGATACCGGTCTGTCGCATCATGCGCAGGCAGTCCTCGGCGCTGAACAGGTCGCCGCTGCCGAGGATCGTGCGATTGGGTCCCACATGTTGCTTCACCTGAGTGAGAAACTCCCAGCGGCTTGGTCCGATGTAGCGTTGTTCGACGGTGCGGCCGTGGACCGTGATGGCGTCGATGCCGTAAGCAAAGGCTCCGTCGAGGATCTCGAAGAAGCGATCGCGGCTTTCTTGGGTATCGTCGATACCGCGCCGCATTTTGATGGTGACCGGGATATGGGGAGGGACGCGGTCGCGTGTGCGGCGAACGATCTCCAGCGCGACGGGGGGTTGGCTGAGATGAAATCCGCCGCGGCATCGGCCCAACACCTTCCGAACAGGGCAGCCGAAATTGATATCGATCACAGCAAAGCCCGCTTCGACCAATTTCTGGGCTCCGAGCGCGAACTGTTCGGGTTCCGCCCCCATCAGCTGGCCTGCAACCGGTTGCTCTTCTGGAGTGTTGTAGAGGAAATGCTGGGTCTTCTTGCGATCCTTGAGGCTCACCAAGAATTGGTCGAGCATGACCTCGCACAGCGAATACGAGGCGCCATGACGGCGGGCGATGACGCGCATGGGCCAATCGCTGTAGCCGCTCAAGGCTGCTTGGACGACCGGGAAACCGATGTGGACGTTGCCAATGTTCAGCGGCGGAAGGCCATGAACATATTCCTGGGTTTCGCTGTTTGCGGCGAAGGATTCGATCGAAGGAATGCTCATGGAGGAGAAGGGGGCGATGAGGAAGGGAGGGGCTTTGCGGCTGCCTCGAGGGCCTGTCGAACGCGGAGTGCAACGGAGTTCCAGTCTCCGATCCGCTCCTGGCGAAACAACCTCAAGGTGGGATACCAAGGGCTATCGTCTCGATCGAGCAGCCAGCGCCAATCGGGAGTGTAGCCGAGCATTACCATAGTAGGCCGAGCCAGCGCCCCTGCCAAATGGGCCATGGAAGTATCGCTGGTCACAATCCAATCGAGCTGGTGCAGAATCGCTGCGGTATCCATGAAGGCACCGCTGGATTGATCGAGGTTCTCGGGAAGCGCATAGATGGGTTGGCTCCCTTTCCAGGACTGCAACTGTTCGCTTCCTTTTCCGAATTGGAGGCTGATGAGCTGGACACCCTCCAGGCCGCAAAGGGGTTCCAGCTCGCTCAGCGCGAAGGACCGAAACATGTCGGCCTGATGATCCGCGTTCCCTTGCCAAACCAGACCCACTCGCACGCGCGAAGGGGGCAGGAGACGATTCAGCTGGGTGCGCCAGTATCCGATCAGATTCTCGGGGATGCGGATGTAAGGCACATGGGACGGAATGTTGTCCGCGCGAATTCCGAGGACATCGGCAACATCGACCAGGGAACAATGGTAATCGAAGGGCTCGTTGACACTCCATGCGTTGGGGACCAGGGAATCGATGCCTGGGCAACCTTGCAGCAAAGCCAGGAGCGAAGCTTGCATATGGAGAATGGTCCGCGCGCCGCGATCCTTGAGGACTTTGGCGAAGCGAACGAAATGGATCGTATCCCCCAAGCCTTGTTCGCTGTAAAGCAGGATGGTTTTGCCCCGCAGGTCTTGGCCTGTCCACTTGGGTTGCGGGTATCGATGCTGGATCGCTTCGCGGCATTGCCAGCGGTATCGATATTCGCGCCATCCCTCTTCAAAGTTTCCTTGCAGCAGATGGATCACTCCGAGATTGCGATGCAATTCGCCATCTTCGGGCTGGAGCTCCATCGCTTTGTTATAGTACTTGAATGCCAGATCGATTCGCCCGGTCCACGCGTGCAGCGTCCCGCGATTGCGGTAGGCATTGAAGTACCCAGGCTGCTGATCGATAGCCTTTTGAAACGCGGCATCGGACTCCTCGACGCGACCGAGGTAGCGGAGCGTGTTGCCCATGTTGTTGAGGGCGACAGGAAAATGCGGCTGCAGTTTCAACGCTTGCTCATAGGCCTGCGCTGCGTTGGCATACTGACGCAAGTCGTGCAAGGCGATGCCGAGATAGCACCATGCGATGGCGTTATTGGGTTCCCGGTTGACGACATCGCGATACACGCCAAACGCTTTGGCGACATCCCCTTGTTGATGTGCATTCCAAGCCTGCTGCAAGATTTCGTCGGTGGTTGGCATGTGCGCTGCGTTTCTCGGATTCAGATCGACGGCTTGGCCGTTGGAGATGCCTTGTGGAAATACGATAATAACGCTGGCAGCAGGAACAGATCGCACAGGAGCGCCACCACCAGAGTGATAATTCCAAGGATTGCAAAGACGCGGTGATCGCGCGTGTCGCTGAACAGGACCGATGAAAAACCAGAAACCAAAACGACGGTCGTCATGATCATCCCGACTCCCACCCCTTGGAACGATTCCTCGATGACGCGGCGATGGTCCTTGCCCGACTTGAGTTCCTCGGTGTAGCGGGAGAGGAAATGGATCGTGTCATCGACCGCGATGCCGAGACAAATCGTAAAGCAGCAAACGCTGACGATCTCCAAGGGCTGGCCTGTGGCCGCCATGAATGCCGCGGCGCAAAGGAGAGGCAACAAGTTGGGGATGATGGCGATCAAACCCAACCGCAACGACCGATAGGCGATCGCCATGACGCCGAAGATAACGATGGCCGCACTCCCCAAACTGGATGTCAGGTCCGAGACGACCTTGAACAGGTTCTGCCATCTCCAGATCGCGTCGCCTTGCATCTCCAAGTTGACTCCCGGATGCTTGGACTCCATGGCCGTGAGCGCCTGTTCCATTCTCTCAAAGGTCGATTTGTAGGTGGCGGTCCCGAGGTCCTGGCAGCGAAAGGTGACGCGAGCTTGACCCTTCTCCGGCGTGTAGATGGCTTGTTTGAGGGGGGGCGGCAACAGTTCGGCCATCGAGAGTTTGTCGACGGCGGAGCCTTCGCCGGGAAGGGCTTCGAGCAACCGTGCGAGAGACAGAGGATGTCCGATCAGCGGTTCAGCCTTCAAGACCCCTTCGACTTCCCCGAGGATTGGCACAATCTGCTCTTCCTTCCAAAGCTCGGGGTCCCATTGGACTTGGATGTTGCAAACCTCGAGCCCTCCCATCGCGCGATCCAAATGGGCCATCGATTGTTGAATGTCGCTGCCGGTCGGTAACGAACTGGATTTTCGATCATCTGGCTTGAGGGAGGCGGCAACGATTCCCAGACCGAGCGTAACCAGGATCCCGACATAAGAAACCCATCGATCGCGCCGCAGGATCACGCCGACCACCGGTCCAATCCGATCCAAACTGCGGTCGAGAAAATCGCGCTGAACGCCCCGGGTGAAACGTCGACTCCAAGGAGTCGTGCAGACCAAGGGGATGATCAGCATGACCGAGATCCACGTCAGCACGACACCGATCACGCATGACCAGCCGAACTCGCGCACGATTTCATGACTGGCCCAACCCAACGAACCCATGCCGATCGCCGTCGTCAACGACGTCAGAAAGCACGCCAGGCCCACCAGCTCGAGCGTATGTTTGCAAGCCGCTCGCGGTGCCATCCCCTCGCGCATGCTTTTGCGAATGTGAATCATCATATGAACGCCATCGGTGAAACCGACGAGGCTCAACAAGACCGGCAAGATGACAAACGAAAACGGGTTGTCTTGCCAATCAAAATAACGCAACACCCCCAATGTCCAGAAGACTCCCAGCACCGGCGCCGCGGCAACCACCAAGACCACCGACAGCCCTCGAAACAACAGCGCAGCCATCCCGAGAATCATGCTGTAGGCGATCACCTGGTAGCGGATTTCATTCTGTCGATTGTTGCGGCTGACCATCAATCGGAAGGGGACGGCTCCCGTGACGTGAAACTCCATCGGAACCTGGGGGAATTGAACGGCAGCTTGCTTGGCCGCCGCGAGCAGCGGGGCGACGCAATCGTCGTCTTGACGCACAAAAACCCAGTCGTATTGCACCTCGACCAACGCGGTCCGGGCGTCGGGAGAGAGCATCTGACCCACGACCAACGGATGGTTGACAGCCTTCTGCTTCGATACTTCGAATCGTTGCGGGGTGGCGTGTCCGCGAGGAAGAATGGGTTCGGCAAGTCCGAAAATATTGAGCGGAGGAGCTTCATCGAGCGACCGCGCCGACGCGACGACGTCCAATTGTCGCAAGTTCTCGACCACTTGCCGAAAGGCTGCGGCCCCATCCGGTGTGAAGATGCTCGGCGACTTCACGACCAAGACCGCGTCGGATCGTCCGCCGGAAATGCGACCGCGGCGGCGAGGTTGCGAGTTTCTCTGCGGTTCCGATGGGCTCGAGACCGCAGGCGCGTCGGCTACCTTGGCAGGAGTTCCTCGCGCCCAAGCCATCCACCGGGACGGCCATGCCGGATCCAGATACCCTCCAATCGCGATCGCCGAGATCGCCAAGAGAGCGGTCAAGCAAGTCTTCGGGTAATCGATGACCTTGGAAAAAAGTCGCGCCGAGAAGCTGAGTTGGCTTCGATCGTTCTCAAGCATGGGATTATCGACCACGGCGTTCATCCACGGCTTGAATCAATTCCTCGCGCGTGATGAATCGATCCTGGTCGCGATCCAACCGCTGGAACGAGTAATCGCGAACCACGGTCGTGGCTTCTTCGCGAGAAACCTTGCCGTCCCCATCCCGGTCCATCGATTGAATGAACTCGTCGGCGTAGGTCACTGCCTTCGCCGAAGGCTCCGCTGAACGGGAGACGCTCGCCGACGGAGGTTCGCCGGAGTTGCGGGATTCCTCCGGTGCGCGAGGAACGGCCACTTCAAAGAAGGCCAGGGCCATCTCCTCCCAGGTTTGGTCTCCCCACATCACATACTCGTCGGGGTCGGGATTGAAGGGGTTGTCGCGAGAATTGTCAAACGACACCGTAAAATCAAGCCGCTCCAGCGCCTTGAATGGAATCCGTTCCGAGAACTCGTAGGTGTGCTGCCAATTGAAATCGTATCGGGGCACGCGCAAGAGGATCTTGGAGCCGACGGCATCGTGCGATCGAAGCTCGAACGACTTGCCTCGCAAGTGCATATGAGGCGATACGGCGAGCAACTCGCCGTTGGAAGGCAAACGATTCAACTTCCCCTCCACGCGATGGTCCGCGACCCCTGGTGGAATCTCGAAGTCCTGGTCCAAACCTGCGAGTGTGAAGACTTCATGCGTCACATGCGACTCCTCGACGAAGGTCATCCCGATCTTGGAAAGATCCGTGGTTTCTCGGCCGTTGGGAGTGTAATGCATCTGAAAGACCAATTTCGAACCCGCGGGAACTCGACGCGCGTAGCCTTCGGGAAACCCCGTTGCGGTCTGGCCAGGCACATACGCGGTCAACCATCCGGTTCCGGAAAAATCGACATTGTCGGGAGGCCGAATGAAGACGATCGCATGATGGACCACCGCCGGGTCGCCAGGAATCACCTGCGCGCCCGATACCCAACGGTCCTCGGTGAACTTGGGATCGACCACAAAGTACTGATACTCGACCGTGCCCGTGGCCGGGATCCGATACGGGGTGTTGCGCATGCTGACGATGCAATCGGGATCGCGCTGCAATCGCCAACCGGTCGCAATCGCGGGCGGAGCAGGTAGATCCTCGGCGCGCCCCATCGGCGCTCCGGCCCGGACCCAGTTTCGAATCAACGCGATCTCGTCGCGACTCATCGATCGCGTGTTCTTGAACGAACCGTGATCAGGGTCGGCATGCCACGGTGGCATCCGGCCCGAATCGATGACCTCGAGAATCATCTCCGCCCAACCGCGGACTTCCTTGAAATCGGTGATGTCAAAAGGTCCGATTTCACCCGCGCGATGGCATTCCGCGCAGTGACGATACAGAACAGGAGCCACTTCCTTGGCAAAGGTGATCGTTGCATCGGCGACCTGCTCTTGGTCCCAAGTGATCAAGCAACCCGTCGGTTCGGTGACGGTCACGGCGGGATCGCGCCCTTCGAGCAGCGCGCCCAAGGCATCGTGCAGTTCGCAATGGAGGGACTTGGATCGTTTGACCCCCGGCGCGTATTGGTCATCGATTCGGCCACGATAGTGAATCAGTCCCTGGCGATCGACGACAACGACCTCCGCAGTGCGGGTCGCATGCCACGTCTTTGCTAGCGATTGGTCGGCGTCCTTCATCAACGGGAAGCGAATCCCTGTGTCTTTGGCGAAGGCTCGAATGTCATCCGGCGAATCGTGGGAATTGCTGATGACCCCGACCCATTGGATTGCTCCCTGGCTGGCAACGTTTTTTTCGAACGCATCGGCCATTTCTTGGAGTCGCACACCATAAAGCCGCGCGACCGGGCACTCGCATCCCAGAAAGGCCCAGACCCGAAACCGAGGCCCATCCTGCCACCCCACTTTTTGGCCGGTCACATCCTCCAGCTCCGAATCGGTCACCAAGGGAGGGGGCTCTGCCCGCAGATGCCATCCCCCGAAAGCCAACAGGCATACCAAGCTGACGATGCGAGACGAGTTCAACATAGATCTTCAATGCCGGAGAATTCCGTGTTTGTACGGTCGCGATTCCGCGCCAACGCTCGATGCATTTATAGCGAACGAGGCAAGGCAGGAGCCAGAGTGCTGGTTTTGCTGGCCTTACTTTAGGCGTTTTCGGCAGCTTTGGTAAGTTGCGACTTTCCGGCAGGACATGTAGGGCTGGTAGTTCAGGAATCAACGGCGAGGCTGGCAAAGGTCGAAACTAGGGAAGAATCGACACTTCCTCGCCGTAGGACCCTTTCCCTATGAAGTCCCCAACTCTGAGAAAACCGCAGTTGCGAGCTTGGATCCGGAGTGGATGCCTGGCCGCCGCTACCGTTTCACTGGTGCTGCCGTCCGGAACCGGTTGCAACCGAGCCCACTATCGAACTCGGGCCGACCAGGAAGTGGGTGTTCTGATCAGTGAGAAGATTCGCGATGCATGCGCACCGGAGATTCGTTCGATCCAAATCGATCCCGCATCGCGGATGTTCGATCCGTTCAATCCCGACCGTCCCCCGATGCCGGAAGACGACGGGGTCGCGGCCCAGTACATGCGCGTGCTCAACGGCAAAAAGCACTATCCCTTGTGGGATGTGAACGGCCGAACCAACACGGCCGAGAACCCGATCTGGTGGCAGTATTTGCCGCTGGACGAACGCGGGGTCCTGGTGATCGATTCGGATATGGCCGTTCGTTTAGCGACCCTTCATAACCCAAACTATCAAGCCGAGATCGAAACGCTTTACTTGTCGGCGTTGGATGTCAGCACGGAGCGATTCCGGTTCAGCAATCAACTTTTCGGCGGCTACTCGAACTTCTACACCGCGAATGGGAGTCTTCGAGGATCATCCACCATATCGTCGAATCTGTTTACGGCGGGCATACCTCCACGCGGAGTGGGGCTGCGCCGTCGATTTACGACGGGAGCGGATTTGATCGTCGGAATGGCCAACAATATCACATGGAGCTTGACGGGGCCGACGACGGAGAGTGCGAGTTCGCTGGTGGACTTCACGTTCATTCAACCTTTGTTGCGCAACGGTGGTCGCGACGTGGTCCTCGAGACGCTGACGTTAGCCGAACGGACGTTGCTCTATAACGTGCGCGCTTTCGAGCGATATCGGACCGGTTTCTACGTCACGGTGACGGTGGGCCGTCAAGCGGAACCCGGACCATCGCGGCGCGGTGGCTTGCTCGGGGGTGCTGGTTTGCAGGGCTTCTCGGGGCTCGGCGGTGGTTTCGGTGCGGTGGGCAATACGCTCGGAGGCGTGGGAGGAGGATTTGGTGGCGCGGGTGGAGCCACAGGCGGAGGTGCCGGGGGTGGTTTCGCCGGCGGTGGCGCGGTCGGGGGTGTCGGTGGGTTTATGGGATTGGTCCAAAATCTGGTTCAAATTCGCAATGCCGAGGAAAATGTCGCTCGCTTGAGAGAGAACCTCGCGCGTTTCGAAGACACGCTGCGCGAACAGTTGACGATCATTCCGCCCACCCAGGACACGATCCCAAGTCAGCAGCTGCAGGTGGCTCAGGCTCGGCAGGCCCTGATCTCCTCGCAGGCGGCGCTCTTGCAACAGAAATTCAATCTCGAGCAATCGCTCGATAACTTCAAAGTCAACGTGCTGGGTTTGCCTCCCTACGTTTGCATCGAAATCAAAGATCCCATCCTCGATCAATTCGACTTGATTAGCACCGAGCTGAAGGATCGGCGGAACCAGGTGGCGGATCTTCGCGATCGGATCGGCAATACCAACTATGGACTGCTCGAGATGAGTCCCGTTACAACCGACGCGGCGACCGGCGGCAAGGCGCGGAGGCTCGAGTGGAACCAACAATCCCAGGACGCGGTTCGACGGATCGAAAGCGATTTGGGGCAGCTCGAGCAGTTGGGCCAGACGATTCTCGGCAAGGACATCAACGATGTTCGATCCGATATCGAAAGGCTCGTCGGCGTCCTGCCTCGTCGCGAGAGGGAATTGCAAAGGCTTCGCGCGATTTATCTGCAGGAGCGAAATACCTTGTGCAGCTTGCTCCCCACGGACACCCTCGACCTGGCGCTGTTGGATTCGACCGGCATGGACCAATTGCCGAAGAACTTGGGCCAGGAGCTGGACAAGCTCGAGGAGCGCTTTCGCGATCGCGAGACGCGGCTCCGCCAGCTTCGAAACGATGCGCGTGCGATCGTGAATGATCCACAGCAGATCGACGGCAAGGAGCGATTCCTCAAGCTTCGCGACAACGTTGTTTTGCCCAGTCAGGGAATCCTGGCCGAGTATGCCGAAGATGTCCTTGCCCTCCAGGTCGTGCAAGCCAAATCGCGTATCGAAAGCGTCGTTCTGCCCGAGGTGGACATCCTGCCGGAAGAGGCTGTCGAGATCGCTCGGATCAATCGGCTCGACTGGATGAATGCCCGCGCCTCGTTGGTCGATGCCTGGCGATCGATCGAATTCGTGGCCGATCGATTGGAAAGCTCCCTCGACTTGGTTTTCAGCGGCGATCTGGTCAATTCCTCGAGCAATCCGTTCGAGTACAAGCGCGGAAGCGGGCGCCTGCGAGCTGGGTTCCAATGGGACACGCCGCTGACCCGACTGGAGGAACGCAACAACTACCGTTCCGTGCTCATCGATTTCCAGCAAGCGAAGCGAAATTACTATCGGTACGAAGACCAGGTATGGCAGACGTTGCGCTCGGAGTTGCGCAACTTGAGGTACAACCAATACAACTTTGAACTTCAACGCTATGCGGTGCGGATCGCGGCCCAACAGATCACGATCAACGAGGACTTGCGTCTGGTGCGCGAGAGTTTGAACCAAGCGTCCGGTCCCACCGCGGCCCGGGACAGCGTGTCAGCGCTGAGCGACCTGCTCAATGCCCAGAACAACTTCCTGAACGTCTGGGTCTTCTATGAAGCCCAACGTCGCAATCTCGATCAGGATCTCGGAACGATTCGCGTGGACGCGGAAAACATTTGGATCGATCCCGGTCCTATCACGTCGGGGATTTACGGTTCGGCAGGCCAGGATGGGGCCGGGATGCAGTGCGGACCATGCCTGGAAAACGGAGCTGTCGATCCAGGGATGACGTTCGACCCCGCGGCGGGACAACCGTAGGGCGGTCAGCCGGTTCGCTGAATGGAGGCTTGAGCCAATCCCAAGAGGGCCTCGAAAGCGGGATTGTCGCGACCGCCAAGCCGATCTGCCATGCCCTCAAGCCGTGCGGTGACATCGCGGACTATCGCTCGGGCGAACTCGAGGGTGTATTGGGACGCGTCGTATTGATCCAGCAAGCCACGCATTTGTTCGATCGCTTGGGGCGACTCCTCTTCGACGCTCGCAATCCATGCGGCGCGGGCTGGAGCCCCCATTTGCTGCAAGGTTCTCAGGATCGGAAGGGTGGGTTTGAGTTGCGACAGGTCGGTGCCTAGCGTCTTGCCTGACTTTTGGCTGTTTCCCCACACGTCGAGCCAATCATCATAGATTTGAAACGCGGTTCCGAGTTGGATTCCGAACCGATCCAGTTCACGGCACACTTCGAGCGGGGCGCCGGTCGACCACGCGCCGAGAGCGGCACTGACGCCGCACAAGGCTCCGGTCTTGTCCTCGAGCATCCGCAGATATTGGGCTTCGGAGATTCCCCAATCCGCGACGCTATTCCCCTGCCGTATCTCCCCTTCGCACACGCGCTCAGCGGCGAGGGCAACCCATCGGCCCGGCAGCGTGGATTCGCCTTCGTTGGCTAGCCGATACGCATGCGTGAAGAGCCAGTCCCCGATCAAGACACTGGATGGAACGTTCCATCGCACGTGAACGGTCGGCTTGTGCCGACGCAGGGATGCATGGTCGAGGATGTCATCGTGGACGAGGGTGGCGGTGTGGACAAGTTCCACGACGGTGGCCAACCGAATTGTCTCGTCGGTGATCCGGCCCAGCCAACGCGCCGAAAGAAGCGCTAACGCAGGCCGCAGACGTTTTCCGCCCAAGCCCGCGACGTATTGAAGCATCTCGGAGACGAGAGGGTCGTTGCTTCGGAGCTCATTCCGAATACGCTCTTCGACCCCCTGCATCCCTGTAAAGATGCAGCCGACCGCGTTCTGAAACGCATGACGGTACGCGTCCGCATCCCGTACGCTGTCGGTGACCGTTGTTCTGTCGGTGACCGTTGTTCCATCGGTGACCGCTGTTCCAGAAGAACCCGCAAACATCCTGTGGGGGGAGGTTTCGGTGGTTTCCATGATGTTTTACTCGGACCGATGAAAATCGCCACGTTGGCCGCCGGTCTTTTCGATGAGCCTCACCTGTCGAATTTCCATCGATCGGTCGATCGATTTGCACATGTCGTAAATGGCGAGAGCCGCCACACTGGCAGCCGTCAATGCTTCCATTTCGACCCCTGTCTTGCCGGTGGATCGGACCCCAACACGGCATTCGAGCGTTTTTGGATCCACCCACCCGAGGTCTACGGTCACACCATCGATGAGGATTGCATGACACAGAGGGATCAAGTGGCTGGTCTGTTTCACCGCTGAAATTGCCGCGATGCGGGCGACCGCGAGAGCATCTCCTTTGGAGAGTGCATTTTCGCGAATCGCGTTGGCCGCGTCCATCGACATGGCAATCCGACTCGCGGCCAAGGCCGTCCGGACCGTCACCGGTTTGTTCCCGACGTCCACCATGCGGGCGTTTCCGTCCGCATCCAGGTGGCTGGGGGGCCCGATCGGATCCTCGCTCGGATTGCTCATATCAAAGGAAATACCGAAAAAACAAGCTCCAATGTAACCGGAAGCTCCATGGCACCCAAGATCCGCTGGCCGCCGTCCCGGCACAAGCGGCGTGAAATTAGGCCTTGGCCGCGTACTCTGCGTCAAAAAACGCCTTGCTGCCGGAGACCGTCGGCTTGATCGAACGCTTGCCTTCCTTCCAGTCCGCCGGGCAAACTTCCCCGTTGGATTCGAAAAATTGCAGGGCTTTCACCATCCGCAGGGCTTCGTCGACCGACCGGCCGAGGGGCAGATCGTTGACGACCTGATGTCGGACTGTGCCGTTTTTATCGATCAGGAACAGGCCGCGGAGGGCGACCGAATCGTTGAGCAGCACGTCGTAGTCGCGGGCAATTTGCTTGTTCAAGTCCGCAACAAGCGGATAGTCGATCTGCCCGATTCCACCCTGGGTTCGGGGGGTATTTCTCCATGCCAGGTGGGAATAATGGCTATCGACCGAGATTCCGATGACCTGGACCCCCAGTTCTTCAAATTCCTTCACCCGGTCGGAAAACGCGATGATTTCGGTTGGGCAGACAAAGGTGAAATCCAACGGGTAGAAGAACAGGAGGACGTATTTGCCTCGGAATTGACTGAGCGTCATCTCAGCGAAGGATCCATCCTTGAGTACTGCTTGGGCTTTGAAATCTGGGGCGGGCTTGGTGACCAGGACTGCCATGGTGTTGTTTCTCCAAATAGAGGTTGTTTCCGAAAGACGCGGATGGGATCCGGACCATCGTCCTCATTGTCTCCGGACCGTCAAGTGTCAGGATTTGGCGGCCGGGGGTTTTTGGTTGAGGAAGGGGATCGGTTTGAGTTCGAGCTGCTTGATGGATTGCAGGTAGTCGAGGGTCGCTTTGGCGGAATCCCCGCCGACTTGGGCATGGAAATGGAGGGAGAAACCGTGCGGTCCTTTGGCGTCGATCAGGGCGGGTTGCAGCGTGAGCCAGGTACGGACGATGTCGATCTGGCCGAGCATCGCGGCGCAGAAGAGGTCGCTTCGCGCCCCGCGGCTGAGGAGCAATTCGACGATATCGCGCCGACCCATGTGGGAGGCTCCTCCCATCGCGGTTTCCCAATCACCGCCACCCCAATCGATGGCGGCATTGAGGAGTCCCGGCTCGCGGTCGAGCAGTTTCTGGGTCATCGCCAAATCGGAATGGGCATAGATCACGAAATCTTGAGCCAGGGCGCGGTTGATCTGCTCCTTTTTCCAGGACGGCTTGAACGACGGGGGATCGTAATCGCGCTCGAACGAGGCCTCGCGCGGACCTGCTGGCGGATCTTGCGCCGGGGGTGGATCTTGTCCAGCGCTCGGAGGTGCACAGGCAGCGACGAGGGCGGCACCAGCGGCGACTCCGAAGGTGCGTCGGTCCAATGGGTTCTTCATGAGATTAATTCTTTTCGCCGTTCAGGATGGTGGCCTTGGTCAATGTGATCGGATCGATCGGTACGTCGGAGTGCTGACCGCGATTTGCGGTTCGAACCGTCGCCATCTTTTCGACGACGTCTTCGCCTCGGACCACTTTGCCAAAGACGCAGTAACCGACCCCATCTTGGGCATATTTCCGGTCGAGGTTTTGGTTGTACTTGAGGTTGATATAGAACTGGGACGTGGCGCTGTCGGCAGCAGGAGTGCGGGCCATCGATAGGGTCATCTTCTCGTTCTTCAAACCATTTTTTGATTCATTCTTGATCGCGGCCTCGGTCGGTCGCTCCTTCATGCTTTTCTCCAGGCCGCCACCCTGGACCACAAATCCCGGGATGATTCGGTGGAAAATCGTTCCGTCGTAATGACCTTTTTGAACGTACTTGAGGAAATTCCCGACCGTGATCGGGGCCTCTTTCTCGAACAGCTCGATTTCGATGTCTCCCATCGTCGTCTCGAACAGCACCCGAGGGTTTTCCGCGTGAACCGCGACAACCGTCCCCAAGAGACAAACCATGGCAGCCACCGAGGACAGCAGCCCTCGAACAACCCACCTCGCATTGCGTTTCATTTTCGGATCCTCCTAAGCTCTTGCGCTCGTAAACTCGTTCCGCTTTGGATTAGACTATCCCCTGGAGTAGCCATTTGCCACATGGTTATCCGTCGATCTCACTGTTTGGAAAAGGGGGTTCGCCCAAACCATGATTCGATCCTGCGCCTTGATTTTCTATCCCTTTGCTCGACGAATTTTCGTATGGGTTTCGCTTGCATGGGGGCTTTTGCACAGTTCCTTGATCGCCGTCGAGGAAGGGAGCAAAACGCGGAAAATGGCCTCTCCCGCCACGATTGCCGAGCGTTCGAATTACATGGCAACTTCGCGCGAGCCCGATATCCAGAGCTTCCTGGAATCGATCGATGCGTCGAGCCCGCACGCCCAACTCCTCCCGTACGGGGCCACCACGGAAAATCGGCCCCTGTGGGCGCTGGTCTTGTCCCGCGAGGAGGAGGTCAAGCTCCCCCTGCCAGCCGATGACCCGCGTTTGCTGATCGTCCTGATCGGAAACATCCACAGCGGCGAATGCGACGGCAAGGAAGCGCTGCTGGCCATGGCCCGCGATCTGGTCCGGGAAGGATCGCACCCCTTTCTCGAAAATGCGGTCATCGTGATCGCACCCAATTTCAACGCCGACGGCAATGAACGGGTCGGAGTCTTGCACCGCCCGGGCCAGGAGGGGCCCGTCCTGGGGATGGGAACGCGCGAGAACGCGATGGGGCTCGATCTGAACCGCGATTTCGTGAAACTCGATTCTCCCGAAGTCCGGTCGCTGGTCCGAATGCTCGACGCTTGGGATGCCGATGTGCTGATCGACGCCCATACGACCAACGGTTCGCTCCATCGCTACGACATGACCTACGACATTCCCCACAACCCGGCCGCGAACCCCGACGTGATCGCTTGGATGCGCGGGACGATGATGCCGCGTGTCGGCCAGGCGATGAGCGATCGGGGAGCTCCGGTCTTCTACTACGGGAACTTCAACCGAGATCACACGGTCTGGGAATCCTATGGGTTCGAACCCCGCTACAGCACGGAATACATGGGCTTGCGGGGCAAGATAGGGATCCTCGTGGAATCGTATTCGTACGCATCCTACGAGCGGCGCATCGAAGTCTCCTACGCTTTCATGGAGGAATGCCTCAAATCGTTGACCGAGAATGCGCAGCTCCTCAAACCGATGCTCCATCCTGCCGAGACCCCAAGCCCGCAAAAGGTCCCGATCCAAGGCAAGATCATCGCTGCCGACGGCACGGCCAAGGTTGCCGGATACGCATGGCCCGAACCCAAACCGGATTCGCCGTTTCCCTCCCCGAAAGATCGAGATCGTGTTCGCGAACTGAAGCCGACCGAATACCAGGTCACCGTCGTGAATCTCGGAGTCGGTTCATTACAAGTCGATGCGCCGAAGTGCTATTTCGTTCCCGAGGAATACTCCTGGGCCGCGAGCCGACTCCGTTTGCACGGTATACCGATGATCCCGTTCACCGGTCGAGAAGTGGCGGAGGTCGATCGCTATCGGATTCGCTCGCGCAAAGAACTCAATGAGTTTCAGTTTCGAAAGATGAGCCAATACGAAGTCCAGCTCGAGTCCGAGGCGATGGAGCTCGGGCCTGGATGGGTCGTTCCCACCGATCATCCGTTGGGAACCTTGGCCACGTACCTTTTGGAACCCCATTCGAATGAATCGCTCGCGAGCTGGGGTTTCTTGGATCCCAGCCTGCGCGAGGGTTCGCTCTACGGAGTGCTTCGGTTGAAAGCCGTTCCCAAGAACCTCCATGCCGAACCGCTCCCCAAGCTCGGGATCGACCAGCGGACTCCGACCGATATCCGGGGCGAACGCTTGACCCTCGAAAAGCTCTTCGATCCGCAGCAGCGGGTCTCCTACGCGGCAATGCCCGCGCCGATTCCCAAGTGGCTGCCCGATAGCGACAGCTACCTCATTCAGCGGGAGACCCGTTGGTTCGAAGTCGACGCGCCCTCGGGGGCGATGAAGCCATTCGCCCTCCCGTTGAAGCTGGTCGAAGCCCTCGAAAAGCTTCCGGGATTGGGGGATGGCCAAGCGGCCCAATACGCCCGCCAAATCAACCTCTTCGATGCCAAGTTCAAGACCGCGCTGATCCAACACAAGAAGGATCTCGTGCTCTATGACGCAGATAACCAAACCGCCACGGTGTTGACGGAAACTCCCGAGATCGAGGAAGAGTTCGCGGAGCTGAGCCCTTCGCGCGAGCATGTCGCCTTCGTTCGAGATCAAAATTTGTGGGTGGTCGACTGCAAGACGCGGCAGGCCAAGCCGCTCTCGACCGATGGCGGCGGCGAGATTCTCAACGGCAAACTCGACTGGGTCTACCAGGAAGAAGTTTACGGTCGCGGCCAGTTCAAGGCCTTCTGGTGGAATCACGATGGGTCCCGCCTCGCGTACTTGAGACTCGATGAATCCCCCGTTCCCAATTTCATCATCGACGATTCCCTCTCCTTCGCGCAGAAAATCGAAAACATGCGCTATCCCAAAGCGGGTCAAAACAATCCGCTGGTTTCCTTGCATGTGGTCGAGGTGGCGACCGGAAAGCGTGCCGAGGTCGGAATCGAGAATTTTCCCCAGGCCGACCGGTTGGTCGTCCGGGTCGGATGGAAACCCAACGAGCCCGATCATCTCGTGTTCCAAGTTCAAAACCGGATTCAAAGCAAACTCGATGTGATGCTCTTCGATGCAAAGAGCGGCGCCGTGAAGACGCTCGCGAGCGAGGGATCCAAAGCCTGGATCGATGTCATCGATTTGCCCCGCTGGCTGCCCGACGGCAGCTTTCTCTGGTTGCATGACGACGCGCACGGCCGTCGCCACATCAGCCGCATCAGCCCATCGGGCGAGCGCCGGCAATTGACCAGCGGCGATTGGGATGTGAAGGAAATCTCGAGCGTCACCGAGGATGGCAAATCGGTTTGGTTCATCGGACATCGCTCGGCGCCGACCCACTCCGATGTGCTCCGGCTACAACTCGATTCGGGCGAGAACCAGCTCGTTTCCAAACAACTTGGTTCCCACCGCGTCGCGGTTCATCCCAAGGGACGGTATTACTTCGATTCCGAGAGCGACCTCGATACCCCGGCTCGGCTCTGGCTGAGAAACGCGGAAGGGGCGATGATCCGCTATGTCGGCGGATTTCGAAACGATCGCTTTGACTATGTCGCGAGCGCCGCCCCACAGCTGATGCAGATTCCCGCTCGCGACGGCCAAGCTCTTCAAGCCATGCTCTATCAACCCTCTCCGAAAACCATCGCCGCATCGCCAGCCCAACGCGTTCCGGTGGTCATCCACGTCTATGGCGGTCCATCCGCCCCGACCGTGGAAAATACATGGACGCGCCGCAGCGATCTGTGGCATCGCTACCTCGCCGATCAAGGAATCGCAGTCCTGCTGTGCGATAACCGTTCCGCGCTGGGCAAAGGGAACTCCGATACGTGGCGGATCTATCGCAACCTGGGAGCGATCGAACTGGCGGATCTTGAAGATGCCGCGAACTGGATCGCCAAACAAACGTGGGCCGATCCCGATCGCATCGGCTTGTGGGGTTGGAGCTACGGAGGGTATTTCACGGCGTATGCGCTGACCCATTCCAAACGGTTCAAGGCAGGAATCGCCGGCGCGCCGGTCACCGACTGGCGCAACTACGATTCCATCTACACCGAGCGCTACATGGATACGCCGCAGGCCAATCCCGAAGGCTACAAAACCAGCTCGGTCGTCGAAGCGGCATCGAATCTCCACGGACGGCTCCTGCTCATTCACGGCGAAATCGACGATAACGTGCACATGGCCAACACCATGCAACTAGCGCATGCCCTGCAACGTGCCGGCAAACCGTTCGAGTTGATGGTCTATCCCAGCAACCGACACGGGATCACCGATCCGATGCAGGTGCTCCACCAGTACCGCATGATGACCGATTTCTTCGAGAAAAGCCTTCGATGACTCACTCCCCTCGATGGCGGTTGACCGTTTGGATCGCGGTGGCGGTTGGGGCGATGTTCCCCTCCTCTGCTCTCGGGCAGGATGCCGCACCCTCTCAGGTCGGAAGCGATCAAGAAAAACTCGATTTCTTCGAGTCGCGCATTCGGCCGGTATTGATCGAGCACTGTTACGAATGCCATGGTCCAGACGCATCCATCGCGCAAGGGAACTTGCGCCTCGACGCGAGGGAGTCGTGGATGCGAGGAGGCGACTCCGGACCGGTGATTGCGCCTGGGAATGCCGAAGGAAGCTTGCTCCTTCAATCGCTGCGGTACCAGTCGCTCCAAATGCCTCCCAAAGGAAAGTTGAGCGATGCGATGATCGCCGACTTCGAGCGATGGATTGCCGAGGGAGCGGTTGATCCTCGCAACGAACAGGAGCGGCCAAAGGGGTTCGCGATCGACCCGGCGGCAGCGGAGCATCATTGGGCCTTTCAGTCCCCGGCGCACGATCGCCCAGACGCATCGATCGACCACTGGATTCGAACCGCGCTCGAGCGAGAGGGGTTGACCATGTCCCCTCCGGCCGATCCGCTCGTGCTGATGCGCCGCGCAACCCTGGACTTGACCGGATTGCCCCCGACGCCGGAGGAGATCGACTCCTTTCTCGCCGACAACCCCTCGGATCGCTACGAGCGCTTGGTCGATCGGCTGCTGGCTTCGCCTCAGTACGGTGTGCGATGGGGAAGGCATTGGCTCGATACGGTTCGATACGCCGACAGCAACGGCGCGGATGAGAATCATGATATGCCCAGCGCCTGGCGCTACCGAGACTGGGTCGTCGCTTCGTTGAACGAAGACTTGCCGTTCGATGCGTTTGTTCTGCAGCAGTTGGCGGGGGACCTGTTGCCGGCGCCTGAGAGCGAGGAGGAGCGAGGCCGATTGCTGACCGCCACCGGCTACTGGGTCCTCGGCCCCAAGATGTTGGCCGAACAAGACAAGGCGAAAATGCGCATCGATATCGTCGATGAGCAAATCGATACCCTCTCGCGGGGACTCATGGGGATCACGCTGTCGTGCGCGCGATGCCACGATCACAAATTCGATCCCTTCACCCAGCAAGACTACTATGCGGTTGCCGGCATTCTGATGAGCACTCGCACGATGGCCAACGAGGACTTTGTCTCTCGCTGGATGGAACGTCCCCTCCCTTCGGCGACGATCGAGGGCAGGCGGGCAGAACACCAGACCAGAATCGATGCGGCGCGCGGCCGCTTGGCACAGGCCCAGGCAACGATCCCCGCGGGAACCGAAGCCACGCCCGAGCAGAGGCAGGCGGTCGACCCAATCGCCAAAGAGCTCGAGGCGCTCCAGAAGAGTATGCCCGAGTTTGATACGGCGATGGCGGTCGAGGAGGGCAAGGCGGTCAATCTGCCGATTCACATTCGAGGCAATCATCTTCGCGCGAGCGAACATCCCCAGCCGCGCGGAGTCCCGGCAATTCTTGTTCGACACCATGCGATGGAACCCATTCCAGAAGAGGCGAGTGGTCGGTTGCAATTGGCACGCTGGCTGACCCATCCCGACCACCCCCTCGTCGCTCGCGTCATGGTCAACCGCATTTGGGGCTGGCACTTCGGTCAAGGGTTGGTGGCGTCGCCATCCAACTTCGGGCTTCGAGGAGATGCTCCGAGTCACCCCGAGCTCCTCGATCGCTTGGCGCGAGCCTGGATCGAACAAGGATGGTCCATGAAGTGGCTGCATCGACAGATCGTGCTGTCGGAAACGTATCGGATGCGATCAAGCTATCGCGCGGTTTCCACCGCGGATCCAGAGAATCGATGGCTGGCACAGCGCCGTCCACGGCGCCTGGAAGTCGAGGCCCTGCGCGATGCGATCCTGGCCGCGAGCGGTCTGCTCGATCTGCGATTGGGCGGGCCGGGCCAACCCCTGTCGAGCAACAAGCGATCGATGTACCTGACCATCAATCGCGCAGCGCTCGCCGATGTGTTCTCGGTCTTTGATTACGTGGATCCTGCCAGCCACATCGAACAGCGCCCCGTCACCCAGGTTCCCAGCCAGGCCCTCTTTTTGATGAACAGCGAATGGGTCCAGCGGGCAGGGAAGGCGATTGCGAGCGACGTCTTGGCCCAAACCCGCGAGCGCGCTCGACAAATCGAGACGTCGTTCCTCCTGACGCTCGGCCGTGGACCCACACCGTACGAGCTCGAGCGATCCGCAGCCCTCATGGATCAAGTCGCCGCTCACGATCCACAGCCCGAAGCACCGCTCGCTGCCTTGGTGCGAGGCCTGATCGCCACCCAGGAATTCGTCAGCCTCGAATGAACGGACCCCTCGCATGACCCCGCTGGATCGCAAGAACGAAAACCTCCGCACTCCGCCAAGCCGCCGAGCCTGGATGCATAGCGTGTGTCGCGGACTCGCAGGCATCGCCATGAGCGACCTGCTCATTCGCGATGCCTGTGCGTACGGAGGAGAAGAAAAAGGAGGACGGCCCCACTTCGCTCCGAGGGCCAAGCGAATCATCTTTCTGTTCATGCATGGCGGACCTTCCCATATCGACACGTTCGACTACAAACCCGAATTGACGCGCCTCCAGGGGCAACCGCTACCCATTCCCAAGCCGCGGATTCAATTCGCGCAAACCGGCAACCTCATGCAAAGCCCGTGGGGATTCCGGCAATATGGCGAGTCCGGCGCGTGGGTCAGCGATTTGTTTCCGGAGGTAGCCCAACACGTCGATCGATTGACCTTCATCAAATCCCTTCACGGGTCCAACGAAGCCCACGGCGGAGCTCTGCTCAAAATCCACACCGGAAGCGACACGTTTGTGCGGCCGAGCATGGGAGCGTGGATCAGCTACGGCCTCGGAACCGAGAACGAAAATCTCCCCAGCTTCATCACCATCAATCCGACCTTGGGCCATGGAGGAGTCCGCAACTTTGGATCCGCGTTCCTCCCCCCCATCCACCAAGGGACTCGCATCGCGGGCAGCGGCGGACAATCCAAGATCGAAAACCTGGTACCCTCGATCTCCAATGCGACGCAAAGAACGCAACTCGACTGGCTGCGCGATATCGATCGGCACCACATGCAGGGCCCCGACTCGGATCCTGCCGATGTGGCCGCAATCGAAGCCCGAGAACAAATGTTTGAACTCGCCTTTCGCATGCAACGCGAAGCCATCGAACGATTCCGAATCGACGACGAGACCGAAGAGACACTCGCCCTCTACGGAATCAACGGCGGTCCCACCGACGCGTTCGGCCGGCAATGCCTGCTCGCGCGGCGATTGAGCGAAGCAGGCGTCCGCTTCGTCCAGGTGTCCCACGCCTATTGGGATCAACACGCCGAGCTCAAAGAAAAACACGCAGAACTCGCTGGGCAAGTCGATCGACCGATCGCGGGACTTCTGAGCGACCTGGCGCGCCGAGGCTTGCTCGACGATACCCTCGTCCTCTGGGGAGGAGAATTCGGACGAACCCCCACCGCGCAAGGAGACAACGGGCGCGACCACAACCCGCACGCATTCACCTGGTGGCTCGCCGGCGCGGGGGTCGAACCCGGAATCAGTTACGGCGCATCGGACCCGTTTGGTTTCTACGCCCAGGAAAACAAAGTCCACGTGCACGACCTCCACGCGACACTCTTGCACCTGCTCGGGATCGATCATGAGCGACTGACCTATCGCTACGGCGGTCGAAACTTTCGATTGACCGATGTCCACGGCAACGTCGTCCGCGACATCCTCCGCGGCTGATTCCTCGGCCTGCCCCCCCATCTGGAACTTTTTTCGAAAATTTCGTTCGCGTGACCCAACGTGTCCAGACACCCCTTCATATTTCCTTAACCGCAAGAATGACCGGAGGTTAAGGAGCTGCACCGGGGGGTGAAACCGCAAACGAAGGATTCTTTCCCTTGCTCCCAAATCCCGATCAGAGCGGGTTTTACGCACAGGTGAATCAAAAATTTGACATGGAGGATGGAATCGATACACTGCTCCCCATGACGCAACATGTAGTGCAGTCTTTTCGGTTTTACTACTATAGGTAGTAGTGATGGTCGATACTAACTGCGTTCGTGGATCCTCGACAAGCGCCACTCCGGCGACCGGGTGGAGATGCTAGCGAGCAGCGTCGGATGCTGATGGGTCAGGGGTGAGATCCCCACAGGTCGCAAGGACTCTTTTTTCTCTTTTCCACTTTTTCATCGAGGTGCAGCGTGCAGGGGGTCGTCATCCGAATTGCTTGGATGATTACCGTTTTGTTAGGTGCACTGGGTCTTTTTCCACTAACGCATGGAGTCGCACGAGCGTATGGCAACGGTTGAACTGGGACGCGAGCGTCGGGCTCGAACACAAACAACGCATGAAGCACGAGGGAACCGCAATGGGTTGAGGATCGAGACGCGATTCTGCCCCAGTCAGGTTGCGAGTCCGTTCGATACCACGGAGTGGGAGGTGCGGAGTGCGGCGATCAAGGACGAGAACGGCAAGGTTCTTTTCGAGCAGACCAACTGCGAAATTCCGGCATCATGGACCCAGCTTGCGACCAATGTGGTTGTCAGCAAGTATTTTTACGGAGATCCCAACAACCCGAAGGAGCGGGAGCATTCCGTTCGCCAGTTGATCCACCGGGTGACGCGAACGATCGCGGATTGGGGCGTTGCCGACGGTTACTTCGACACGCCCGAGGATGGAGAGCGTTTCTACCGCGACCTGACGTGGTTGTGTCTCCATCAGTACGGTTCGTTCAACTCGCCGGTGTGGTTCAACGTCGGCTTGTACCATCAGTACGGCGTGGTCGGAACCAAATGCAACTGGCACTACAACGTCAGCACGGGGGAATTGGAGCAGCCGGAGAATCCTTATGAGTATCCGCAAGCCTCCGCGTGTTTCATCCAGAGTGTGGGTGACAACATGGAGGACATCATGCGCTTGGCCACGAGCGAAGCCATGCTTTTCAAGTTCGGTTCCGGAACCGGTACGGACTTGTCCACGATTCGTTCCTCCCGCGAGAAGCTTTCCGGTGGAGGCAAGCCGAGCGGTCCTCTCTCGTTCATGCGAGTTTACGACCAGATCGCGGCGGTGGTGAAGTCGGGTGGCAAGACCCGGCGGGCGGCCAAGATGCAGTCGATCAAGGTCTGGCACCCGGACGTGATGGAGTTCATCGAGTGCAAGTGGAAGGAAGAACAAAAAGCACACGCCTTGATTCGCGAAGGCTACGAGTCGAATTTCAACGGCGAGGCCTATTCGTCGGTGATGTTCCAAAACGCCAATCTGTCGGTTCGCGTGACCGATGATTTCATGGAGGCGGTGTCCGAGGACAAGATGTGGAAGACACGGTGGATTTCCGAGAAATGCACTGCGGAGCCTCCGACCTACAAGGCTCGCGATGTGCTCAATCGGATGGCTGATTGCGCCTGGCACTGCGGGGATCCGGGTGTGCAATATGACACCACGATCAACAAGTGGCACACCTGCCCCAACAGCGGCCGCATCAATGCGAGCAACCCTTGCTCGGAATACATGTTCCTCGACAACACGGCTTGCAACCTGGCGTCGATCAACCTGATGAAGTTCCGTCGCGACGATGGGTCGTTTGACTACCAGGGCTTCATGACGGCGTGTCGCTTGTTCTTCATCGCCCAGGAAATCCTGGTCGATCATGCGGCATACCCCACCGATCGAATCGCTTACAACAGCCACCTCTATCGTCCGCTCGGCTTGGGATATTCGAACTTGGGTTCGTTGATCATGACGGCCGGGGTCCCCTACGATTCCGCGACGGCGCATGGCATTTGCGGCTCCTTGACGGCGCTGCTGCACGGCGCGGCGAACCTCGCCAGTGCGGAAATGGCGGGTGTGGTTGGTCCGTTTGCTGCGTACGAAGAGAATGCCGAGCCGATGATGCGGGTCATGCAGATGCATCGCAACGCGGTCGAGCAGATCGACAATGCAGGTCCGCATTACCTGAAAGATGCGGCTCGCGAAGTATGGGATCGCGTTCTCGATCTGGGGCGTCGCAACGGTTTCCGCAACGCTCAAGCGACGGTGCTCGCTCCGACCGGCACGATCAGCTTCATGATGGATTGCGATACCACCGGCATCGAACCGGACATCGCGCTGGTCAAGTATAAGCAACTCGCTGGCGGCGGTATGCTCAAGATCGTCAATCAATCGGTGCCGCTTGGCCTGCGAAATTTGGGCTACAGCCCAGAACAAATGGTCGATATCGAGAAGTATGTCGATGACCGCGATACGATCGAAGGGGCGCCTCACCTCAAGGATGAGCATCTGGCTGTCTTCGACTGTGCTTTTACCCCGGCCAACGGCACCCGAAGCATTCGATGGCAAGCACACGTCGAGATGATGGCGGCTGCCCAGCCGTTCCTCTCAGGCGCCATCAGCAAGACGGTCAACATGCCCAAGGACACCACGGTCCAGGACATTGCCGACGCCTACTTCTGGGGATGGAAGCTCGGCCTCAAGGCCATCGCGATCTATCGCGACGGTTCGAAGCAGAGCCAGCCATTGTCGACCAAGTCGGAAGGGAAGAAAGCCGAGGAGGCTGCCCAGTCCGCCGTGACCAAGCCTCGACGCGAACGGCTTCCCGATACCCGAAACTCGGTTACCCACAAGTTCAGCATCGCGGGACACGAAGGCTACATCAACGTCGGTCTTTATCCCGATGGTCGACCCGGTGAAGTCTTCATCACCATGGCCAAAGAGGGCAGCACCATCGGTGGTCTGATGGATTCGTTTGGAACGGCGATTTCGATTTCGCTGCAGTACGGCGTTCCCCTCGAAGTGCTGGTCAACAAGTTCAGTCACACGCGATTCGAACCGATGGGGCATACCAATAACCCCGATATTCGCTTCGCCAAGAGCGTCGTGGACTATATCTTCCGATGGCTGGGCCTGACCTTCCTGGCCAGCTACCGCGAAGAACAGAAAGCGAAAGCGGAACTGTTGTCCAACACCGCGGGGGAAATCGCGTCGGCGACCAAACCGACGCCCACACCCGCAACCAAGTCGAATGGAAATGTGACCACGACCCCGGTCAATGGCAATGGTGCGGAAGTTCCCGCCGTTTCCAATTACACCAAGGCCAAGTTCGTCGGCTTGTCCGATGCCCCGCCCGTGTGGAGTGTCAGCACGACACCGGCTCGGGAGGATTCTCGCGATGCACAGTTCGCGAAATTCCAAGGGGATGCTCCAGCGTGCGATAGCTGCGGTTCCGTGACCGTTCGAAACGGAAACTGCTACCTGTGCCACAACTGCGGCAATAGCCTGGGTTGTAGCTAAAGCTCAAGGATCGCGGAAGCGAACACTTCCGCCACTTCACGGAGGACGCACCAGGAGCTCGGGCACCAGCCCGGGCTCTTGGCTTTTCCGAGCTCGGGCACCAGCCCGATTTTCTCGCATGCGGAGTGCTTTGCGGTGCGCGCGTGGACGGGTTACACTGATGCTCGGCTTCGTGCTCCCCTCCTTCACCTCCCCGACGATCATCCCACCATGTCTTCCATCCCCTGGTCGATTTCTGAGGATTCCTTCGACGTCAATTTCAGCGTCCCGCAAGTGCTGCGCCTTCGCTTCACACGCGATTGCTTTGGTGCGGACTGGGATCAGATCGTGCCGTGGTTTCGGAGCGATGCCGGTTCGGCCCGCATCCAGATTTGGATGGATCAGGGCGTCGCCGCAGCGAATCCGAGGTTGCTGCCGAATCTCACGGCGAGGATCGAAGAGCACTCCTCCCGGTTGGAGTTGGTCTCCCCGATCCAATGCATCGACGGAGGGGAGCAAGTCAAGAACGACGAGGAGACGGTCAACCACATCTTTCGATCGATCGATCGCGACGGATTGGATCGCCGTTCGTACGTCGTTGCGATCGGCGGTGGAGCCTTGCTCGATGCCGTCGGCTATGCAGCAGCGATCTCGCATCGCGGCATTCGTCTGATCCGCTTTCCAACCACCACGCTGGCCCAGGCGGATTCAGGAGTTGGGGTCAAAAACGCGATCAACGCGTTCGGCAAAAAGAATTGGAAGGGAACCTTTGCCGTTCCATGGGGAGTCGTCAACGACCAGAGCTTGATCGCCCATCTTCCCGATCGGGATTTCCGCGCCGGGTTCTCCGAGGCCGTGAAGGTCGCGTTGCTGAAGAGTCCTTCGGCGTTTCGGTTCTTGTGCCAGCATGCCAGCGATATTGCACGGCGGGACTGGACGGCCGTCATGCCGGCGATTCGTTCGAGCGTCTTGATGCATTTGCACCACATTACGCATGGAGGGGATCCCTTCGAGATGCAGGAAGCGAGACCGCTGGACTTCGGTCATTGGTCCGCGCACAAATTGGAGCAATTAACAAAGTATCAACTGCGGCACGGTGAAGCGGTATCGATCGGAGTAGCGCTCGATACGTTGTATTCGCATCTGGTCCTCGGCCTCGATCGCGCCGATGCGCTGCATGCTGTCCAGGCGCTGCTCGACTTGGGCTTGCCGATCTATGATCCGCATTTGGAAACGGAGCGAATCTTCGAAGGTCTCGAAGAGTTTCGACAGCATCTCGGCGGACGTCTCACATTGACGATGCTCCGAGGGGTGGGGGCGGCACTTTCGGTCCACGAAGTCGAGGCTGCCGGTATGTCCAAGGCGATCGCCATGCTTCGAGCGATCCATGAAGAATCCGCGGCAACGCGATCTGCGGAACCCTCGCATATCGTCAGCCAACGTTCGTAAATCGGAAGGCGAGGGGGACGAGGACGTGTCGATTGAAACGAAGTATGGAATCGTCCTTGTTCGCGTGGGATCGGGGGGAGATGCAATCGGTATTCCCGCCGGAGCGGCAGGCTTGGAGCGGGGAGCGCGCGTGATATGCCGCACGGAACGGGGGCTTGAGATCGGAACGGTGCTGTGCGAATCGACGGCGGACGAGTTGTCCGATGCGGGGAAATTCCTGCGGCCCGCTGATTCGAACGATGAATTGCTGTGGCGCAAGCTATTGGCGTTGAGTTGCGAGGCGGCTGGCGCCTGCGAGCGATACTTGCGTGATAAAGGCTTGGACGACGTTTTGCTGGATGTCGAACCGATGCTCGACGGCCGGACCTTGTACTTTCATTTTCTTGGGGAGCCGTCGCAGGCAGCGAACGATCGGATCGCCGAGTTGGCCGAGGTCTATCGGCAGAGCGTGATGGCTTCTCCGTTTGCGCAGCGCGTCGAAGTCGGTTGCGGGCCCGGATGTGGCACCGAATCCAAATCGGGATGCGGCACATCGGGAGGCGGATGTGCTGTCTGTACCGTCGCCAGCAAGTGTCGCAAGTGATGCGCGGGTAAGGTTTGCTTTTCCTCGCGGTCTCCTATCGCCTCGAACGTTTGAAAATTGGTCTGGATGGTCAACCACTCCCATCGTATTGGGTTTACGTGCTGTGTTTACGTGCCACCCACGTGCCAGGCACGTGGGTGGCATGCCGTAGCGCCTGGACGGGCACTAAGGTTGCAAGAACGGCAAGGCGACGGTTATCAGTTGCGTGATCGTCCCGTCCTCCGTCTCGGTCTTTACGACCCGACGCGAGCCTCCTTTTTCCACCCATATCGAACTGCGTCCATCGAAATCATCGAGTTGGACCTTGTAGCAAGCCATCTTGTCGATGGTCTCTTCCGAAACCACCCGGATCTTCGTCGGGATCAGGGTGTTGTTTTTGGGGTTTACCGAAGTGAACCGGAACTCCGCATCAGGCTTCAGTCGCAGGCTGCGAATCAGCAGCAGGGTTTGCGAGAAATCTACGAATCGCTCGTTCGACTTCAGCGTTCTTCCCAGCTTTTGGTTGTAGGGCAACATGGAGGTGGAGACCCGCACACCGTCCGCCGAGTAATCGCAGTCGGTAGCCATGCTGATTTGTCCATCAATGAACATTCGCGTTTTGGATTTGCTGGGTGTCAGGTTCACATCCATTTCACCGAAGACCGTCTTTGCGAACCCAGGCGAAATCGTACTGATTTGGACTTCGATCCCGGTCGCGGAACGCAACGAAGAAACCTGGACCATTCCTTCCCCGAATTTCCCGCTCATGTCGTAGGTCTGTACTTCGGGTGTCGTCGACAACCATGACGTATCGATGGGAATTTTCTCCTCAGCCTGAAGCCCAGACGCAATCGACGCCACAAACATACCAAGCATCAACGAACGAAACATCAATCATTTTCCTTATCGTAGAGGTGACTTTTGACGCATGACAACATACGCCAACCAACAAAACACACCGCAGACCAGATAGACTCCGGCGGAGATGGGTGATTTCATGAATAGCCAGGTCGTTTCTCCATCCGTGTGGAAGAACGCGAATGGAGCCAGCGTGAACAAGATGGCGAGTCCCATGACCAGCGACTGCAGTTGCAGTCGTCTGCGGGATCGATTCAATGAGTTCAATTCCGAAAGGTGGCTCGGTGACGGAGGGGTGGTTGCGAGCGAACCGCCCATCGCTCTTCGCAACACCTCCGCTTCACTAGGATGCTCTGCGAGGTAAGCATCGACCAAGGCGCGCGTGTCTTCGCTGCACTCATTGGCAGCATAGAGTGGAAGCAGATCTTGAATAATATGTTTGCTGATGTTCATTTGGCTTTTGCCTCGTCGGGTTCCAGTAACTGTGCGATTTGCAGTCGCATGCGAAAGATTCGAACTTTCGCCGCTGCAACAGAAAGGCCGGTGATGTGGGCGATATCCGAGTAGGAGAGTTCTTGTTCGGTGCGAAGACCAAACAGGACCCGATCCAATTCCGGTAGAGACTGGACGATTTCATGGATTCGACGCAATTGGTCGCGATTTTCTGCCGTTGCACTCGGATCGGTCCTCGCGTCCCGTGTTTCGGGATCGATCGCTTCGACTCGCGACGCACGGCGCCATTGCTTTCGCACCAGGTTCCGTGCGATCGCAAACAAATACGCCTTGACCGAATCCATTTGGACGCCATCCGATGCGGTCCATGCTCGAACAAATGTCTCCGAGGTGATGTCGGCTGCATCATGCGAATTCCCTGTCAACCAATAGGAAAAGCGATAAACGTCTTCCGAGTACTTTGCGTAGAGTTCGTGAAAGGTGGTCACTTGCATCTCCTGAAAGAGAGAAGTCGCGAGTTCGACGAAAGTTACAAGCAACGACGAAATATTTTTCGTCGGGGATGTCGTGGGATACAACCATCCCCTGCTTCGATCGATCGACTTAGGTCGTTGGTGCAGGTTCCAGGAACTCGATGAGTGTGGCGATCAAATGCCTCGCGGCCTGGTCCTGACGTGCGCGGCGGCCCTCGATATCCTGAGCATCCCTGGGGGGTGGCATTTCCAGGCGAAAACGTTTGCAGACCGATGGGATCCGACCGGCTCGGGTTGCGATCGCACAGTAGACGACGCCGTCCAAGGCTGGGGGAGCAGCCGGTCCGAGATGCCCGGTGATTGCCCCGGCCACGGTGGCCTCGGGGGTTTTCTGAATCGCCATTTCGGCAAGTGCCTGGGTGACTTGGGGGCTAACCGGACCGAGGTTGGGATCGTCGAGCATCGCCGGGTCGATTCCCAGCCAGCGGGCTTTCGAATCGTTCCGGTAGACCACCAGCGAACCGCAAAAATAGTTGGAAACACCCGGAATTCCCCCCAATTCCGCAGCCACGCGTCCGGCCGTACAGCTTTCTGCCAGCACCAGGCGATGGTCGAAACGCGTCAAGACGGCATACAGTTTCAGCGTTTCCGAGTACACTTGAGATCAATCTCCTTGAACCTGCATCGCAGTCCACCCACCTTTGATTGTATCCCGAGAACGTGCGCGCAAACGATCCAACGTCGAGAAGCCCCAAAGCTCGTCCCATTTCTGGAACCCAAATTCCCGCCTTTTGCTTCGAGACCGTGCAGGAATTGGCTCTGTACGCAGCCTACATCGTGGCGGGACTGGTGCGGGAACGAGCCGCCCTCGGCCAGCGAACCGTCATTGGGCTCCCCGCCGGTTCGACGCCGGTTTCCACCCTTCGGGAACTGATTCGGCTGCATCGGGACGAAGCCCTCGATCTATCGAACGTCGTCTTGTTCCTGCTCGATGAGTATTACGGCTTGCCCCAAGGGAGTCCGCAGTCGCACCGCACCTGGCTGCATGAGCAATTGATCCAGCATGTGAACATCCCTCCGGAGCAAGTGCACTGTCTCGATGGCCAAGTCCACGCCAGCGATGTCGATCTCCATTGTCGACGATTTGACGAGGCGATTCAGCAGGAGGGAGGATTTGACTTGGTGCTGCTGGGAATCGGCATGAACGGTCACATCGGATTCAACGAACCGTTCTCCGCGCGGCGGAGCCGCACTCGGCTGTGCACGTTGGACCCGATCACTCGGCGCGGGGTAGCCAGCGACTTTTTCGGCGAAGAGAATGTTCCCACCCAAGCTCTCACGGTCGGTTTGAACGCGATCCTTTCCGCTCGCCGCATCTTGCTGATGGCGATCGGTGAGCACAAAGCCCCGATCATTGTCGATGCGCTCGAGGGCCCTATCAGCGAGCGGGTCCCCGCGTCGTTCCTGCAAGAACACGGCGATGTCCGAACCCTTCTCGATACACCGGCCGCATCCCTGCTCAAAGGCTATTCCACTCCCTGGCGGCTTCGCAATGTCGACTGGAATGACGACCTGATCAAGCGAGCGGTGCTTTGGTTGTGCGGCCAGACAGGCAAGTCCCTGCTCAAACTCGATGCGGATGATTTCCGCGCTCACGATCTCCATCAACTTCTCAGGCATCACGGCCCCCCCGAACGCCTCTCTCAGGCTGTTTTCCAGTGGATGCTCGACACCATCAATTACCATCCCGCCGGGAAAGAAGCGAAGCGGGTTCTTTGTTTCAGCCCTCACCCGGATGACGATGTCATCAGCATGGGCGGAACGCTGATCCGATTGATCAACGATCAACACGACGTGCATATCGCTTATATGACCAGCGGCAACATTGCGGTCTTCGATCACGATGCGAGGCTTGTGGCGGATTTGGTCGCGGAATACAACCGTATTTTTGGAATTGAGAGCGAACGATCGTCGGCCTTGGCCCAAGAGATTCGGCAGTCCATCGTCAACAAGCGCCCAGGGCAACCCGACAGCGAAGCGGTCTTGCACATCAAGGGGCTCATCCGAAAGAACGAAGCTCGGGCCGGAGCACTCGCCATCGGGTGCCAAGAGAGCAACCTGCACTTCCTCGACCTGCCGTTTTATCGCACGGGTACGATTGCCAAGAATCCCGTCGGAGCCGACGACATGGCCATCCTCGATGCGTTGCTGCGGCAACGGATGCCCGACCAGATCTACGTCGCGGGCGATCTCGCCGACCCGCACGGAACCCACCGCGTCTGTGCCGAAGCCATCTTCAGCGTCCTGCTGTCTTGGAAGGCGCGGGGAGAAACGATCCCCGATGTGCTGCTGTATCGAGGAGCCTGGCAGGAATATCCACTGCACGAAATCGAAATCGCGGTTCCGCTGAGCCCGAGCGAGATCGCGCTCAAGCGGCAGGCAATCTTCATGCACGAGAGCCAAAAAGACAAGGCTCTATTCCCTGGGAGCGACCCGCGCGAGTTTTGGCAACGGGCCGAAGATCGAAATCGCGGAACCGCCGACAACTACAACCGCATCGGGCTCCCTGAGTTCTTTGCGCTCGAGGCGTTCACCCGTTGGAAAGGGAACCCGATCTGAATCGGGCTCGCACCGTCGAAGGTCTCAGGGCGGTGGCGTTCAGGAAGCGGAAATCGCGCTGGTGTCGGAAACGGATTCCTCTTGTTCGGAGACCGACCGTCGTCGCCGACGGCGAGGACGATTGGTCGCCCACTCCTTGGTCATCATTTCGAAGACTTCGGGCGACTCGTAGCGGGCGATGTTCTTCCCCTCAGGAATCGGACCGATCAAGCCGCGGAAAACCGGCATGCCGCGGAGGTCCAAATCGGTACTGCTGTCATCGATGCCGACTTGACTGTGCGTCTTGAAGATCATCTCTGCTGAATGGAAGTCGCGAATCTTGAGCGAACCATCCGCCGCTCGAGTTACCACGCGAAACACGTCTTTCTTGGCCATACCGCCTATTCCTTCCTAAAGCAGAATGCAATGCTGGTCACTGTCCTCCTTCCTTGGATTCTCAGGCGCTCGGTGCAGGTCGCACCCCATTCTCGTCCGCACGGCGTCCATGCCGTTGTCCACTCGCAAGCATCGGTTCGATAGCAAACCCAAATTCGCTTTCTTTTCCTGCTGTCTCGCAATCGTCACGGCCTGCGAAATCCCAACCGGACCACTCGGGTAGGGCGCCTGCAGCGATTATTTCGAGAAATCGCCGCGGAGGACTCGCCGCTCGATGTCGGCGACTTTGTCCATGCGCCGCGCGTGGTGCTCGCCCGGCGAATACCTTGCCCCGACAAAGGCACGGACAATCTCATAGGCCAGCTCGGGTCCGATGATGCGAGCTCCCATGCACAGGATGTTCATGTTGTCGTGTTCGACCCCTTGGCGGGCGGAGTAGGTGTCATGGCAAACCCCGGCCCGAACCCCTGGGAATTTGTTGGCCGCCACACAGACACCGACGCCTGAACCGCAGATCAGGAGGCCGCGGTCGATCTCTCCCGCGAGCAATTTTCTGGCTACGGCTTCCGCATAATCGGGAAAATCGCAGGCTTCCGCCGAGTGGGTACCGCAATCGACGGCCTCGATCCCCAGTCGGGCAAGGAACCTCATGACGTCGGATTTCATGGAAAAGCCGGCGTGATCTCCGGCGATCGCATAGTGGAGGGGTTGGGTCATACAATCCTGCGAATATGAAAATTGCGCCGTTGATGCGATAGGGAATCGCTGTTACACTTCGACCGCCGAGTTGTCCGGTCCCTAGCGATGGGTGTTGTCAGCCCCCCGCCCGGAACAACCGATATTCCCTTACCCCGTTTCGCTCCGTCGCCTTTCGATCTCAGAGTTTTATCCCCTCGTAGGAGTTGCGTAAATCGATCTTTTGGATGGTTGCATTCTTTCCATGCCAAGCGTCGGTTCCCCAAGAACACCTGTGGGATATCTCGGGTCTCTCCCGCCGACCGTTGAGCGAGCACCGCAGGACATAGTTGCATGGTCAATCGCACCCTTATTCTCTCTCTGGAAGACGACAATTTAGAAGATGAACTGAACGCCATGTTAGGCGATTCAGCCGAGGACATGCTCCTCGATTCCCTCGAAGACGCCAACAAGCAGTTTGACGTCAATCAGATTGTCGAAGGCAAGATCGTGGAGATCAACGACGAATTTGTCGTTGTCGACGTCGGATTCAAGAGCGAAGGAGCGATCCCCCGGAACGAATGGGAGGAAGGGGAACCAGCCCCCGAGGTCGGTCAAAAGATCAAGGTGTTGATCGAAGAGGTCGAAGACCAACACACCAACCTTGAAGAAGTCCGGAACATGATCAGCCTCAGCAAGCGCAAGGCTGAGAAGATCATCCAATGGGAAACCATGATGTCTTCTGTCCAGGAAGGCCAAGTGGTTACGGGAACGGTGACCCGAAAGATCAAGGGTGGCTTGCTGGTCGATATCGGCGTCAACGTCTTTCTGCCTGCCAGCCAAGTCGACATCCGTCGCCCCAACGACATCGGCGATTACATCGGCCGCGTCGTTCAGTGCGAGGTATTGAAGATCGACGAAGCTCGCCGCAACATCGTGGTCAGCCGCCGTTCGCTGATCGAAAAGCAGCGCGAAGAAGATCGCGAACACCTGATGGCCGAACTCGAAGTCGGCCAGGTCCGCAAAGGGGTTGTCAAGAACATTGCCGACTTCGGCGCGTTCGTCGATTTGGGCGGCATCGATGGTTTGTTGCACATCACCGACATGAGCTGGGAGCGAATCGGCCACCCGAGCGAAATGGTCTCCATCGATCAAGAGATCGAGGTCAAGATCCTGCAGATCGACCGCGAAAAGCAGAAGATCGCGCTCGGACTCAAACAAAAGCAAAACAACCCTTGGACCAACATCGCCGACAAGTATCCGGTCGGCACCACGGTTCCTGGCGAAGTCGTCAACGTCATGAGCTATGGGGCGTTTGTCAAACTCGAACCGGGTATCGAAGGCCTCGTCCACATCAGCGAAATGTCCTGGACACGTCGCATCAACCATCCAAGTGAGATGGTGCAAATCGGCGACAAGATCGATGTCAAGATTCTCGGCGTCGATCCTCAAGGTCAACAGCTATCGCTGGGTATCAAGCAGACCCAAGCCAATCCTTGGGATGACATCATGCAGCGGTATCCGGAAAATGCCGAAGTCACGGGCAAGGTTCGCAACCTGACCAACTACGGTGCATTCATCGAACTCGAAGAGGGAATCGATGGCTTGCTGCACGTCTCGGATATGTCTTGGACCCGCAAGATCAGCCACCCCAGCGAAGTTCTCCAAAAGGGACAAGTGGTCAAGTGCCGCGTTCTGAACGTCGATCAAACCCGTCGGCGCATCGCCCTCGGAATGAAACAACTCGACGACGATCCATGGCATTCCACCATCCCCGAGAAGTACAAGCCGGGCCAACTGGTCCGGGGCAAAGTCACCAAGATCACCAACTTTGGCGTCTTTGTCGGCCTCGAGGACAATCTCGAAGGACTCCTCCATATCTCGGAACTCTCCGACCAGAAAGTCGAGAATCCTGAGGATGTGGTCAAGGTTGGAGACGAGATCGAAGTCCGCGTCCTGCGAGTCGATAGCGACGAACGCAAGATCGGACTCTCCCGTCGACGCGTCGACTGGACCGAAGAGCAACACCGCGTGGAAGCGGAGAAGGAACAACAGCAAATCCAAGCCAAGGCGGACAAGCAAGCCGAGCTCAAGGGTGGCTTGGGCAGCGAAGGTCCGTTGATTCCACAAGCGGAGTAGCGCGGTCGTTCACCGATCGAACCCTAAGTCCATCGAACGGCCGACGACGTCTCGTCGGCCGTTTTTTTTTCCGGCAGGAATTATGCTCAGCGCCTTGTTCGTCTACGGCACTCTCCAACAAGGGCACCTGCGAAGCCGCATGTGGCCTCACCCGCCGCAATCCATCCGCAAAGCGGTTGCTCGAGGCCGCTTGCTGGACCTGGGCGCCTATCCAGGATTGATATCCGGCGACGATTGGGTCCTGGGCGAACTCTGGATCCTGGCCATGGACCATATGCCCAAGACGGTCGAGGTCCTCGACCAAGTCGAGGGATACGACTCCGCAACCGATCGCGGGCTCTATATCCGACGCTCGCTCTCTGTCTGGTGCTTGGAATCCTTCGACCAACGAGCCAGACTGCCGCCGACGCCTGCTTACACGTACCTCATCGCTGATGAGCATCGCATCGCGGCAGCACGGTGGATCGAACCTTGGATTGCCATCGGCGACGCGTTGGCGGCCCAGTGGCCCGATGCGCTGTCTCGCGTTCCCTTGCGACTGGAAGACGAATAGGTTTGGCCCCTAGGCCAAAATCTCTTGGACCACCTTGGCCCGCTCCACTCCGGTGAGCTTGTAGTCGAGCCCCGCATGACGGAAGGTCAGGCGTTCGTGGTCAAAGCCCATCAGTTGCAAGATCGTGGCATGGAAATCCCGTACGTGGACCGGCTTTTCGGAAGCCCGCAAACCGATTTCGTCAGTGGCTCCATGCACCATGCCACCTCGAACTCCCGCTCCAGCCAGCCATGAACTGAATGCCCACGGATGGTGCTCGCGACCCTTGGCATCCGCAGTGTTGTTGAAAGGAGTACGACCGAATTCGGTCGTCCACACAACCAGCGTTTCGTCCAGCAAGCCTCGACTCTTCAAGTCCTGGATCAATGCTGCGATGGGTCGATCCACATTCTTTGCCAGAGGTTCATGTGTCATCATATCCCCATGGGCATCCCAATTGTTGGATGAGCCGGTATCGATCAACTCGACAAATCGGACTCCTCGCTCGATCAGGCGACGAGCTGCCAGGCATTGCCAAGCGAAACCGGTCGTCTGTCCGCGCGGCAAACCGTAATTGGCGAGCGTCGCGTCGCTCTCGTCGGCGAGATCGAACGCATCCGGCACAGACATCTGCATGCCAAACGCTGTCTCGAAGGTTTGCAATCGAGCTGCCAGCTGGGGGTCTCCGGATCGCGAGGCAAGATGCTCCTGGTTCATCTCCCGAAGGGCTGCCAACTCCAGTTCTTGCCGGTCGTTCGCGATGCGCGGCCGCACGTTCGCAATCGGTTCGGCTCCAGGGACGACCAGGGTCCCTTGATACGCTCCGGGAAGAAAGTCGCTCGAGTAGACCTGGGTTCCCGCATAGGTCGGGTACGGCGCGATGACGATGAACGCCGGCAGGTTGCGATTCACGCTTCCCAGACCATACGTGACCCACGAACCGAGACTCGGCCGAGAAAATGCAAAGGAACCCGTATGCATCCCGAGGGTCGCGTTGTAATGATTGGAGTGCGAGGTGTGCATGGAGCGAATCATCGCGATGTCGTCCACGCTCTGGTCAATGTGCGGAAACAGCGTGCTGACCTCGGTTCCGCACTGGCCGTGCGGCTTGAACTCCCATTGGGGTCGCTTCAGATAAATCCGCTCATACCCCGGTCGATCTTT
>JBKDPB010000243.1:0-12890 GCA_046342615.1 Planctomycetota bacterium | reverse complement strand
CGTGGGAGCGACATCGATCACATGCACCGGCGCGTCGACCGGCAGATCCCTGGCGGCGACCACCGCGGGCCAAGAGAAAATGCAAGGCGTACAAATTCCCCCTTCGTGAACCCATGTTTTATGTTTGCGAAACGGGGTGTTGCACACCGTCGACCAGCCTGGACCAAGACAGAGAAAACTCTCCTTCGAACCCGGGATTGCTTCGGTGGCGTGGCCGTCGCCACGCACCATGATTTCCGCGCTGGCACCGTTGTCCGAGAGAAAAAGGACGAGTGTATTCTCGAACCGTCCGTGGTCCCGTAGCCAATCGATCATGCGACCAATCTCCTGGTCCATGAATTCCACCATCGCGGCATGCGCTGCCATCTTGCCGATCTGAAACGCTTGTTGTTCCGCGTTCAATTCATCCCATGCTGCGGGCCGATTGACCTCGCCCGCCCCGAGTTGCTTCATCGCGTCTGGAAACGCATACGGGGGACCAAGATCGCGTTCGACCTCCGACAAAGTCGCTCCCCAACCGAGTCCTTGAACACGATTCCAGCGTTCCAAACGGACTCGATCCCACCCCGCGCGATAGCGATCCTGACAGCGTTCGACCCAATCTCGAGGTGCATGCAGAGGAAAGTGCGGAGCGGTAAAGGCGACAAAGGAGAAAAAGGGTTGTTGCGGATACTCTGCGTCGTGTTGGTTCCACTGCATGATCGCCCGATTCGCAATTTCGGTGGAGGAATAGTACGCCTCTCCTGCCTGAACCGCGGGCAAGGGCTGATCGTTCCAGAAATGCTTTTTGGGTTGAAAGTGCCGATCGTGGTCGTCCAAGCGATAGGAACTGTCAAACCCTTGCTGGAGGGGCAAGCCGTCGATGTGCCACTTGCCTGAATGGTAGGAACGATAGCCAAAGGGTTTCAGGGATTGGGGAAGCAATTTCGCCCATGCGGGTCGAATCCCTTGACCACCGCTGGTAACGCCATCGACGTGATCTCGCCGAATTTGCTGGGCGTAGTATCCGGTCAACAGGGCACCTCGCGTCGGCCAGCATCGCGCCGTATTGTAGGCCTGCGTGAAGCGTACTCCGTTGGATGCCAGTCGATCCAAGTTCGGAGTCCGGATCTCGGCCCCGTAACAACCCAAATCGGAGAATCCGAGATCGTCCGCCAGAATGATCAAGACGTTGGGAGGCGAACGCTTCGATGACGCATCACCCGACTCCGCCAAACTGATCGAAGGAACCATGCAACCCATCAAAGCGACGCGAGCTGCGCCTACCGCGAACGAAGCGTTACGGACCAAAGCAAGGATTGAACGGATCATTTGGTAAACTGCATGAGGTGTGCGACCGCTGGCAAGGACAGCGAATTGCCGAGCAATTGCCAAAGCCGTCGCGCTGAAAAATGGTCAGGTAGAACAAACGATGACGGAAAGCCCAATATATTCGCAACTTCGCGGGGAGCGAATCGACGCAGTCCGAAATCGGTTTTCACGTAGGAACCCGCCTTCGTGACCACGCGACCATAGGAGGATCCGAAACACGCCGCGACGGCGAAGGGATCGTCTGCTTCCACGATATCGAGGGCTAAACGATACCTGGCCGAAATCTCTGGAGCGATCGAGAGATTGCGGTGCGCGTCGCCGCCAGCGTTCGCCTGCATCATCTCCTTCAAGAGCGGAAAGGTTCCCATCGCTGGCGATGGAACGGAAACCGAAGATTGCGATGCGACGACATAGACCCGTGGTCGGCGATTCGGCCATCCGAGCTGTGTCGGGCAAAGGATCTGAAGTTGCACGTGATAACCGGCCCCCTGCCAGGCTTCGGAGAGGGTTGCAAACGCCTGCGACGCTTCGAATCCGACCACGTTTTCGAGAACGACGATCGATGGGCGAATGCAACGGACCGCTTCCACCAAATGCATCAGGGATCGAGTCCGCACATCCTGCAAATCTCGGCGTTCCCCTTTGCGAGTGAATGGCGTGCATGGAGGGCTCATCCACCAAAGATCGGCTCGCTGGGACTCAAGCCACGGAAAAGGAATGGTTTGGAGTTCCCGCACGACATAGGGAGTCGTGAAATTCTGTGTGTAGACGGCTTGGCTGTCGCGATTGATGTCGACGGCGGCCACCACGTCCAGCCAAGGGCAGGCGGCATGCATTCCGCCAATCCCCGCGAAAAGCTCAATCGCCCTCACGGCATCGAGCCTCATCGCGTCCTTGCATCACACCCTCGGAAATGCCCCGCAATCGGATGCGGTTGGCCTCCGACTCGCGGTAGTAATCGGAGTGCACGAGCAGGCGACTGGCTTCCTCGTCGATCATCAAAGTTACGTCGGGGTGCAATTGCAGCACCGACGCCGGGACCATCGACGTGACAGGTCCTTCGATCGCATCGCGAATCGCGCGGGCTTTCGATTCTCCTGACGCAATCAGGAGGATCGACCTGGCGCTCATGATGGTTCCAATCCCCATCGTGATCGCCATACGAGGAACCTGATCGATGCTATCGAAATACCTGGCGTTGTCGGATCGCGTTCGTTGCGTGAGCGTTTTGACGCGTGTTCGAGACGCCAACGACGAGCCGATCTCGTTGAATCCGATATGGCCATCCGAGCCGATCCCCAGGATCTGGTAATCGATTCCCCCTGCTTCTTCGATCTGCCACTCGTAATTCGCTGCAGCATCGTTGAGATCCTCGGCGCAACCGTTGGGCAGGTGCGTGTTCTCCAAAGCGATATCGATATGATCGAAAAGATGCTCCCGCATGTAGGCGTGATAGCTGCGAGGATCCGACAGCGAAAGCCCGACATATTCGTCCAGATTGAACGTCGTGACGCTCTGGAACGACACGTCTCCCGCGCGAAAATGCTCGATCCACTGGCGATACACTCCCACAGGGGTTCCGCCAGTCGCCAAGCCCAGGACGAGACGACCTAATCGCTTTCCGTGCCGGTTCGCCAACAGACCACAGCGTTCCAAAGACTCTTTGGCAGCCACCTGAGCCATCTCAGCGGCCGAATCCAGAATGACGACTCGCACAAACAGAACCTGTATTTCGAACAAAAATAGAGCTGGACGAACGTGTTGCCTCGCCTCGATCAGGACAGTATGGCTGGACCCTCGCCCTTCGATCAAGAGTCTGCCCCCTCGTTTCAGGGGTGATTCGATCGACTACACTGGGAAGGATCCGAAAAAAACGACTCGGAAAGCCTTACCAATTACGGAATATCCTATGCATTCCCCCAGCTCGATTGACCGGACGTCGGTCCTGTTTCCCCTCCAGCTAACGCTCGGAATTTTCATGGCATGGGGTGGTTTTTCCCAAGCTCAGGAACCGGTGGCCAAGAAACCCCAAACCTACGAGCAACTCCCGGAAACTGCACCACTCCAAGCAACGCGAGGCTCAGGCGAACAAGACAGCGTCAACCAACTTCGAAACCGAGCGCTTGCCGAAGGTCCCAAGCCTCTTTGGATCTGGGGTGAAGATCCCGACGTCAACTATGTCATCCGCAAAAAAATGATCGCCCCGACGTTCGCTTCGGCGTGGCTGGCGGCCTCCTGCGACAACGGCATGACGATCGAACTGAACGGAAAACCAATCGGAGAAAGCGATGCGTGGGAGGAGGGACTGATCGTCGATCTGAGCCGCGTTCTTCTACCCGGTGAAAACGATATCGTGTTTCGTGTTCGCAACTCGGGCGGCATCGCGGCCTTGGTCGCGAAGGTGGCCGTCATCGACTCTCAAGGCAAGATCACGACTGTGGAAAGCGGACCGGATTGGCAGGCTGCTCCGCAAAACAAACCCGATGCCTTTCAGCCATCGAAAAAGATTGCAACCTATGGCGATGCTCCCTGGGGCAACGTCCTGTCACCGGAACGAACATCGCAAGGAAGCGGCTTTCAAGTCCCCCCTGGCTTTGCGATTGAACGCTTGTTTCGGGTCCCCAAAGAAGAATGGGGGTCTTGGGTTGCTCTGACGAGCGATCCTCGAGGTCGCCTCATTGCGAGCGATCAAGAGAATAAAGGTTTGTTTCGCATCACGCCCCCCAAGGCAGGCAGTAACGAGCCAACGCGTGTCGAGAAACTACAGGTTGATATCTCATCCGCACAGGGACTTCTTTTCGCATTCGACAGCCTCTATGTTTGCGTCAACGGCGGCAGGGGAAGCGGACTGTACCGCCTGAAGGACACCAACGGCGACGACCAATTCGATGAAGTGATTCTTCTCAAGGAATTGCGTGGCGGCGGCGAACACGGGCCGCACGCCCTGAGGTTATCGCCCGATGGCAAATCGATTTACGTCTGCTGCGGCAACCACACGCTACCCCCCGTAGATCGCATGGCGAACGCTCCACCCCAAACCATGGGCGGCGCCCGAGCCGAAGTCCTGCGGGCGAAACTTCCCGAAGGCTACACCAGCCGCATCGCACCGATTTGGGATGAGGATCTACTGCTGCCGCGGCAATGGGATGCCAATGGCCACGCGGCCGGCATCCTCGCTCCCGGTGGCTGGATCGCGAAGACGGATCCCGAAGGGAAAAACTGGGAGATGGTCAGCATCGGATATCGCAACCAATACGATTTCGCTTTCGACACCGCAGGCGAGATGTTCGTCTATGACGCGGACATGGAATGGGATATGGGGGCACCTTGGTATCGCCCCACTCGCGTCGTTCACGCGACGAGCGGCAGCGAGTTCGGCTGGCGCAGCGGAACCGGAAAATGGCCATCGCACTACTTGGATAGCCTCCCGAGCCTCGTCGATATCGGCCCCGGCTCCCCCGTCGGTGTTGAATTCGGGACCGGTGCTCGATTCCCGCACAAATATCAACGCGCCCTGTTCGTATGCGATTGGACGTTCGGAACCATGTATGCGATCCATGCGAAACCTCAGGGTGCCAGTTACGTCGCTACGAAGGAAGAATTCCTTTCACGCACACCGCTGCCGCTCACCGATGTGGTCATCGGTTCCGATGGTCACATGTACTTCACTGTCGGTGGTCGAGGAACCCAGTCGGAATTGTATCGAGTGCGCTACGAGGGCACGGAGCCAACAACCTCCGCTCCAGCCTTGGAATTAACCGCGGAACAGCAACTCCGGCGATCCCTGGAACAGTACCATACCGATTCGATCCCGAATGCAGATGACGCAGCTCCAAAACTCCTGGAACGATTGAACCATCCGGACCGTCATATCCGCTATGCGGCGCGCATCGGACTGGAACGCCTGCCTACCTCGCTTTGGGTTTCGCGCGTACTCAACAGTTCCGATCCTCAAACGCTGATCACCGGAGGAGCGGCAATCGCACGTGTCGGCGATCCTTCAATGCGAGATCCATGGCTCGCTCGAATCGGCACGATCGATTCATCTCTGTTGAATCGAAACCAGCGCCTGGAACTCGCGAGAACCCTGCAGCTGGTTCTCATCCGCCTGGGATCGCTCGATGACAGTCTGCGCAACGCGATCCGAGAACGCATCGACCCGATGTTCCCATCCGGCGACGACACCATGGACCGGGAACTTGCGATCCTGCTCGCGTTTCTCGACAGCCCCTCCTTGCCCAGCAAGATTGTTCCGCTGCTGGAGCGAGAACGACAATTCACGCAAGCGGACTTCACCGACATCCTACAGCGCAACCGCGGCTACGGCGAATCGATCGCAGCCATGCTCGACAACCAGCCCGACTTGCAGCAGTTTCATTTCGCTTTCGTGCTGCGCAACGTCCGATCGGGATGGACCCTCGATCAACGCAAAGCCTACTTCCAGTGGTTTCAGAAAGCCCGAGGATGGAAGGGAGGAGCCAGCTACGAAAAGTTCTTGATCCATACCGCAAACGATGCGTACGCCCTGTGCAATGATCAAGAGCGATTCACACTCGAAGCCCTCGGCGTTCGCAAGCCGGTGCCTGTTCCAAAAACCCTTCCCGCTCCGGATGGTCCCGGTCGGAAATACACCACCGAAGAAATTGCGGCGTGGGTTCCCGAGCGATTGAAGGATCGCAACCTGGAACGCGGAAAGAAAATGTACGCCGCGGCTCGATGCGTCATTTGCCATCGCTATGGAGGCGAAGGAGGGGCAACGGGGCCCGACCTGACTCAGGTCGCCGGCCGATTCTCTGCGGCGGATCTGATCGATGCGATCGTGCGGCCCAGCCAAGTCATCTCCGATCAATACAAGACCATGGTCCTGCAAACGAAAGACGGCGATGTGTACACGGGCCGGATCGTAAGCGATTTGGCGGGCAAGATCACACTCGTCACGGATCCCGAGGACTCCACCAAAACCGTCACCCTGGATCGGAGCGATATCGAAAACGAACGGGTATCCAAAGAATCGCAAATGCCCGCAGAATTGCTCGACAAGCTCAATGAGGACGAGGTACTCGACTTGATTGCATATCTCCTGTCTCGAGGCAAGTCCTGACCCCGAAACACGTCCTGTTCGCTGGAACACAACCGACGTTTCCGGCAGCGCGGTTCTTGAAATGTCGAACGGCGGCCGTTGCTTGGGCTACAAGTACGGCCTCAGCCTCGCGGCGTAGACCGCGTAACCGGCAGGGGAAAGATGAATACCGTCGACCGTAAAGAGTTCTTGTTTCAGTGTGCCATCGGCATGGGTGAAATCCACGGTCAAGTCAAGGACTCGCATCTGGGGATCCGCGTCGAGATGGAGCGCATCGAGTGCAGTATTGGTCTTTCGGATATCGTCATAGAAACGATTCCCTGGCTCGTGAGCTGGTAAAATCTTGGCGACGATGATCCTCGATGTTGGAAATTTCTCACGAAGATTCTTGGCGCACCACTCGATCCCTTGCGCTACCGCGTCGATGCCTGTCTCCGGGGTAAAGAACATATTGTTGTTGCCGATCATGAGCACAACCGCTTCGGGCTGAATCCCCTCCACACCTCCATGGTCCAGACGCCAAAGAATGTTTTGTGTCTTGTCGCCGCCGATACCGATGTTCACCGACTTCAGGTCCGGAAAATGCGTTCGCCAGGATTCGCCCCACTGGATAGTGATGCTGTCGCCGACCAACAGCACATCGACAGCCCCGGCATTCGCTCGCACGGTCTCCACGTGAGCTTCGTGGAGCTTCAACCACGAATCGCCGCCGAAATAGCCGGCACTGGGCACGACGGGCCAAAGTTGAGGCAGGTGCTTGTTCGCTTCGCGCCCCGGCCGTCGATCGTGTTCCGGTTGGTTCACGACATAGGAGCGTTCTTCCGGGGTCAAGGGCCAACCGGTCGTCTGAGGCTCCATACGACCCTCGTTATAGGGCGGATAAGGATAGTCGATTGCCGCCAGGTTTTCTGCCAATGAGACAACCAGAAGCCAGAACACAACCCATCTCATGGATCGATCCGAGTGGATGCAGTTGAAGATAAAAGCAAGGAATGAAACCCTCATGGTGCAGAATATCCTGTCCCGGTAGGGATCGAAGGTGCGGGAAGGGTGATGCATCTCAGAACGAGAATCCGTGGGAAGCTGTGGAAGAAATCCAATCAGCCGGGAAAGTGGATCGGAGTCGATAGGAGAAAGTAGGTTGCTAACCTTGGTTCGGTAACTGGCGTTTGAGCTGCCAATTCTCCGATCCTCGTTTTTTCTACTTTCTCCCATCTACTCTCTGATTTTTTGGCCTTAGGGCCAAAAAAATCGGGCCGGCGGGATTCGAACCCACGACCTCTACCACCCCAAGGTAGCTTACCATCCCGACGCGACCAACGAAAACGCTGGGAATTCGTCGAACCCTTCGAACCGTTGCACTAGTCGTTGCACCTGCGACCCCTGTTTGATGCAACTAGCGGACGAACTGCGAAGCGTTCTTACCGTTGACCAACGCGAACGGCTGGCGGCATGGATCCGCGGCTAGTCTGTTCTGCAAATTTGCGGACCCGGTCGCGTTAGGGTCGACAAGTTGTCTACCCTTGACTGGCTGTTGTGTCGCGGACCCATACGGGAACAAGCGTTGGTCGCGACAGACTTTCTTTCATTGGCCGGCTGAGGGTCGGATACAATGCCCCTAGGCTTTGGGTCCCTTTGCGTTTTGGCGAAAAAACAATCGGCGAATGGATGCCACAATTTGAAGACGAGAATTAGTGCGTTAGGTGTCGCGCTTTGGGGGTTGGGGGGATTGTGTACCCCGGGGGCGGGTCGAAAGTTGTGGGGTTTTGCTCACGATCTGCGAATATCGCGCACGCACCCCAAGCAGTAAATGGGGTTTTCGGGTCGACCCCCGGGGGTGTGAAAAAACTTTGAACCCTGCGGCTAGCGATCACGTCGCTTCGCATTCGCGACTTTCTTCGATTTTGATATTTTGGATAATGGGATTCGGTTTTGGGTAAGCGACTAGCTATCGCTGAACGTCGACCGGTCGGGGTTGTGTCCTAGCAACTTCGACCCGTCGGCGACCCGCTAACAACTAGGACTTCTGAGATATGAACACGGACGAAACCGCGCAATTGCTGCGCGAACTTGAAGCGTTGATTGATGACTTCAAAACGCTTCGACTGTCGCAAGCCAAAGGCGAAATACGTACGGATCGGCAAGCTAACTTGAGTCGGTCGCCGATAGAAAAACCGCACGCAACGGATTTGCGGTTATGGGACAAGATGCTTAAACGTTACCCGGTTGCATTGATTGACGCCGAAGGAATTTGCGGGGTTGAGCAATTAGCAACAACGGCTGAGGATTTTCGGAACGCATCGATTTTCTACACTCGTACAGGACAAGCTTTTACAAATATCGCTGGTGAATCGCTGGTTGTGAAATCTGGCTGGGAAAGCTGGCATCGGTTTTTCTTGGCCGGGGAGCACGTTGAAGAAGTTAAGGCGGCAATCGAGCGTGCGAACGTGTGGGCGAAGCGACGGCAAGCCGCAATTAAGCGCATATTGTTTAGCGATCGTCTTATGGCGTTTGGCAACTGCTGTTGGCCGGACATCGTTTTGGAAATTGCCGCACAGGGCGACGCAACAATGACCAAGCCAGCTTGGAAGGTCGAAATCGGTTGGGTTGAACTCATTACCAATGAAGACGGCGAACAACACTTGCAAGTTACCAATGAACGACGCCGGCAATCAGTACCGATCGAAACATGGCAAAACCGAAACGATTTCCCAGAATTGTACATCGCTGAACCGTTTCGGAGCATCACTCCGGCGGATGAATTGCTTTTGGGCGACCCGCCAGAAGTTAAGCATTGCCAGTACGAACTAAAACCGTTTTTGCGAGACTCGGAATTGGCGTTGGACTGGTTGCGACGACGGGTTGAGTCTATTCAATCTCCCGATGGCGCAACGCGTAATTCGAACGGACCGGGACGAAATGCCGACGAATTGGACGAGGACGACCGCGAAATTCTGCGATGGCGTTTTCAAGGGGTTAAGCCAAAACAAATTGCGATCAAGCTAGGACGACCAACCGAAGGATTTTCGGAAGTAGTGAAGAAGTTAGAACGCAAGGTTAAAGCACAAGAGTACTTTGAAGAATTAAAATCGAAAGCAAAAAACGGGAGGTAATAGCTCATGTTAATTCCTCCCGTTTTGTTTCGTCAAAAATAGTCGGATCGTGTCATTGCCTGAAACGCAATGGCAACGCATGGCAGGTAGGCAATTTTCAGCCTTTTTTTGGGTGAAAATTATTACATCCTGAAATAGCACTTCACACTAATCCCCCATGAGCAACGCAAGTGTTTTGCGTTGCCTGTTCTCTACTTCGGGGGTTTTCGCATGGCGGAAAAAACGATGCCGACGACGTCGGCGGAACGCTTGTTAGTGTCGATCGACCTGCGATCGATGACGGTTTATGACGAAGACGGCAACGACGTTTGCTTGCGGATGATTAACGGGCACCATCCCGACATCCAGGAAAACTGCGTTTTCGTCGATGGCAAACTTCACAAGACAGAAGGCTTCGAGCTTTACTGCGAACTGTTGACGTTCTGGGCGACGCCGGTTGTAGGAGGTTCGCGCTATGAGTGAGACTCGCACAACACAAGATCGACGTTTGCTTGCGGTCGATGACGTGGCCGCGATGCTAGGCGTTTCGGGGCGGCACGTTTACCGGTTGGCGGATGGCGGGCGCATGCCGCGACCCGTCAAGCTGGGCGGCGCGGTTCGCTGGGATCGACAAGCGATCGAAAGTTGGATCACGAACGGTTGTCCTTCATCGCCGACGGCGAAGGGGGGGAAACCATGATTGCACCGGAAAACAATTCCAACGCCGTCGACTTGCGATCGCTTCGCAAGGATGGCGCAACGCGACGCAATGTCGGGATGGCGTTTGCTGCGGCACGTCGACCGGATCGCGTCACGATTGGCCGGCTTCGCATGGTTCAAGCGTTGTTGGCTTCGCCAAATGGCAAGGCAACGATCGATGACGCGACGACCGCCGACGAACTGTTGTCGGGGTTTGCGGATGGCGGCAAATGGCGCGGCACCGTGACGCGATCCATTGTCGCGGATGGCTTGGCTTGCATCGTTGGTACGACGCGAAGCAATCGACCATCCCGGCACCGGGGTTACGTTGCTGTTCTCAGTCTCACGGACCGAACCGCGGCGGCTGAATACGTTCGACAAATGACCGCGGCGTTCGCGGCGTTTTATGACGCGACCTCACCGGCTGGCACCGATGAGGCCGCTATTTCGACTACTCACACTGACGGGGCAACCACCAATGCGACTATCTGACATTTTACGCAACGCCGGCAACGCCGACGACCTGAAGCAACTTTGGAACAACACCGAAGCGGCTGGCGAACTCGCACCGCTACCGGCTGGCGAATATGTCGCGCATATCGTCGGCGGTTCGTTGGAGTCTTCGAGGACCAACGCAACCCCCGGCTACAAGCTGACGTTTCGCGTTTGCGAAGGACCTGCGGAGGGTCGTCAGTTCTGGCACAATTGCTGGCTGACGCCGGCGGCGTTACCGCAATCGAAACGGGACCTCGGGAAGCTGGGCGTTGCGTCGCTAGAGCAACTTGAAACACCGCTACCGCGGGGGATTCGTTGCAAGGTCAAACTGGCGTTGCGACGCGACGACGACGGCAACGAACGGAACCGGGTTCGGTCGTTCGAGGTTGTTGGGATCGACGAACCGGAACGGGACGCGTTCGCACCGGCGGATTCAACGACCGGCAACGCTGACTCGCATTGCCAACAATGCAAGAAACCGATTGACGGTTGCTATGGCGGTTGCTTGGCTTGCGACCTGAAGGACGAACCGACTTCGACGCCAACGACGGAGGGTCGCGGAAATGTACCGTTCTAGCAATGCGTCGCCGTATGGCTTTCGCATTGTTGGAAGTTGCCAAAACGAACGCCGTCTGGTCGATTGGCGGACGGCGTTCGCGGCATACTCGCAATGCGACCCAAGGGCGGAATGCGAACGCGAAGCGTATCTGTCGGCGTTCGGGTTTGGAGATGCGTTCCGCGATCACTTGAACGCGACCGGATCGACGCGGGGGTACGTTGGCGAATGCTGGTCGGCGTGGTTGTGGTTTGACATCGATCGCGAAGGCGACATGGAATCGGCAACGCATGATGCTAGGCGGTTGGCGTCGGCGTTGGTCGACCGGTTTGCGATCGCTGGCGACGAACTGTTGGTGTTCTATTCGGGAAGCAAGGGTTTTCACGTTGGGTTGCCGACATCGCTTTGGAATCCTGCGCCGTCGACTTCGTTTGCTGCGACTTGCCGGCGGTTCGCTGAGTCGGTCGCGTCGGCGGCAAGCGTAGCGATAGACTCCGGCGTTTACGATCGCGTTCGAGCGTTCCGGTCGCCGAATAGCAGGCACGCCAAGACGGGACGCTATAAGCGTTGGCTATCGCTTCACGAACTGTTGAACCTGCGACCGGAACGGATTGTTTCGATTGCTGCAGAACCGGAACCCTTCGACATACCGGAACCGCCGGCGGTCGACGCGAACGCGGTTCGTTTATGGCGCGATGCCGCAATGGACATCGACCAACAACGGATCGCGAACGCGGACCGTCGTTCGACTGGTCAACGATCGACCTTGAACCGTACAACGCTGGACTTCATTCGCGACGGCGCGTCCAATGGCGAACGGCACCGGCTGTTGTTTTCGGCGGCGGCGAACTTGGCCGAATACGGTTGTAGTTTCGATTTGGCTATGGCATTGCTGGGGGAAGCGGCGTTGGACTCCGGGTTGTCGCCGTCCGAAGTGAGACGACAAATCGAATGCGGATTGAGACACTGCAAGGGGGCACCATGAACGCAACCTACCTTCGCGGCGTTGATTGCTTCGACGGATGGCGGGAAGACGTTTTGACCGGCAAGCCGCCGACGTTTTACCGGGTCGCTGACGGCGGACCGTTAGCAGGCATCGAAATAGGACCGAAGCAAATTACCCTATTTGGCGGCGCGCCGGGTTCCGGCAAAACGGCGTTCGTGATGCACTGCGTTTTCGCTGCGTTGCGTTTATCGCCAAGGCTTCGCGCTGTCGTCTGCAATATCGAAATGCCGCCGGGTGTTCTGTTGGATCGCCAGTTGTCGCGACTGTCTGGCGTTCCGTTGAAGGATATTCGCTATCGGCGTTTGGCCGCGATCCATGCCGAACGCATTGACGCCGGCATGAACGCGATTGAAGGAATTGCGGACCGGCTTTGCTTTGTGCGACCGCCGTTCACGCTGGCGAACGTTGCGGCAACCGCCGACGAATTCGCACCGTTAAGCGACGACGGGTTGTTGCTGACATTGGACTATATCCAAAGGATCGCACCCCCCGGAACGCAAAGCGATAAACGCGGGTCGGTCGATGCCACGATGAACTTTCTGCGTCAATTCGCCGACGCTGGCGCGGCGGTTCTGGTTGTGTCGTCGGTTGGCCGGCAAAAGGACAACAAGGGTCGTTCGACTTACGGCGGCGATACGCTGAACCTTGCGT
>JBKDPB010000242.1:0-17254 GCA_046342615.1 Planctomycetota bacterium | reverse complement strand
CACGCGAATCGCGTCGATCGCGATGGGTCGGCCCTGCGAGTCGACTAGCTGGTCCTCCAGCGTCAGTTCGCCTGCGGGAACGAAACGCTCCTCCCCGGCGACGTAGAACGGATGCTCGGCCGTGGTGGTGATGACTTGGCCCTGAACCACCAACTCCATGACCGGCGCCACCCGGACGAATTTCTCCTCCACCCGCTTGAGTTCCAGCGGTCCCGCCGCGTCAAACTCGCTCCGCGCTAGGACGTCGTCCCCAACTTCGATCTCCTCGATCGAGCGGCTATTCCCCTCGAAATCGACCACCAACGGCGTCCCCGCCGCGAAACACGCAACCGTGAAGCGAGCCGTCGCGCTGCACACCATATTGCCTACGGCAGCTGTTGTTAGCGCACCGTCCAACGTACCCGTAGCTGCGTAGCCGGCGATTCCTGCAGAGAGTGTGATTCCACCCTTAACGCCCGTGTATCGAGCCGCGTGCGCGAGCGCGAGTTTGGATGCGTTTTTGGCACCCTTTAACGCAAAATTCCGGAGGGCTTGACGATAGTCGGCGACACCACCGACGAGGATGCTCCCTGCCATCTCGCCAATGTGGCCATGAAGTTCGTTGGGGGCAGCCGACGGAAAGGTTGCTACATCTGTTACGCCTTACGTCACAGAAAGAAAATCGTCAGTTTCCCGAAAGATTTTCTTCCGAATTTCTTCCTCGATCCGAATCATCGCGCAATGTAGAACATCTTCGACACGATGTTCTCATGGATGCTCGATCCGAGATGGCGACTTGCAAGCCTCATTATCTTCTCTTCTGCGATGGATGCCTCCTTCCCTCGGGTGCGATGCATACGGAAGCTCGAGGGCGATGGCGTTTTGTCCTTGAGGACATCGTCACGGGGGAGAAGACCGAGGCGTCGGATTGCGAGCCGTCGGATCACCTCGACCGAACGTCGCTCCTGGCGGTCACTCGCGGTTTGGAGGCGCTCGAGCAGCCCAGTCGCGTGACGCTGATCACGACCAGTCGCTATGTGGCTCGCGGGTTGCAGTATGGTTTGGTCGAGTGGCGCGAGCACGATTATTGCTGGGAACACTTTGGCTCCACCCAGCCCATTCGCAACGCGGATTTGTGGAAGCGGGTCGATGTCGCCCTCCGCTTTCACGAAGTGCAGTGCCGCTGGATGTCCCAAGAGTCACCGCTTCGCGACGAGCCTCTCTCGATTCCCGCTTCATCTTGTACTCTCGCCATACCCATGGATCTTTCCATTCCCATGGGTGTCGAGACAAGCTCTTCGTCCGATTGCGAATCGTGCGATGAGCAAATTGAAATCCGAACAGAGTGTCGTGCATCGCAAGCCGAGTCTTCGATCGACGACGCGTCCATCGAAGAAGGGTCGATCGACAGGGTGCCTATCGACAGGGTGCCTATCGAGGCGATGGTAGCGTCGCCCGCGAACCCCGGGGCCTATGCCGTGCAAGAGGCGTCCGCTGCGGATCCGTGTCCGTCGTTTGCCCCCCGACGCATGTTGATGCACGGCGCCGGTCAACCGCTCCGTTGGCTATGGGATGCAATCCTCGCCGCGGATGCTTTTTTGGCATCGTGCCTTCGATGTTTGTTTTTGTTGGATCCTCGTCGAGATCATTTCCGCAGACGAAATTATTGACAGGCCATTTTCACGTCCGCGAAATGCCTTCGTTCCATCCTTTTTGGAGAAATCGTGCGTACCACATTGAATCTTCAATCCCTTGGGGATCTTATTCACGGCGTGACTCCGGACCCAGGGAGCATCTTAGGTCCGCATCGCGTCCATAATGACGGGCGACAGGTCATTGCCGTGCGCAGCTTTTTGCCGGACGCGAGTCAGGTGTGGTTGGTGGATCCGCGAGGCGAGGCGATTCGGCCGATGCGACGCGTGCATCCGTCGGGCTTGTACGAAGGCTTGCTCCCCGACTACGATTCACCTTCCCCGAGCTATCGCCTCCGAGTATCCAATTCCCACGGGCAGACATTTGACATGCAAGATCCATATTCTGTGCCGACCTTCCTCTCCGACTATGATCGATTCCTGTTTGGCTCGGGCAGGCACTGGAAGCTGTATGAAAAGCTGGGTGCACACCTGCGGTCGGTGGATGGTCATGAGGGGGTCAATTTCGCTGTCTGGGCACCCAACGCGCAAAGCGTCCAGGTTGTCGGCGACTTCAATCATTGGGACGGGCGAAGCCATTGCATGCAGAAACAGATTCCTTCGGGCATTTGGGAGTTGTTTGTTCCCAGTGTCGGGGCAGGGATGAAGTACAAGTTTCGAATGCGTACTGCGGACGGCCAAGTGATCGATAAGACGGATCCGTTCGGTTTCTATGCGGAGCTGCCACCCAGGACAGCATCGATCGTCCAGCCCTTGGGTTCCTTCTCGTGGAACGACGGCGATTGGATGGAGCGACGCAAGCAGAATGACATTCTCGACAAGCCCATCTCGGTCTATGAAGTCCACTTGGGATCATGGCGCAAGAGCCAAGGCGGAGTCCATGGCTGGATGAATTACCGCGAGCTAGCGCACCAATTAGTCCAGTACTGTCAGGAAATGGGCTTCACGCATATTGAATTGCTGCCTATTTCGGAGCATCCATTCACCGGATCGTGGGGCTACCAAACGGTCGGGTATTTCTCGGTGACCAGCCGTTATGGGACGCCTGAGGACTTCATGTACTTCGTCGATCACTGCCATCGCAACGGAATCGGCGTCATCATCGACTGGGTTCCAGCCCACTTCCCCAAGGATGGACACGGATTGCGACGCTTTGATGGTTCCGCGCTTTATGAGCACGAGGATCCGCGTCAAGGCGAGCATCCTGACTGGGGCACGATGATTTTCAATTATGGCCGTCATGAAGTGAGAAACTTCTTGATCGCCAATGCCCTCTTCTGGCTCGACAAGTACCACATCGACGGTCTTCGCGTCGACGCTGTCGCATCGATGCTGTATTTGGATTATTCCCGCAAGGAAGGGGAGTGGATTCCTAACGTTTACGGAGGTCGCGAGAACCTCGATGCAATCCATTTGCTTCGCGAGTTCAACACGGAAGCGCACGCGCAATTTCCGGGAGTGCTGACGATCGCCGAGGAATCGACGGCCTGGCCGGGAGTGAGTCGGCCGATCGAGCAAGGCGGCCTCGGATTCTCCTTGAAATGGAATATGGGTTGGATGAATGACACGTTGCGCTACATGCGTCACGATCCGATTCATCGCCAGTTTCACCACAACGAATTGACGTTCAGTCTCATCTATGCATTCACAGAAAACTTTGCACTCCCTCTTTCCCATGACGAAGTGGTCCACGGCAAGGGCGCGCTGATCGCCCAGATGGCCGGTGATCTGTGGCAGAAATTCGCGAACCTAAGGCTCCTGTACACCTACATGTGGACGCACCCGGGCAAGAAACTGCTGTTCATGGGGAGCGAGTTAGCGCAGTGGCACGAATGGAATTACGACGGCGAGTTGCAATGGGACTTGCTCCAGTGGGACACGCATCGCGGCGTGCAACGTTTGTTGGGCGACTTGAACCATCTGATCCAGCGCGAGCCCGCTTTCCACGAGATCGATTTTCAAGGATCGGGATTCGAGTGGATCGATTGCATGAATGCAAACGACAGCGTGCTGGGTTACATTCGCAAGGCGAAGAATCCGGACGACTTCCTCGTCGTCTGCTGCAACTTTACTCCGGTTGTTCGGGAGTATCGCATGGGGGTCCCGAGGTCCGGGCACTACCGTGAGATATTCAATAGCGACTCCGCCTTCTACGCCGGCTCCAACGTAGGCAATTATCCTGGGATCCATGCGGATCGCGAGATGCCTTACCATGGCCGCCCGGCATCGATTCTCGTCAAGCTCCCGCCTCTCGCTGCCGTGGTCTTTAAACCCGAGTAGTTCCAGGGCGGCGCCACAATCGTCAGGATCCCGACAAACGGTCTCGAACCGGACCGTATGTTGCGGCTCGCGGGATTGAATTCCGGCTCGTCGAGATCGTTTTTGGACATAGACTTGGATTGCATAGGGGCGCGCGGCTGACGCGTCTCAGACCACGGACGGTTTCGGTTACTCTATTTGGAGCCTCCGCACGATGTCGAATCTTCGCAAGCCAACGGGCGACTCAGACAGTGAACCAGCGATGGATACGTTCGTCCCAGCGACGCAGTGGGATGCATTGAGGAAGCTGTATCCTCCGAGGCCGAGCCGCAGGCGGGGGCTGCGTGCGCTGTCGCAAGCGATAACGAGCGAGAATCCAGAGAATTCCCTCGGACTCGAATCGTCGGTCCGCTGGAGAATTTCTCCGTCGGATTGTTCACCGGACGCGGATCTCGCGCAGTTCGAGAACGATTTGGTGTTGGAACGAGCGATCGCGGACCTTGACACGTGCTTTGCTTCCGAAGCATTTCTCGACGACTTGGACTGGGCGCTTCAGACCTACGACATCCGCCAGACCGGCATGGGCGAGGAAGACAACATGGACGCAGAGCTCGAGATGCTCGAGGCGGTGCAGGATTTGACTCGATTTGTGGCCCGAACGGCCCCGCGCCGTTCCCAGCCGTCTGCCGCTTCCCCAAGCATCCCCGATTGAAAAAAACTGCCCCGTCAGCGACACTCGTCACCTGGAAGAGCATTCTGGGTGTGTTAGCCCGGCAGCAGCGAACTCGGTGGACGCTTTGAGGATCTCGTGAAGCCAAAAGCCGTACTGGCGTATTGTCGAGAGAAAGATATCCGCGCGATCGACTTGCGATTCGTCGATCTGGGCGGCGATTGGAAGCATGTCACGCTCCCGGTCGGGTCACTGACGGAAACCGCTTTTGAGTTAGGTTTCGGGCAAGAGGTTGCGTTGGTTGGCACCGCCGGCGAGATCCGGCAGCAGGCGGTCTTGGTCCCGATTGCCGAAGCGCATTTTGTCGATCCGATGCTCGAGCAGCCGACCCTCGTGATCCTGTCAGGCATCCTCGATGCCATGTCTCGAGAGGAGAGTTGGCTTGACTCGCGTTCGGTCGCCTCTCGATCGGTCCAGTACCTTCAATCGACGGGGATTGCCGACGCGGTTGCGGCGAGAACCTTTCAGCCGTTTTCGCTTCAGCATACGCGGGCGGAGAACTCGGACGATTCGGTTCCTCCCAGCCGGGTGTACCTGGCCTGCAACGCTCACGATGAAGACTTTGCGTTTCGTTGCAAACTCGCTTCTTTGGCGACGGAAGCGGGCATCCTCATCGACCGTCATTATCGATCGGAGAAATCGACGTCGGAAATTGTCCTGGGAGCATCGAGTCTTCCTGAATTGTGCGACGATTTGATGATGGTTCGGTATTTGATCGATCAGTTGGCGATTCAGCAGGGGCGGCGCCGGATCGATACCGACGCTGCGATGTCGACTCAATGGATGCTGTCCCGCGGAGGGGAATCCATTTTCAGCGGTGCTTCGCAGTTGGGCCTGAGCGAACTCGGCTGGTATGCCGTCGGCGGCATCCTGGAACATGCCGCGACGCTCGCGGCTGTAGCCTTAGCTACACCTGGTCGCGTTTGCGATCCGGAATACCGCTGGTCGAAATCGATCCAGTCGGGCGATCCGCATTCCTTGTGCAAAGTGATCTTCGGCTACCAAGATCCACGCCAGCGGGCGATCGAGGTACGAGGGTTGGTCTCAGACGGAAACCCGTACTTGCAGTCAGCCGCGGTATTGATGGCCATGATCGACGGCATTCAGAACAAGTACGCCGTGTCCCATGCGCTCCGTTCGCGCGTGGAAGAAACGGTGCCCGGCCATGGACTGCCGCAGGCCGAACCGACCTTAGGGAGCGCGCGAGATCTTCGGAAAGCCCTCTCCGAGGACTGCGATTTCCTCATGGTCGGCGACGTCTTTTCCGAGTCGCTGCTGCAAACAATGACCAGATATCTGGAGCCGTAAAATGGATCGGGCAATGTCGGTCGATTTTGGGAAACGCCGGGAACGGTTGCGAGCGGAACTGCGGCGCGCGGGGCAGGACAACCTGCTGGTGACTTGTCCGTTCAATGTCACCTACCTCACCGGCTTTACCGGGGAAGACAGCTTTCTGTTTGTGGGCAAGGACTGCGAATACTTGCTCAGCGATGCCCGCTACTCGCAGCAGATCGGCGAGGAGTGTCCAAAGTTGGAGTTGGTGCTGCGTCCTTCCAACATGTCGATTGTCGACGCAGCAGCCAAGGAAATCAGCAGTCGCTCGCCCAAACGGGTTTGGGTGGAATCGCTAACCACTTCCTTGGCTCAATGGGAGCGTCTCCAGGAGCTGACCTCGCACGTCGATCTCGCATCCAGTCGCGGCGTCGTGGAGCGGCTGCGGGAACGGAAGGATGCATCCGAGTTAGCCGCAATCGAGCGTTCCATCGACTTGGCCCAGCGAGCATTTACCGCAACCAAAACCTTGTTGGCCCCCGAGCAAACCGAAAAGCAGGTAGCCGACGAGTTGGAACAGAATATTCGGAGGCTCGGTGGAGCCGGAGTCGCTTTCAAAACGATTGTCGGCGTTGGGCCTCGGTCCGCGTTGCCGCATGGCCGACCGACCGGCTTGAAGGTCGGCGAAAGCGGGTTTGTCCTCATCGATTGGGGTGCCAAGGAGAATCTCTATCTGAGCGATCTGACTCGCATTGTCGTCACCGGCCGCGTCAGCCCGAAGCTGGAGAAGATTTATCGCGTCGTGCTGCAAGCTCAACTCGCCGCGATCGCGATCATTCGTCCCGGCGTCTTGATGAGCGAAGTCGACGCCGCTGCGAGGCGAGTGATCGAGGAAGCGGGGTTCGGGAAAAAGTTCACCCATGGCTTGGGGCACTCGTTCGGTTTGCAAATCCATGAATCGGTCCGCCTGGCTCGCGGTCAAGATCGCCCCCTCGAATCCGACATGGTGGTCACGGTCGAACCTGGAATCTATTTCCCCGGATTGGGTGGTGTTCGGATCGAAGACGATGTCCTGGTCACCAAGGACGGACACCGCGTCCTAAGTAACCTGCCAAAATCCTGGGAAGAATGCCGAAATTTTTGAGCCGTTTGCTTTCTCGAACCAGCGAACTCCCCCCAAAGGACGCAGGAAATACGACGGAATGCCTTGCGGCATCCCTGCTGCCAAGCCTGGATCCATGTTGCCTCGGGATTTCCAATCTTCTACCATTCTCCCGGGGGTTGCATTGGGCGTGCGTTTGCACGTCGTGGCACCCTCACTCCCGTTTGCTCATGAAAGTCCATTATGCAAAGATGCAATCGCTTCGGTCCGGCTTGGATTCGACTCTTTGGTTTGGGTTTGGCGTTTCTTGTTTCGTCGGGAGCCCATTTTACGGTTTGGGCAGAGGAATTCCCTCGAGTCGCTGCTGTCAAAGAGCCGCCAGCCGACAATCGATTGATCATCCGCAGCGTGCGGGATCTGGTCCAAGAGGGGCACATCTCCCAGAACAAGTTCGACGACGAGCTTTCCAAACGGGGATTCGATCTATTCCTCCGTCAAGTCGATCCGATGAAGTCGTATCTGCTGCAGTCGGATGTCGACGAATTTCGCAAGAGCGAGACCCAGCTCGACGACATGCTCCTCAAGAACAACATCACGTTCGCCTATCAAGTCTACAAGCGTTACCTGGAACGGCTCAACGAAGTCTCCCCGATCATTCACGAGTTGATCGATGCGCCGCTCGATTTCAGTGCTGAGGAGTACATCGAGAGCGATGCCAAGGAGATGCAATATGCCGCCAACATGGATGAACTCAAAAACCGCTGGCGAAAAACGATCAAGCTGAATTTTCTCTCGGCGCGAGCCGACGGCGACGCGGATGAGGTCACCCGCGAGAAACTGCACAAGCGCTACCGAACGTACTACAAGACCCGATCTCAGACCGACGTGTACGAGTTGCTCGAGATGTATTTGACCGCTCTCACCAGCGCGCTCGACCCGCACACAACCTACATGGCTCCACGGGAAAAAGACAACTTCGATATGCACATCTCTTTGAAGCTCAAAGGGATCGGTGCAACGCTTCGCCCCGAGGATGGTTCGACCATCGTCGAAACGATCGTGCCGGGAGGTGCGGCCGATAAAGATGGTCGCCTCAAGGTCGGCGATCAAATTGTCGCGGTCCAACAAGATGACGGCTCAACCCCCGTCGAAACGCTCGACATGAAAATCGACGACGTCGTTTCCATGATCCGCGGCGAAGCGGGGACGAAAGTCAAACTGCACGTCAAACCCAAGATGGGTGGCGAACGCCAGATCTATGAAATCACCCGGGCCATCATCAAGCTCGAGGACAGTGCGGCTCAAAGCGAGATCCTCGAACGAGGCAAGAAGCCGGACGGCACGCCGTATCGTATCGGCTGCATCAAGCTGCCAAGCTTTTACCTCGATATGGAGGGAGCTCGGAACAACCGCCAGGATTACAAGCGAACCTCGACAGACCTGGAAGCCATTCTCAAGAAGTTCAATGACTCCAACGTCGACGCCGTTATCCTCGACCTGAGTCGCAATGGAGGTGGATCACTTCCCGAAGCCATCGCTGCAACCGGCTTGTTCATCGAGTACGGACCGGTGGTTCAAGTCAAGGATTCCAACGGCCGAACCCAAACCATGAACGATGACGTCCGCTCCATCACCTGGAAAGGTCCGCTGATCGTCAAGACCAGCCAACTGAGCGCCAGCGCGAGTGAGATTTTTGCAGGTGCGATTCAGGACTACCAACGCGGACTCATCGTCGGCGATCCAAAAACCCACGGCAAAGGAACGGTCCAAACGTTGCTCGATCTAGCACCTGCCTTGTTCGGCGCTGGAGCAACCAAGCCGCTCGGAGCCCTCAAGCTTACGATTCAGCAGTTCTATCTACCCGATGGCAGGTCGACTCAATTGGAAGGGGTCGCAGCGGACGTCATCCTCCCATCCCTGATCGCTGAAATGGACTTGTCGGAATCGGATCTCGACTACGCTTTGCCCATGGATCGCGTCAAGGCGCAGCCGCACAAGAATTACATGATGGTCGACAGCGCCATCAAGCACCAATTGCAACAACAGTCCACCAGCCGCGTGCTAGCGAACACCGACTTTGAAAAACTTCTCAGTCGCATCGAAGCGTATCGAAAGCAAAAGCAGGAGAAAGTGATCCCCCTGCGGGAGTCGGACTACATGGCGAGACGCAAGGAGCTGCGCAGCGAAAAGGAAGAAGAGGAACAGCTCGATCCCAAAGCGGAACGAGACAAAGTCTTCGCCTCGAATTTCTACAATGAAGAGATTCTCAATATCGCTGTCGATTACATCAACGCGCTTCAAAGCGCCAACAAGTTGGTAACGAAGTAACGCGAGGTTCTTCATTGATGGAACGCGATCCGGCACCGTCGACCGATCGGGAACCGGTGCCGACAGCGACGCCGGGACCAGCGGTGCCGGGTATGGGGCGACGGGTCAACCGCCTGTCGTTCGTTTTTTCTGTCCTTGCGTTTGCTGCACTCGTCATGGTCCCGATCGCGCGAAGTGCGATCGAGGACATCGACCGACAGTATGCCAACTTTGGCGGGATCGCTTGCGGTCTCTTGGCACTCCTGTTCACGCAACTCGCGATCGCGACCCATCGACGCGTCCCATGGTTCTTGAAGATGGCGGTGTTCGCCCTGCCTGTATTCGTCGTGGCCGGGTTCTTGGCCAATTACGAATTCACAGGCTTCAATGGCGAAGTGTGGCCGACCTTCCGACCTCGAGGCACCGCGGTACGCTCTCGACTGAATTCCGTGCCACCATCGACCGACCTGTCTGCAAAAGCGATCGATCCATCGATCATGCCGTTTCGCTTTTCCCAGTATCTCGGGAATCGAAGGGATGGCGTCGTAGAAGCTCCTGAGTTCTCCATGGACTGGAAACAAAAGCCTCCTAAGGTTTCTTGGCGACGCGAGATCGGCGAGGGCTGGTCGGGTGACGCCATAGCCAATGGACTCGCGGTCACGATTTATCAACGCGGAGAAAAGGAAGTCGTCTCGGCGTGGTACCTCGACGATGGTCAGACCGCCTGGGAGCACGAAATACCCGGTCGCCATGCCAACGCGCTCGGGGGTATTGGACCGCGTTCAACCCCCACCGTCGCTTCGACAGCCATCGGAGAGATCGTGTTGGCCCAGTCCGCTCTTGGAACCGTCGTTTGTCTTGATTGCCGAACCGGACGACCCTTGTGGAGCATCGATCTGCTCGAACGAGCGGGGATCAACCAGGAGGAATCCGAAAAGGAAATCATGTGGGGCAGAAGCGGTTCACCCCTCGTCGTCGACGACGTTGCGATCCTTCCTTTCGGTGGATCCAAAGCCAAGTCCTCGAAGGTCAACAGCCTTCTCGCGGTGGATGTCGCCACCGGCAAGGAGCGATGGCTTGCGGGCGACAGCCAGGTTTCGTATGCGTCGCCATGTCGGCTCACGATCGATGGTCGAGAACAGATTGTCAGCGTCAACGAAGGGAACGTGACAGGGCACGATATCGCCACCGGGACTGTCCTCTGGGAAACCCCCTGGCCGAGCAAGTCCAATGGAGACGCGTGCGCCTCGCAACCCATGCAAGTCGACGACCAGAAAATCTTGATCGGTAAGGGTTATGCGCAGGGATCTAAGCTGATCGAAGTGCGACAAAAAGCAAAGGCGAGCGACAACGGGGCTTCAACGTGGGAGTCTCTCGATTTATGGACCAACCCGCGCGTGTTGAAGACGAAATTCACCAGTGCCGTGGTCTATGATGGGAAAGCCTATGCGCTGAGCGACGGAGTTCTCGAGTGCGTCGATCCGTTGACCGGCACGCGAATCTGGCGTGGGCCGCGTTACGGTCAAGGTCAACTTTTGGTCGTCAACGGGGAGCTCTTGGTCAGTGCCGAAGATGGGCGCGTCGCATCGGTGGATCGGACGACTGGTAGACCTGTGGCCGAAATGCAGGTGCTCGAGGGGATCACTTGGAATACGCCGGCTGTCGCCGGCCCCTACCTGTTGGTCCGCAACGGAACCGAAGCGGTCTGCTTGACAAGCCCAACGGAATAAGGACTTCAAGGCCATGGGCGCGGAAAGAGTAGTTCTCGGTCTCGATCCCGGGCTTGCGATTACCGGCTACGGCGTCATCTCAGCGCCCAAGGGGTCTCCCGAATTAGTGGAAGCCGGGGTTCTCCGCATGAGGAAGGATCGCCCCCTTGGGGATCGCTTGAAGGAGCTTCACGAAGGCCTACAGGATATTTTCAGCAGCCTTTCCATTTCCGAGGTCGCGATTGAACAGCTCTACTCCCACTACGAGCGACCTCGAACCGCGATCTTGATGGGGCATGCCCGGGGGGTATTGTGCCTGGGTGCCGCAAATGCCGGCCTCTCGATACACTCGTACGCTTCCACGATGGTCAAAAAAATGCTGACAGGCAACGGGCGGGCGCCCAAAGCGCAGATGCAGCATGCGATCCAACTACAATTGGGCTTGGCTCAACCGCCCGATCCACCGGACGTTGCCGATGCCCTAGCCATCGCGTTGTGCCATTTCTTTGCGACGAAACCCTCTCAGCAAATCCTCAAGCCTTCCAGGAAGAACCCTTGATCACCAAAATAACCGGCGAACTCTTAGCGCTGACCGACGACAGCGCCACGCTTGCCAATCCTCCCTTCGAGTACGAGATCGCCATCCCGGAATTCACCCGCAGACAGCTCCAATCCGAAATCGGCAAGCCGGTTTCGTTGCATACGATTCATTACATCGAAGGAAACGCGGCACAGGGAAGCCGATTGACGCCGAAACTGGTCGGATTCTTGTCGGTTGCCGAGCGAGATTTTTTTGAGCTGTTCTGTTCTGTGGATGGAGTCGGCGTCAAGAAAGCGCTCCGGGCGATGACGCGTCCCGTGCAAGACACCGCGGTGATGATCGAGCAGCAGGATGCGAAGGGGCTTTCGAGTCTGCCGGGCGTCGGCCCCGCCACGGCGGAAAAGATCATCGCAACCTTGCGCCGCAAAATGCCGCGATTCGCACTTTTGGTGCGACGCGATGCTCCAGGGTTGGAGCCGCAAAAGCCGGGCGTGGTCGACGAAACGTTCGAAGCGTTGATCGTGCTCGGGCATTCCGAGGCCGACGCGCGGCGCTTGATTGAACTGGCTATCGCCGGCGGAAAGAAATTCAAGGACTCCGAAGCCATGATCCACGCCATCTATCAGCGTCAAACCGGCCAGTCCTAAAGATGTTCGACTCCATCGCACCGCTCCTGGCCGTTTTGATCATCGTTGCGACTGCGATTGCGATTGCGTTGAATCGCAAGACGCGCACGTATGGATTTGCGTCCTGGGTCGTGGCCTCAGTCCTGGTCGCCTTGATCTCTCCACCGTTGTTTTTATCGTATCTGCCACTGTCCTACAAAGATACGCTGACCATCCTGCTGCAACTCGCGATGTTCGGAATGGGAGCAACGCTCACGCTCGAGGACTTTGCCCGTATCCTCAAAATGCCGTGGGGTGTCTTGATCGGTTTTGTGCTTCAATTTCTGATCATGCCATTTTTGGGATGGGGACTTTCCAAGCTTTTGGGACTGCCCGTCGATCTCACTTTGGGAATGATCCTGCTGGGTGCCAGCCCAGGTGGGATCTCCTCCAACGTTGTTACGTATCTCGCAAAAGGAAACGTCGCGTTGTCGGTCACGATGACAGCATGCTCGACGATGGCGGCTCCGATCATGACTCCGCTGATGGTCTATCTTTACGCGCGCGAGGATGTCTCGATCGACTACATCGCCATGTTTTTGAACATTCTCTTGACCGTCGTTGCGCCTGTCGTCCTCGGGATTATCGCCAATGCGTTGCTCACCCGCTGGCGTGTCGATCCCAAGCGGGCGGAAAAGGTACTGGCGACGATTTCGATGATCGCGATCTGCGGGATCTGTGGAATGATTGCAGCGAAATCACAGCAGCAGGTCCTTCAAGTCGGCTGGATCCTGCTCGTCGCCGTCACCCTTCATAATCTTCTGGGATACCTGCTCGGTTATTGGGGGAGCCGGCTCGTGGGCTTGCATCAAGCCGATTGCCGGACGATCGCCATCGAAGTTGGGTTGCAGAATGGAGGACTCGCGGCAAGTCTTGCAACGGAAGTTCTCAAACGGGACGCGGCGGCCATTGCACCAGCTCTCTTCGCCCCAATCATGAACGTCACCGGCTCGATTCTAGCGACGATCTGGAGTCGGTCTCCGGGAATGCTGACGTCGGACCCCACGGATCCATCGATCACGGAACCAAAATGAATTGGCCTGGTCCACGACTGGTTTTGCTCTGCGGCCCGCGCGAATTCGATTCTCCATTCGATCGATTGTCCAAGGCAGAACATCCAACGAGCGGCGTCTCTAAAGCGTCTTGAGGTACTCGAGGAGCGATTCTTTCTCGTCCTCGGTGAGGGCGTTGGGGTAATCGTGTCCGGACGCGGATTTACCCTTCGCTCGCGTATCAAAGTACCATCGCTTGTCGCTGGCCGATAGCTTGGCGGGGACAGCGTCCAATTCCTCGACGACCAATCCAATCTTTGTCTCGTCCATGGCGATCGCGCGTCGTCGCCAGACCGCGGGCCGTTCCTCGGGATGCAGGACATGCCACAAGGTGGGAACACTCCCGTTGTGGAAATAGGGAGCAGAGGCCCAAAGACCGTTCAGAGGCGGAGCGACATAGCCGTCAACCTCGTACTTCGTGTCTTGCTTGCCGTAGTCTGCGAACCAACTCTCACCGTAGTAGCGTCGATGTCGCGGAGTCAACGCATCGTATCGGACGCGATCGGTACGAACGTCGTCGATCGATACCATGGTTTCCGGGAACGATCCTCTCGCGAGATCGCCTTGCGAACTCGAATGATCGCCGTGGCACTGCGCGCAGTGGTTGCCAAAGATGCGTTCGCCTCGAGACGCCTTTGCCTCATCGATCGCGAGCGGGTACTTCGGAGGGCGCAATTCGTTGAGGAACGCAGCCACTTCGCGGAAGTCTTTCTCCCAGGCGCGAAATTGCTTGGGACCATTTTGGCGAACCATCATGAACTGCATGAGGCCTTTGTGTCCTTTTTCCGCAAAGCCATCGATGTAGAGGTGGGTCTTGCGGTGGACATTCCACCAGGCAGGGGCATCCATGTCGTGATTGGTCATCGGAGCAGGAGCCCGATCCCCATGAAAATTGAGATCCGCATCCCGAAAATTCATCAGTGCGACCCCGAACATCACGGCGTTGCTGGTCCCCGTCGTCGTCCCCAAGGGCATGAACATCGAACCGACATCCATGTGGGCGAGCGGCTTGCCCTGGCGGATCTTGACGCTTCGGACCGTCTCGGTCAGCGATTCCAGGTTGTAGAGGGAGTTCGGAGCACCCGGGTAGACCGTCCCATAGACGCTCCCCCCGTGGCAAGCAAAGCAATTCATCACGTAGTTGCCGGTCGAAGTCACGACATACTGGAGCGGCTTGCCCGGGTCATCAGGTCGGGGAGTCAGTCCGAACGCATGCCACGTCCCCTCCCGGGTTCCTGGTTCCAGGGGGAGGTCCACCAAAGGTGTACGATGCTCGAGGCGGTCGACTTGCTGGAGGACTTGTTCGTCGAAATCGTGGGGCAGGTACACCGAGTCCACCAGGTGGCGATAACCTGCCTTTGCCTCGGGCGACATCGAAGCGTAAAGAGCCGCGAACTGCGTCTGGACACTTTCGCGGACGGCATCGCGTCCGGGGGTTCGTTCAGCGATTCCGGCGATGCCGTCGGGCTCGTCGCCGCGAATCCCTGCCGTGTTGAAAATGCCCAGCAAAGCGAGAAGCCCGGTAAGGCAAAGACGCATGTGTTTCAGTCCGATCCGTTTCTTCATTTGCCTTCAACCCAGCCCAGTACCCCAAACCCGTTCACTCTATGGTAGCGAACCGAAAAGGGAATAGGCAGACAACTCGGACGATTCGGTTTGCACTTTGGCCCCCGCCCAGATCGCGTATACTGCATGGTTTTCCGGGTTCGACACCGGAAGAAGCTGGCGGGAACGAGCAACGAGAGCGGGTGGTGAAGTATGCGAGTGATGGTGGTCGGAAACGGCGGACGGGAACATGCTTTGGCATGGAAACTGAGGCAATCGCCAAGGATCTCGCGGCTTTGGATCGCGCCGGGGAACGCGGGAACGGCCACCGAGGGGGAAAACATCCCGATCCAAGCCGACGATATTCGGGGTTTGGTCGCATTCGCCAAGAAAGAATCGGTGGACCTCGTGGTGGTCGGCCCCGAGTTGCCGCTCTCGCTCGGCTTGGTGGACGCGCTGACCGAGGAGCGCATTCGGGCCTTTGGACCTTCGCGAGCCGCGGCGCAGCTCGAATCCAGCAAAGTCTTCTGCAAGCTTCTGCTCAGGCAGGCCGATGTGCCGACGGCGGAATACCAGATCTTCCGCGAAGTCGACAGCGCGACTCGCTATGTCAAAGCCCGCTATCCGAACGAACGAGATCGCACCCCCCTCGTGGTCAAAGCCGATGGCTTGGCCAGTGGGAAAGGGGTCATCGTTTGTTCCTATCGGGACGAAGTTCTCGAGGCGATCGATCGCATCGGACGCAAGCTCGAGTTCGGTCGCGCCGGCGCCCAGATGGTGATCGAGGAACGCCTGGAGGGGCCTGAGGTGAGCGTGCTGGCCATCACCGACGGTCGCACCATTGTACCACTGCCACCCGCCCAGGATCACAAAGCCGCATATGACGGAGATACCGGTCCGAACACGGGAGGCATGGGTGCGTATTCACCGACACCCATCATGACCGAGGAGTTGATGGAAACCGTCGAAGACAAGATCTTGGTTCCGTCGATTCATGCGATGAAACGGAATCGCAAGCCATTTCGAGGGATTCTCTATGCGGGCTTGATGATGACCGCCACTGGCCCTAAGGTCCTCGAGTACAACGTCCGTTTCGGCGACCCGGAATGCCAGCCCTTGTTGATGCGTCTCAAGAGCGATTTGCTGGATCTCCTGGAAGCCACGGTCGACGGCCGTTTGGATTCGATCGACCCACCGGAGTGGGATTCTCGCCCCGCGATTTGTGTCGTCATGGCGAGCGCCGGATACCCCGGCTCCTACGATACCGGCTTGGAGATCACCGGCTTGGATGCGGCGAATGACGTGCCGGACGTCAAAGTCTTTCACGCGGGAACCCAACTCAAGGACGGCCGCGTGGTCACTCAGGGCGGTCGCGTGTTGGGAGTAACGGCTCTGGGCACTTCGCTGGCCAACGCCAAGCTGCAAGCCTACAAGGGAGTGCAAGCCATCCGATGGCCAGGAGCATGGTGCCGCAAGGACATCAGCGACAAAGCGGCGACTTATTCGGAGCAACTGACCGCTGATTGATCGATGCGGTATCAGCGCAACGGATCTAGTTCGAACTGGGGATTCGATTCCCAGATGCGATAGCGCCGGTTGACGTCGAGATCCTCGTAGACCGAACGCTCGCCGCTCGGCCAATCGATTTCCAGTCGCTCGATTTTTTTCGTATTGCCGAGACCGAGGAAAACCCACGGTTCGTTGCTGCATTCGAATCCATTCCCTGCGAGGCGCTGGTGCATCCATTGGTCCGTCGGAGAGATGACTCGGACGATTGCGCCGATCGCATCCCGTTCCGACCGGATACCGATCAATTCGACGGCGACCCATGCACCGTTCGATGTGGAGTCATTTCTCAGGATGGACAAGGGCTGATCGAGATGGGTGACGAACCAATCAGGTTTTCCGTCCCGATTGAAATCCCAAATCCCCAGAGCCCGCGACAGGTACGCCTTGTTGAAGAAAGAGCCCAGCGCCCCCGAAGGCACTTCCGCAAAGGCAGCATCTTGTTGCAAAAAGACTTGAGGCTGCATTTCAAAGGGTTGTCCCGATGCTCGGTAGTCATCGACGTGACCATTCACCACCACGGCATCTTGCCAGCCATCGAGATCCAGATCGATCAACTGGGCGCCGAATCCGAGAGTTTTCTTCTTGGGATCGATCAATCGATAGCGGCGCGATGCATCTTGATAGAAGTGTGACGATTGCAGGTAGAGTGCATTGTATTCATCGATGAAATTCGTCATGAACAAGTCGAGTTCGCCGTTGCGGTCCACATCGGCGCATCCGACTCCCATGCTGGCTTGGGGTTTTCCCTGAATATCGACCGCACATCCTCGTCGGACCGCCTCATCGGCCAAAAGATACTCCCTGGGTTTGGAGGGGTTTTCGCGACTGAGGAGCAGGTTGTTTGCCGACATATCGTTGGCGATGTAGATATC
>JBKDPB010000241.1:0-13620 GCA_046342615.1 Planctomycetota bacterium | reverse complement strand
CGACACACCCCTCGACTTCAATGGTCCAGGGCGGGTCGGATGCTTGGGATTGGGAACTGCGGCGGTCGTCGTCATCGACGACGCGACCAGCATGGTCGACGTCCTGTACAACGCATGCCGATTCTTTGCCCACGAGTCGTGCGGGCAATGCACCCCGTGCCGCGAAGGAACGGCGTGGTCGACCAAGATTCTCGAGCGGATCCGCGATGGTCGGGGCAAGCCCAGCGATATCGACTTGTTGCTCGAAATCGCCAATTCGATCGGCACGATACCGGGAACCACGATTTGCGGCCTGGCCGATGGAGCGGCCTGGCCCATCAAGACCGCCATCAACAAGTTCCGCGGCGAGTTCGAAGAATACATCCGCAGCGGGCGGCGCAGCGAAAGCGCGGCGCTCGTCGGCGCCCACTGAGTCCCTTTCATCCCTCTACGCACTGGAATCGAAGATCCGTGGTCAAAGTCAAGGTCAACGATATCGAAGTCGATGCTGATCCCAAGGACAACTGCATCCTTGCGGCCCGCAAAGCGGGTGTCGAAATCCCTCACTACTGCTGGCACGAATCCCTGTCGGTCGTCGCCTCGTGCCGCATGTGCCTGGTCGAGGTGGGGGAAACCAAGCCCGACGGCACGGTGGCCATGGGACCCAAACTGGTGCCGGGCTGCCAAACACCGATCAAGGATGGGACGGTCATTCGGACCGACACGGCCAAGGTCAAGACATCGCAACAGATGACCCTCGAGTTGCTCCTGCTCAACCATCCGCTCGATTGCTCGATTTGCGATCAAGCTGGCGAATGCTACTTGCAGGATTACACGTACAAGTTCGGCAAGGCGCAAAGCCGTCTCGATGAACCCAAGATCCAGCGGATGGACAAATACCACATCGGCGACCAGATCGCCTTGTTCACCGACCGCTGTGTGATGTGCACGCGCTGCGTTCGCTTCACGCGCGAGATCAGCGGCACCTCCGAACTGCAAGTGGTGGCGCGCGGCAGCCACGAAGAGATCGACGTTTTTCCCGACGAACCGTGCAACAATAAACTCGCTGGCAACGTGGTCGATCTGTGTCCGGTCGGCGCACTGTGCAGCAAGGACTTCCTTTACAAAAAGCGGGTATGGTGGCTTAAAAGCGCCGACAGCGTGTGCACCGGCTGCTCGACCGGCTGCAGTGTCCACGTCGACCAGGCGGACAACAAAGTCTACCGCTTGAGACCGCGGGAAAATTCCCAAGCTCAAGGCCACTTCATGTGCGACGAAGGGCGATTCGGATTCAAGTACATTCACGATGAACGTCGACTGTCGGGCCCTCGATTCTCCGGTGCATCAATTAGTTCAAAGAATTCTCCCGGCAACGGACGAGGCAAACCCGACGATCTGCGTTTTGCCGATGCCTGGCCCGAAGCGCTCAAACTGGCCAGGAAGCGAATCTCGGAGGAGATCAAATCCGACGCCCATGGCTTTGTTGCCGTGCTGTCGCCATTCATGACGGTGGAGGAAGCGTATTTGCTGGCCTCGTACCTCAAGGGGATCGATCGACGGGTTCGACTGGTGCTGGGGCCGGTGACGGTAATCGGCAGCGACGATCGCTACCCCAAGGGTCCCAAAGGGGAGCCGCCAGCAGCCGGCAAAGAGAAGTTTACGATACGAGCGGAGAAGTGCCCGAACCGTGTCGGTGTCGAAGCTGTGCTCAAGCACTTCGAAGGCCAAGTCGTCCGAATCGAGTCGCTCGTCAAGCAACCCGACGCACGGGCCTGGTACTTCGTCGGCGGGTATCCGCAAGGTTGGGTGAACGATGCGATCGATCGCGCGGTCGGCAAACCGTCGCTGTTGATCGTTCAGGATATCTTCCCATCGCCGTTGAGCGAGCGAGCCGATTTCGTCTTCGCTGCCGCGTCGTTTGCGGAACGGGACGGCACGTATGTCAATCATGCAGGGTTGGCGCAAGCGACACACGCGGCCATCCGTCCTCCTGCGGAGGCCCGACCCGATGGTCGGATGCTGATGGAACTGGCGGAGCGGACCGGATTGTTCAACGCGATGGCTTTGCGCAAGGAAATCGGCAATGCCATTCCCGAGTTGTCCGTCTTGGCTGCGGGGGATTTGGGAGAGCGCGGCGTGCGTCTGGCACGCTTCAGTCAGCAACCCGCGACGACGAGTACCTAGAACAGAACGAATAGGATGAGGTGAATTTAACGATGTGGGTATGGATCAAGGAACTTTGGCCTTCGTTATGGCCGACGCTCGCTGCGATTGCCATCATCCTGGCGGTGGTGCCGCTCATGGGTTTGTACATGACGTTCATCGAGCGCAAGCTCGCTGCCTACGTTCAGGATCGCATCGGCCCCAATCGCGTCGGACCGTTCGGTTTGCTGCAGGCGGTCGCGGACGGCATCAAGATTTTTCTCAAGGAACAGGTCATCCCCGACCATGTTTACACCTCCCTTTATTTCTTGGCTCCGGCCTTGAGTTTGATGACGGCGATGTTCGCTGTGGTGGTCATGCCGTTCGGTCCCGTTGCGACCGATTACAAAGAGGGATTTCGGTTCATCGTTCAGCCCGGAAATGACATCGGTATTTTGTTCATGATGGCGATCAGTTCCCTGTCGGCGTACGGGATCATCGTTGGCGGCTGGGCTTCGAACAACAAGTACTCGATTTACGGAGCGATTCGTTCCTGCGCCCAATTCATCAGCTATGAGATTCCTTTGGGCTTGTCCCTTGTGGGCGTGATCGCCATCGCCGGCTCGCTCAACATCGAGAAGATCGTCGCGGCGCAGTCCGGGAGCATTTTGGATTGGAATGTTTGTTGGCAGCCCTTGGCCCTGTTGATCTTCTTCACCGCCGCGCTGGCAGAAACCAACCGATTGCCCTTCGACTTGCCCGAGTGCGAACAGGAGTTGGTAGGAGGATTTCACACGGAATACAGCGGCATTAAATTCGTTCTCTTCTTTCTCGCCGAATACACCCACATCGTCACCGTCAGTTTCTTGACGGCACTTCTGTTTTTCGGCGGCTGGCATTTTCCGGGGCTTCCCAGCGCCACGGGAGGTTCCATGAGCGGCATGTTCTTGGGGCTCTTGGTGCTGCTCGCGAAGGTGGCAGTGGTGGTCGCATTCATCATGTTGCTCCGATGGGCCCTGCCTCGATTTCGTTTTGACCAGTTGATGGGTTTGGCCTGGAAGGGCTTGATTCCGATGGGTCTGATCCATCTCGTGGGAGTCGCGATCGTTTTGACGTTGGGGTTGCCCAAACATCTTTTGATTTTGACGGCCGCACTTCCGATCGTGGCCGCGTATTACAGTTCGATCAAATTCAACGCTTCCATGGCGCAGTTGACCGCGCCGGGCAGCGGAGTTCGCAAAGCGCACGCGGTGAGCTATGAGTAATGCCAAGAAAACCAAGACCGTAAAGTGGGGAGAGGAGCCGAAGCTCGGAGTCCTCGACGCGTTGTATTTGCCGGCGATCGCCTCAGGCGTGGCGACGGCGATTCGCCATGCGGTCACGGGCAAAGCGACGACGCGTCAGTATCCTGAAGTGGAGCCGGAAATCCCCCCGAACTACCGCGGTGTGCATCGCTTGAATCGCGATGAAGAGGGGCGCGTCAAGTGCGTGGCCTGCTACATGTGCCAGACGGCGTGCCCGGCCAATTGCATCGAGATCATCGCTGCCCCTGCTCCCAAAGACGATCCTCACTGGAAGGATCGGGACAAATACCCGGCGACGTTCACGATCGACGAGTTGCGTTGCATTTACTGCGGCATGTGCGAAGAAGCATGCCCCGTGGATGCGATTGAACTGACCAGCATCTACGATCTCACAGGCCTCTCGCGGGAAGAGATGATCTTCGATCGCGAGAAGCTCCTGTCGGTGTTTGACGAGACCGTCAAGACGGGCAAAGACCCGGTACGGACGCATCGAGGCGTTTTGGGGCCCGCATCGGAAACGGCTTCAACAGCCAAGCAATCGCCTCCTCCACCGGGGCGAGGGCGTCGCGGTTGATTCTTCGAAACCTTATCGGAAAGAACAGTGTATCGTGACATTTGATTCTTCTGGCATCTCGGCATCGCTTTGGGTCCTGGCCCAACGTGGGGTCGATCCTGAAAACCTGGCGCGCGTACCGGGAACGCATTTCGCGGGTCATTTTTCCAAGGTCATGCTCGCCTCGATCATCCTCGGCGGGATCGCCTATTGGTTGCTCCAGTACGGCGTCGTGAAAGACAAGAAGATGACGTTGACCGGGATCGGGCTTTTCGGCCTGGGCGTCTTGCTCGCATTCGCGGCGATTCCGAGCAGCGATTCGTCCGCCGTGATTCGTTTCTGCTTTTCTATCCTCGCGGTCTCCGGTGGCTTGGCATTTATCGTGGCTCGCGAACCGGTGCATGCCGCTCTGGGCTTTGCGACGGCGGTGCTTTCTTCCTGCGGTGTAATGTTTATGCAAGAAGCGTATTTCGTCGCGGCTGCGACGATGATCGTTTACGCCGGTGCGACGATCATCATCTTCTTGTTTGTTCTGATGTTCGCGCAGCAAACCAATCTTCGCGCGTACGACCTGAAACTGACCAGGCCTCTCTTCGCGGCAGCGATTGCTACCGCATTGGTGATCACCATCACTTGGAGCGTTGCCGAGGAAGGTGAGATTCTGCCGATCAAGATCGACACGACCCGAGTCAACAGTTTGGCGGCACAACCCGCTTCAACCGGCGGAACCCCACCGATGCCGGCGCGAAACATGAGCGGGGAACAAGTCGCGGCCTTTGTTCCTTCGAAGACTTCGGGGCTGGGGCGAGCGATGTATACCGATTATCTGATGGCGATCGAATTGGCCGGAACTATCCTGTTGGTGGCGACCCTCGGTGCGATCGTTTTGGCGCAGCGGCCAGTGGAGGAGACAACATGAACATCGCCAACACTCAAAACCTGTTGATCTTAGGGGGGGCTTTGTTCGCGATCGGCCTCGTGGGCTTCTTGACTCGGCGCTCGCTGATCCTCCTTTTTCTGTCGCTGGAGACCATGCTCTCCGGGGTCAGCATCAACCTGATCGCTTTCTCGAGATTGCATTTGAACTACCAAGGCCAGATTCTTGCCATCATGGTCTTGACCGTCGCCGCGTGCGAAGCGGCGATCGCTCTGGCGCTCGTGGTATCTTTGTATCGTCGCAAGGCCACGCTCGACGTCGAGGCGTGGGACGAGTTGAGCGAAACACTGGTTCCCAAGGAGCCCGAGGACGCCGTGCCATCGGTCCATGGATCCGCTTTGGAAACCGAACCGTCGTACCCGAGATTGGTCCCTGCAGGCCTCGATCCCCTCTCAAGCCCTGTGCCGTCGACCTTGGATGCAGCGATCGAGACGGCGTCGCGTTTGAACGCACCCCAATCCACGGAGGCCTCCACTCGTGCTTAGTCTATTGGCTTGGATGGTACCACTCTCCGCCCTTTTGGGTTGTTTGATCTGCACGGTGATGGCTTTTCGAGGTGATACCAAGTCGGCGCACCTCCCAGCGGTGGCATCGCTGCTCCTCGCGGCAGCCAGCGCGTTGGGCCTCTGGTTATTTGGAGCCCAAGGGAGCGAGGGAGTTCAGATCTACAACGGGTACCGATACTTGCAAATCGGCACCCTGACGCTCGATATCGCTCTGCGGGTCGACACGTTGTGCTTGACCTTGTTGACGATCGTCACGTTTATCTCGGCGATGATCGCCATTTACTCGCGCGACTACATGCGTGGTGACCCTGGATACGCACGGTACTTCGCCGTATTTTGCGGCTTCGTATTCTCGATGACGATGCTGGTTCTGTCCCATAACCTGCTGATGATGTACGCCTTCTGGGAAGGTGTTGGGACCTGCAGCTATCTGTTGATCGGGTATTGGTATCGCAAGCCGAGTGCGGCGCGGGCGGCGACGAAAGCCTTCTTGGTGAACCGGATTGCCGATACCGCATTTCTGTTCGGGATTTTGCTCTTGGGTTATGCCGTGGGCCAGACCGACCCCGGAGCTGGACAAGGGTGGCTCGCGAGATTGAATTTCGATTCCATCTTCAACGCGGCGCCGGTGCTCGCGCAACAACATGCTGGACTACTGACAGCGATCGGCATGTGCCTGATGATCGGCGCCATTGGCAAATCGGCACAGTTTCCCTTCCACGTTTGGTTGCCCGATGCGATGGAGGGCCCCACCCCGGTGTCCGCTCTCATCCACGCAGCAACCATGGTTACCGCGGGTGTGTTTTTGATGGCTCGCCTGTCGCCGTTGACCGAGTTGACTCCCACCGTCCTAACGACGGTTGCCTGGCTGGGCGGAATCACGGCGTTGATCGGTGCCTGGATGGCCATGTTCCAGGACGATCTCAAGCGAGTGCTCGCTTACTCGACGGTGAGCCAATTGGGCTACTTGTTCATGGCCCTGGGGGCGGGAGCCGTGAAGGAGTTGATGAGCGTCGCCGTGGTTGCCGCGATGTTTCACCTGGTAACCCATGCTTTCTTCAAAGCTTTGCTCTTCTTGTCGGCTGGAAACGTCATGCACGCGATGGGAGATGTCATCGACATGAAGCAGTTCTCTGGACTCCGACGAATTCTCCCCAAGACCCACGTTTTGTTCGCGATTGGAGCGGCTGCCCTGGCGGGTCTGCCACCGCTGGCTGGGTTTTTCAGCAAGGACGGTATCCTCGGCGTCCTGTCGGAAGCTGGCAACGACATGTTGGTGGGAAATCATTTCCGCGCCCTGCTCGGCATCGGATTTGTGACTGCGTTCCTGACGGCTATCTACACATCGATGGCATTCTTTCGAACGTTTTATGGCGCGGAGAAGGTTCCTGCCGAGGCGGGAGACCATGCCCATGAGGCGACGGCGACAATGCTGGCCCCCATGGCCGTTCTGGCGGTTGGGGCCGTTGTGGTGGGAGTCGCTCTCGGACCCACAGGCTTGCTGGAACGCTATGTCACGGAGACCCCGGGCTTCCATCACTCCGAGCATCATGAACCGACCTGGATCCTGATCGCGTCGGCCTTGATCGCGGTTGCGGGGGCGGTCATCGGATACCGTCTTTCGAAGCTGGATCCTCACACGTCTTGGTTGAGGAATTTGGCGGTCGCCGATTGGGGGCGGAATCGACTTTACATCGATTGGTTTTTCGAGCGGGTGTTTGTGGCCCCGATGGAGTGGTTTGCCCGATTGTGCCGATGGTTTGACGGCGTTGTGGATGGTTTGGTCCGCGTGGTCGCCGACAGTCCTCGTTGGTTGGGGCTCGCCGGTCAGCGTCTTCAGACAGGTCGAATTCCGACCTACAGCTTCATTACCGCCATCGGTATTGCAGCTCTTGCGATTTGGATCGTCACGAGAAGTAACTGGTGATCATGAATATCATTGTACCCTTGCTGATTCTGGTTCCTCTCGCGGCGGGTCTCGCGCTTCTGATGGCGGGCCGCAGGGCTAAGGACTTGGTTCCCATCGGCGTGGCCGCGTCGATGGTGACGTTGATCTTGAGCATTCTGCTTGCCAATGCTGTTGGGGGCTTGGCTCCGCTGACCGGGATTGCTGGCGTCTCGCCTCGAGTCGTGTTCGCGCCGGATGTCTTTCGATTCACGCTACCCATCTCCTCGGGGAATTATCCGATCGAATGGCAATGGGCATTTGGCGCTGACGGCATCTCGTCCCTCATGGTGTTCTTGACCGGCATCGTCGGATGCATCACGGTTATTCTGGCGACCAAGCAAATCCAGAAATCGCTCCCCCAGTACATCGGTTTGCTGCTGGTGACGATCTCGTTGTTGATGGGCGTCTTCCTCGCGATGGATCTGGTCTCCTTCTATGTGTTCTTCGAAGCGGTCCTGATTCCGTTGGTTTTGCTCATCCATGGATGGGGCAACGGGGAAGAGCCTGGTCCGGCATCGAAGAAATTCCTCTTGTTCACTCTTGCAGGGAGCATTCCCATGGTGATCGGACTGATCGCTTTGGCCATGTCTCCGGTGAATTTGGGCTCTGGTGCGCTGAGCAAAGCGTCGACGATCTCTCTGCCCGAGTTGTCGCAGTATGCTGCGGAAGCGGTGATGGTTTCGACGCCTGCCGTGGCGAACAACCAATCGACCTGGATCCTTTTTCTCTTGATGCTCGGGTTCGGGATCAAGCTCGCGATCTTGCCTCTCCACACATGGTTGCCCACGACCTACGTGGCGGCCCATCCGAACACGACGGCTTTGATCGCGTCGGTCGTGGCAAAACTCGGTTTGTATGGCATCGTGCGAATTGTGATGCCGATGGTGCCCTTGGCATTGGCCGAGTACCTTCAGTTGCTGTTCGGCGCCTTGGGTGCGATCGCGATCGTGTACGGCGCGCTGTGCGCACTGGCTCAGACCGACATGCGGAGCATCCTTGCATATAGTTCTATTTCCCACGTGGGTTTCATCACTTTGGGCCTGATGAGCATGACCGCCGAGGGGGTAGGTGGAGCCACGTTGCAGATGTTCAATCACGGCATCATTACCGCCTCGATGTTTTGGATCTTGGCGATGCTCGAACAACGTCGGGGCAGGATTCATTTGACCAGCGAAGAGCGGGGATTGGCGACGAATTACCCCAGGCTGGCGGTGCTGCTCGTCTTCTTCACGCTAGCGGGTGCGGGATTGCCGGGATTGAACGGTTTCGTTGGCGAGGTTCTCGCGATGACCGGAATGATGCGCGTTTCGGGGACGATTGTCGCCATCGCCGTTCTCGGAACGGTTCTCGGGGCGTGGTACGCGCTGCGGATCGTGCAGCGACTCCTGTTCGGCGGCGAGATCTCGAGAACCGGGCATGCAGCGGGGCACGGGCATGCAGCGGGGCACGGGCATGCAGGCGCCGTCCACCACGATCGGCCGGGGCGGGACGACGATTTGTCTCCGATCGAGTCGGGGCCTTTGGCGGCGGTCGCCTTGATTTGCATCGTGGTGGGAGTTTTCCCCCAACAGGCGATGCGTTTGTTCCAGCCGGATACAGATCGTTTGGCACGAATCCTGGAACCCGCTTCCAAGCGCGTGCACACCAATATTGATACGCTCGCATCCGATCGCGTATCGGATGCGAATCGTGAAAGCATGGCGTCTCGATAATCGATATGCCTTTATCCATTGCGTGAATGAGAGATTGACGTGGACTTGCTACAAGTAATCAAGACATCGACCATCCACTTGGTTCCCGAGCTGATTCTGCTGCTGGGAGGTTCGCTGTTGATGTGCGCCTCGCTCTTCAGGCGAGACGGGAGCTTCGTTGATGTCCATGGACAACGAAGCCGGTTTGCGGTTTTGTCGATTGGACTATTGGTTGCGGCGATCGCGGCTAGTTTTATTCGAGGTGTTCCGCACGTTGGATCGGACGACTTTGGTTTGTTCCGCTTCGACGGATCCGCCTTGGCCGCCGAGCGTTTGTCATTCCTCGGCGGGTTTATCCTTCTCCTGATGTCGTGGTCCACAGCGCCGCGCGAGCGACTACCCGAGTATTACGGTTCGCTGATGATCGTGCTCAGTGCGATTCCTATTGTCGGTGCGGCAAATGATTTGGTGTCGCTGTTCCTCGGCCTGGAATTGGTCAGCATTCCGACATACGTTCTTCTGGGGATTGTGAAGACGGACAATAGCGGCTTCGAGTCCGCGTTGAAGTATTTCTTGTTGAGCGCGTTCGCGTCGTGCTTTTTCCTGCTCGGGCTCAGTTACCTGTATGGAGTGAGCGGGGTGACGAATCTGACGACGATTCAATCGGACTTTACCTATGGGAAGCGGTTGATGTCGCTGGGATTGATCATGGTGATGTGCGGGCTCGCGTTCCGAATTACGGCAGTACCATTTCATTTCTATGCACCGGACGTATTCGATGGGACGAGCGTTGTGATGGCGGGGATCATGAGCTACCTGCCGAAAGTTGCAGGGTTCGTCGCGTTGATCCGCATTGTCGGCGGAGGCAATCTCAGCACCGGTGCGAGCGAAACGGTGATTCCCGTGCTGCTGGTTTGTGCCGCATTGACGATGTGCGTTGGGAATGTCATGGCGATGGCGCAGAATAATCTGCGGCGTTTGCTGGCTTACTCGAGCGTCGCTCACACCGGCTATCTGCTGCTGGCGGTCGTCGCTCTCCTACGGCAGGATGCAAGTGCCAACGTCCTCTATTCCTACTTGGCAGCCTATGCAGCGATGACGCTCGGCATGTTTGCATGCCTTGGTGAGATCGAAGCCGCTGGCGGAAACTCCCGATTGGTTGGAGACCTGTCCGGAATGTTTTATCGTCGACCCGCCGCGTCCATCGGATTGACCGTGGCCCTGATCAGCTTGATTGGTTTGCCGCTGACCGCTGGATTCTGGGCCAAGTTCATGGTCTTTGTCGGCGTGGTTGCCGACCGCCGAGTCGACTCATGGAGCCTGTGGATTGGCGTCTTGATGGCGGTCAACGCAGTCATCGCTGCCGGATACTACTATCGCTTGTTGAGCACCCTGTATCAAAAGACCAACAACGAGATCCCGCTGCGGGTCTTTCGCCCGAGCTTGTTTGTGGCGTACACGATCTGCACGGTGCTGACGATCGTTTGGTTCTTCGTTCCAGCCATGATGTAGATTGATTTCTCGATGGATGTTCGCTGGGGATTCCTCGGTACGGGTCGGGTCACCGAACGAATGGTCGCGGCCATCCGGTCCCGCCCAGGACATCGGATCGCGATGGCCGCTGGGAGAGACCCGAGCCGATTGAAGGAGTGGGGCCAGCGGCATCAAGTCGATTCGGTTACCACCGATCTGATGGAAGTGGTTCGCTCCCCCGAGGTGGATGCCATCTACGTGGCTCTGCCCCCAGCGTTGCATTGCGATTGGACTTGTCGAGCCCTGAAGGAAGGCAAACGGGTTTTGTGCGAGAAACCGCTGGGGCTCAATGCGGACGAGTGTCGTACCATGATCCAAGCTTGCCGCGACGCGTCCTCGCCGTTGATTCACGCGACGGGGTTTGTCCATCATCCCCGCAGTCATGCCATCCGAGCATGTATCCGAAGCGGTGAGTTGGGAAGCATTCGCCGCGTCACAGTGGCGTGCACATTCTCGTCGGTTGCGGAACGCCAGGCAGACCACCGTTTCTCTGCCGATGCCGGTGGTGGCTGCTTGTTGGACCTCGGCTGGTACTGCGTCTATGCGACCTTGTGGTTCACGGGGCTGCGTCCGTTGGAACTGATGTCCTATGGTTCTCGCAAGGGGGGAACGTCCGGCCTGGTATGGGACCAAGTCCAAACCATCGCGAGGCTCGACGGAGGTGCCCTCGGAGTTTGGGATTGCGGTTATGACGCCGCAGGACGCAAGTGGATTGAGATTGCCGGGAGCAAAGCCTCCGTCATTTGCGACGATTTTCTCAGGCCTTGGGACTTGAGCAAGCCTCGATTTTGGGTTCATGGCCAGGATGGCAAGGCCCGAGCGGAGTTGGTCGGCGAGGGGATTTTGCAGGAATCGTGGATGATTCAGCACGCTGCGTTGGCTCCGATGCAGGCAACCCTCGAATCGCTCGAGCTTGCCCTATCCACCCAAACCATCCTGGACCAGATCCAGGCAAATGCTTGCAAATCAGCTTTTACAAACCTTTGACATAACGAAAACTCGTCTTGGACATCGGTTCTGGAGGGGGAACGTTATCATTCCGTAGACGGAGGATGACCTGCAAGGGGCGGAGTCCATTTCCGATCACGTTACCTGCCACCTGAGAAGACCATTCCATGCGAACTCCAACCCATTCCTCCCCGACGCCGGGGATCTCGCCGAAGCAACATCACGCCAATACCCTTTCCCCCCAGACCCCTCGACCCGTGGTGGATGACGTGGCCGTTCCGGTCGGAGTGAAATCGGGGAGCAAGGCTTTGTCGCGAATTCCTGAGGTATACCAGGTGCAGTGGGGGCCGACGATTTGGCTAGTGGGGTTGCATGTCGGTGCACTTTTTGCCCCGTGGACTTTCACGTGGAGCGGTCTGGGATTGGCGATTTTCCTTTACTGGGTGACTGGAAGCCTCGGGATTTGCTTGGGTTACCACCGGTTGCTGACCCATACCGGCCTGGAAGTTCCCGAGTGGTTGCGTCGGACGTTTGCGTTCTTCGGGGCGTTGGCTGGCGAAGGGGGGCCGGTGAGTTGGACGGCGAACCATCGGAAGCACCATGCCTATAGCGATCAACCGGGCGATCCTCACTCCCCTCACGACGGTCCATGGTGGGCACACATGTTTTGGCTGGCATTCACCACCCATGGAGGAGATTGGGATGCCTACGTTCGCCACTGGGTGCCGGACATCGCCAAGGACCGATTCATGATGGGGTTGGAGCGATGGTTTCTCCCGATCCACATTGCCGTCGGTTCTGGGATCACCCTTGCGGGGTATCTGTTGGGCGGACCGAGTTTGGCTGTTTCGTGGCTGGTTTGGGCTGTATGTTTGCGGATGGTTTTTCTGTTGCATGTGACTTGGTTCGTCAACTCGGCCTCGCACATTTGGGGTTACAAGAATTACGAGACTCGGGACGAAAGCCGGAACCTGTGGTGGGTAGCGATCCTGGCCCACGGCGAAGGTTGGCACAACAATCACCACGCCCTGCCTCGTTTGGCTCAGCATGGTCACAAATGGTGGGAAGTGGACACGACCTACATGGTGATTCGGTTGCTGCGAAGCATGGGGTTGGCGAAAAATGTGGTCGACTTGGCCGGCATGGAAGCGAAAAAACGTAGCCGGCTCGAGCGATCTGCTGCATAATGGCGGCATGACTCAAGCCATCGTAGACCCGGAACAGCTGCGTCAATTCGCGATGCAGCTGAAACGTTTTTCGACTCTGCTGTCTGAATCGACAGGCAAGCTGTCGCAGCAAATGCAGCATTTGGCCGCGTCCTGGCGCGATCAAGAACACGCCAAGTTTGCGGGTGAATTCGAGCAGGAAATGAAGCAGCTCCACCGCTTGATCGAGGCCAGCGAGCGGCATGTGCCGTATCTGATCCGCAAGGCCGAACTTATCGAAGAGTATCAGCGCGGCCATGGCTGAGGCGAACGTCAAAAATCTCGATGGGCTGGAGACGTTCGCTTCCGCAATTGCCCGTTTGTGTGAAGCGAACCGCAAGAACACCGATGATGCGCGCGAACAGCTTCAGCGGGTCACGGTGTGGTTGAACAAGGAAATGCCCGAGTACTGGGCGAACCAACTGAGGATCGCCCAGAATCGTTGGACGGAAGCCCGGGAGGACCTGCTGCGGTGCCAGTCTCGGTCGCGAGCCGATGACGAGGTTTCGTGCTTGGTGCAGCGCAAGGCGCTCGACCGCGCGACCGAGCGGCGATCGCTGTGCGAGAAACGAGTAAAGATCCTGCCAACCCTCGTGCACCGCTGGGATCAATTCGTGCAAGAGATCTCTCTGAGCCTGCGTCAGATGGAGGATCTCTCGGAATCGCAATTGCCGTTGGCTCACGCTCGGTTGCAGGGAACCATCACGACTCTGAAACAGTACATTGAAACTTTGGGTCCGCGAGACCATTGAGGCTTCTATGCAAGGTATTATGTGGCCCCCTTTGCCGGATATGGGGGTGTATTTGACATGGCCTGAGGATGGCTTGGAAGCCATTCATCCCGAAGATCGCGGGATCGCCGAGGGCCTCATCC
>JBKDPB010000240.1:0-16898 GCA_046342615.1 Planctomycetota bacterium | reverse complement strand
ATTGGTGTTCATGTATGCATGCGGATCGGCTGCAGGAGCAGGAGCAGCGGCTGGAGCAGCCGGAGCTGGTGTTCCGTTGCAGGACGAGCAGCCTGCGGATGGGCAAGCATCGCAAGCGACTTCATCGCAACCCTTCTTGTGGCCGAACAGCTTGCCCAGCAGTCCGCCATGACGCTTTCCAATGCCGCATCCGCTGTCGCAAGCGGGTGCTCCGCAAGGATCGCAAGCAGCGATTTCAGCTCCGCAAGTCGGAGCTCCGTTGCAGGGACCGCACGAAGCGATTTCAGCGCCGCAGGTCGGGCCGCAAGCGGTTTCGCAACCGCAGCTTGCATGACGTGCATGGATGCTGTTCTTCCACGCTACGAGCTTGCCCTTCAGCGACTTGAGTTTGTCAAGAACTGGAGTGCGAACGTAGACAGGAGTTCCGCAAGGATCTGCACAAGCAACTTCGGCTCCGCAGCTTGGACCTGCATTGCAGGCGATTTCAGCGCCGCAGGAAGGACCCGAACCGCATGCGCCGATTTCGGCTCCGCAGCTAGGACCTTTTCCACAAGGATCGCATGCAGCGGTTTCAGCGCCGCACGACGGATCGCAAACGGTGGTGTCGCAGCACGAGCTTCGTGCTCCGCAGCCATTTCCACCCAACAATCGATGCAACAGGTCGCCGCCGTAGCTTTGACCGCAAAGGCTAGCGCCCAAGACCATCGATCCTACAAGAATGTTCCACTTCATCGAACCAAATCTCCCTATGTACATTGGGTCACTGACCATCTCCCAACATCGAACGTTTCATGGCGGAGTTGAGACCGATTTCGGCGCACGAAGTCGCCGCCGAAATCGCCCTCGACTGGCGCGGCTGTTCCGGACTTGTTTCCTTGTCCGGCATTGACTTCGTTAGCCCCACATCCCGGCTGGCTACGATCCACATCGTTCGCCAACCATCCATGAACCGCGATGCCCCTCGAGCAATTGTGCTTGACAGGAAGGGTTACGGCTGCCGGCCGGGCCATCCATCGGCCCGATCAGTTTTGGGTCACCGGCAATTTCGCCTTACACTTTGACCAGAGGTTACCGAGGCAACCGTGGCAAGATGCGACGACATGCGATCGTATCGGCCGGGCGGGGAAAATCCCTTGAGCAGTCGGTTCCATTTTTCAGAAAATGCAGGGTGGCAATAACTTGCGTCGAGTTTGCGGGTTGCATCGACGTTGATTCGCACAACGTTTGTGCGGCCGCAGACTTTACCCAAATTCAACTTGCAGTTGGAACCTTTTGTGCGTTCGTTACACTTTCACAGATCATGAAGATTACTTATCTGACGGCGGGTGCGGCGGGGATGTACTGCGGGTCGTGCATGAACGATAACGCCGTGGCGCGCGCCCTGATCCAAACCGGGCACGATTGCTTGCTGGTCCCCGTTTATACCCCGATTCGAACCGATGACGATGATGTCAGTGTCTCCCGAGTGTTTCTAGGGGGGATCAATGTCTATCTGCAGCAGAAGCTGGGATGGCTGTCGCGAGTCCCGCGTTTTCTCGATGCGCTGCTCAACCAGCCCTGGCTGATCCAATGGTTGACCCGCGACGCCGGGAAGACAGCCCCCGAACTGCTAGGGGCTCTGACGATTTCGATGCTCCAAGGATTTCGAGGCAAGCAACGCAAAGAGTTTGATCGATTGCTTGATTGGTTGGAAACCGAAGTCCGCCCCGATGTTCTGATTCTCACGAATCTCTTGGTGGGTGGAGCGATTCCCGTTCTCAAGGAACGGTTGGGAGTGCCCGTCTTTGTGACCCTCCAGGGAGATGACATCTTCCTCGACTCCCTCTCTCCCCAAGACCAACTGGCCTGCGAGACCTTGATGCAGGATCTGGTGCAGCATGTCGATGGCTTTCTGGTCCACTCGCTTGAGTACGGTACCGCGATGGCGGCCCGGTTCCGTATCCCGCGTGCGAAATGGCATGTCATTCCGCTGGGGATCGCTACGGAGGAGTTTCGAGACATCCCGCCGGCGTCGTCCGATACGGCAGCGAGAGAAAAACGGCGGACCGTGGGCTATCTGGCGCGCATGGCTCCAGAAAAAGGGCTTCACCAACTCGTCCAAGCGTTCGCTCACTTGGCAGAGGCTCCCGGGCCGTCGCATGAACGGCTTCGCTTGCGACTCGCCGGCTGGATGGGGCCTCAGCATCAGGCTTACTGGCATCAGCAGCGTGAACGCCTCGACTCGGTGAACCGCACCCATCCCAACTTCGTCTGGGAGTACGCCGGTTCGGTCGATCGTGCGGGGAAACTCGAGTTTTTACGGTCCTTGGACCTTTTCTGCGTTCCCACGGTTTACGCTGAACCGAAAGGTCGATTTCTGTTGGAAGCGGTTTGCATGGGATTGCCCTATGTCATGCCAAACCACGGGGCTTTTCCCGAAATGCATCGACGGATTCAAGCCCTTCCCGGCCATCCCCCAGGCTGGCTCTTCCAGCATGATTCGATCGAGGATCTCGTGCGGGTCCTGCAGGGAGCGCTCGAAAGCCATCCCTCGCGATGTGCTGTTTCGGCGGATGTCATCCAGGAATTGGAGATCAAAACCCATACGGCGCGATTGCTGGAACTGCTAGCAAGCGGTGTCGATCGCCTTTAGCACGCATGGGATGAGCGGCTACTTTCCTTGGCCCTCGGCTTCTTTCTTGGCAATATCTGCGGCCTGGATTTCCGAGCTTCGATGAAATGAGCTTGCGAACCACTCCTGCGCGGACAGCTTGAATCGATCCTGATGCTTTGCGAGATTGTCGTTGATCTTGACGACGAGTTTGTCGTTGGTGTCCGTGAGTTTTCGATCGAGGATTTTGCGCAGGCCTTTGCCGATCCACTCTGCCAAATCTCCGTGGATCTGGCTGATGCGATGCAATTCGAATTCGAGCACCTGGACTTCGGCTCGAGTTACCTTCGGCTGGAATTCGACATCGGGAGGGAATACCAAGGGATTGACGCGAATGCCAACTTCCAGATCGGTTTCGAGGGCGACCGTGGCGTCGGCTTGAAGGGAGACGCTGATCAGCTGTACGTCGCGCTGGAATTGACTGATGCGCGCGAAAATCTTTAGAGGCGCCACGACACGGATGCGAGAGGTGAAACGCTTGCCTCGGTCCTTGGAATCCAGCGATAGAACTTGGATTTCCAAGCGCTCCGCGGGATCGATCAGTTCGATAAAGTAACGGGACCATGTGCCGTGATCGGCCATTTTCCAACGGCGTTTGGTGTCGAAACGCAATCCGTCCCACTGCATGTCGACGCCGTCAACCACTTTCTTCTGCTTCCCCCATTTGCGATTGTCCTCGATGTTGGGGGGGAGATTCTTGAGCGTGAACCAGCGCACCCACTGGCTCAACTCCTGCAGCTCCGAGGAGGTGGGACCGAGGGTCGCCGGGTGTTGCAATCCAGGCAGTTCGGATGGCCGAGGCGCTGGGCGTTCGGAGTCGGGGATCGCGGGATTTGCGTCGCCTTCCGCCTCGGCGGCATCGGTGTCGGGTTCCTCCAAAGCGATGAGCCAATCGTTCAGCAAACGCTCCTGGCCGCAGGCGAGCCCGGGTGATAGGGCAAAGAGGATCCCTATGCAGCCGATCGCTGTCCCAACGTGGCAGCCTCGGATCGATCGCTCCAGGGCTCGGCACGCGTTGCTGAATAACCGCATTTCCGGAACTCCCCAACCCACCTTGTTCGACAATCCACGCCTCACCGACGTTACAATACACCATCTTCGGTCTCGTATCCCACTCCATTTGACTCCAACTGCGGTTATGCCTGTTACACCGTTTACGATTTGGATAGGAAGCTTTGTTTGTGTCGCGTTTCTGTTCACTGGGGCCTCGTCTGGCCAAACGGTCGACCCCCAGCGAGTCAGGGATTTGGCGGATCGAGCGTTCGCATCGGGGGATGCGAACCGCGGACTCCGCTTGTTTACGCGAGCGAACCTTGCATGTTTTTCATGCCACCGCGTCGGTGAATCCGGTGGCTTGATCGGACCGGAGTTGACCGAGTCCAGCCGAAACCGAAGTGCCGCGGAATTGGCGGAGAGCTTGCTGTGGCCGAACCAGACGGTGGCCGCAGCTTATCAACCCTACAAGATTCAGCTCGAGGATGGAACGGTTCTGTCCGGTTACTTGCGAGGCAGCCTGGACGACGACCGATCGAGCGTGGTGTGGATCGAGCCGGCGACTCGGAACGAACGGGTTCTTGAAAAGTCGGAGATCGAACAAATCCAGCCCTCGGCGTCGCTGATGCCCGTCGGGCTCTTCGATGCCCTGTCGGTTCCCGAGCAAGCCGACTTGCTGAGGTTTCTGATCGATCTTGGAAAACCCAGCGCTCTGGATCGCAAAGCGGTTGAGTCGGCGGTGCGGGCAGCGAGTACCCACTCGCCGATCCGTTTCGATTGGGGGTCGCGGCCTCTCGACCCCGAGCGTCATCCCCTCCAGATCGAACCGATCAACCGGGATCGCGTTTACGATTTTTACTCGAAGCAGGCGGCTCATTTTTCCATTCAGATCCCCCGCCCGGCATGGATCGAGGAATTTCCAGGTTTGGATGGTCCCCAGTTTGGGCACTGGGGAAACCAGAATGAGGAGTCATGGAAAGGGAATGCCTGGGCCACCTTGGACCTTGGAACGCTGCAATCCAATGTGTTGGTTGGAATGAAGCGACCGATTCCTCGCGCCGTTGCTCTTCGTTTCGGGGACGGTCTGCAATGGTCGGCTTGCTTCAATACCGACACGCTTGGCTATGAAGCGGTTTGGCGAAACGGGTTTGTTTCTTACTCCGATGTTCGTCAAGGCTACATCGATGGCTTCCGAGTTGCGGGCGACCTTGTACCCATGGGGGATGATGCGCAGCCGATCGGTGGCAGGGATGCTCAGCGCACGGGTCGGTATCGCGGTTTGTACCGACATGGTCAGGAAACGGTCTTTGCCTACGAACTCGATGGCGAACTCCATCTCGATGCGATCGAAGTCCGTGGAGACGAGATCCTTCGTACGATCGCGCCTGCGTCCAATCATCCCAAGGGTTATGTCCTGAAGGGCGGTCCGGCGCAATGGCCACAGCGGCTCGCAACCAAAATCGTTCGAGGCCAAGGCTCCGGATACGTGGTCGATCGCATCGAGCTGCCGACCGACAATCCCTGGAAGACGCCGCTGGCTTGTGGTGGTCATGCATTCCTCAGCGACGGTCGAGCTGTCGTCGTAACGATGCAAGGGGATGTGTGGCTGGTCGATGGACTCGACTCGGATGAAGCGATCTGGAGACGCATCGCGGCCGGGATGCATCATTTGCTCGGTGTGGTGGTCCATGAGGACGTCATTTACACGTTGGGCCGAAATCAACTAACCCGGTTGCACGATCTCAACGGGGATGAAGAAATCGACTTCTATGAGTGCTTTTCCAACGCATTCGTCACTTCTCCGAACGGGCACGATTATCTTTGCGGTTTGGAGCGGGACAACGAGGGATACTTTTACTTTGGGTCCGGGAACCAAGGTGTCGTACGGATATCGCCGGATGGACGCGAAGCGACCGTGGTGGCGACCGGTTTTCGCAACCCCGATGGAATCGGTTTGCTGTCCGATGGGACCATCACCGTACCATGTTCAGAGGGGGACTGGACTCCAACCTCGATGATCTGCCAGGTCGAGCCCGTCGCGGGCGCGTCCGGTCCTTCGCGTTACGGGCTGAGCGATCCACCGTTCTACGGGTATCGCGGTCCGCGCGACAACAAGAAGATCGAGCTGCCGCTCTTGTATCTGCCCCGAGGCGTCGATAATTCCAGCGGTGGCCAGACTCAAGTCGACAGCCGCGCGCTGGGAGCTCTGAACGGTCAGATCGTGCATACCAGTTTCGGAACAGGCACGGCATTCATGATCCTGAGAGATCGTGTTGGCGCACAGTGGCAGGGCGCCGCGGTTCCGTTGCCGGGTGAATACCGAAGCGGCATTCATCGGGCTCGAGTCCGACCGCAGGATGGATGGCTCTACACGACCGGCATGCATGGGTGGGGCACCTACACACCCGATCCCGGCTCATTTGATCGCTTGCGTTACACCGGACAGCCCGCCCAACTCCCGGTCGCATTCCATATCCATGCCGATGGAGTTGCCGTCGATTTTGCGGAGCGGGTATCTGCCGAAGTCGTTCGCGATGTGCAAAACCATTTTGCACAGTGTTGGAATTACCGGTATTCACCGGGCTATGGTTCCAAAGAGTATTCTGTACTCCATCCAGGCGCGATCGGACACGACGTCCTGGATATCCGATCGGTGACGATCCTGAATGACGGTCGAAGGATCTTTCTCGAGATACCTGATTTGCAGCGTTGCAGCCAACTCCACTTGTGGATGCAAACAGGATCCGAGTACCCCGCAGAGCTTTTTGCCACCGTGCACGAGTTGGATCAGCCGTACCTGCCGGAGTACCGAGAGCGCGATTGGTTGCGCACCAAAGCTTCCCACCCCATGGAACGCGACTTGCAATTGCTCACGAAGAAAGTCCCCAATCCATGGCAGAAACCTCAGGAAGGGGCGCGTTCGATTCGCATCGAGGCTCGGGATAATCTGCAGTTCTCTGAGCGTCGACTCGAAGCCAAGCTAGGCGAGCGGATCGCACTGGTATTCAAAAACCCCGACGTCGTCCCGCACAACTGGGCTTTGATTCAGCCCGGGACCTTGGAGTCGGTTGGTGACATGGCCAACAAGTTGATCGGCAATCCTGACGCGTACTTGCAGCAATATGTCCCACAAAGCGACTCGGTGATTTGCTACACCGATATTGTCGAACCGGGCGCGGAGTTTACGATCCATTTTGTAGCGCCGGCTACACCTGGGACCTATCCATACCTGTGTACCTTTCCCGGCCACTGGATGGTCATGAACGGCGAGTTGATCGTGCGAGAGTGATCACTGGAACGCGAAGAGTGGCTGAAAGATCCACCTCGGTTCTTTTTTGACGAATGGGTCTCTCGGTCTGATGGGATCCTGCCGACGGGAAGCAAACCGTCCGAACATCCAAGGCTCTCGCGGAGATGCGAAGGGAGGAGGAAGCCTCAGGAAAACCCTTCATGATCGTTCGTCGCATCGCTCCAATCGAAGGACGCCATCATCGCTCTCAGCGCTCTATAAACGCGGAACGACGCGAGCCGTCCGGTCGGAAGTGGAGTGAACATGGCATGGTGCAGGACCGTTCGACCCGGAGGCTTGCGCATCAGGGTTCGTCAAGCTCCTGCCCAAGGCAACCTCGTGGTCAGTCGCGGCGTTCGCGGAGGCGAACACCCTTGCCGGTTCGTTCGCGGAGGAAATACAGTTTGGCCCGGCGTACTACGGAGCGTCGCTTGACTTCGATCTTGTCGATTTTCGGAGAGTGGACTGGAAACTTGCGTTCCACCCCTTCGCCAGCCACAATCCGGCGGACGACAAACATCTCTCGGGAACCGGAACCGCTGCGAGCGATCACGGTGCCGCTGAAAATCTGAATACGCTCCTTGTTCCCTTCCTGAATCTTGGTGTGCACATCGACGGTATCGCCGATCCCGAACTCATCCACGCTTGGCTTGAGGTAGGCACTTTCAACAGCTTGAAGGATTTGCTGGCTCATAATTGAACGGCAACAGGGGGAAACAACGGAAGGATCATGGTCCAGGTGAAGTCCTGGCGGGTGCATATCGTGACGGATGATCCCATCTTTGCAAAGGCCAAAACGGATTTCTCCCGGGAAATCCGCGAGTTGATCGACTGGAACCTCCGCAGCTTGCTTGCAATTCGATAGGCTCAGGGCTGAAAATGGTGGGAAGGGGCTCCCTGCCGCTCGAAAACCACGGAATCAAGGAATTTGAAGATGTTCTCGCTCGGGTCGTTGGTTCGCGCCTCGCTCGATGGGGCGTTTTTGGCCACTGCGTTTCTCGCGCTGCTCGGGGGAAGTTCCACCCATGCCGAGGGGGATGCCGACGCAGGCCTGCGGGCTGGGGCAGCCGTTCAGAGGATCGATCCAACGCAATTCCCCGTTTGGGTCAACGGCGGGATTGTCGCAGCCAAAGGGGAGCGGATCGTCGACTCCCTGTTTGCGAGAAGCCTGGTGCTTGAGAACCACGGAAACACGATCGCCTTGTGTGTGGTCGACAGTTTGGGAATTCCCCTGGAGATCTGTCAGAGGGCCAAGGAGCTGGTCCGTCAGCAAACCGGGATTCCGGCCGAGCGGATCATGATCAGTGCCACGCACACCCATTCTGCCCCTGCGGTGATGGGGGCTCATGGTGCGCCGGCCCAGGACGATTATGCAGAGGCCCTGCCTGGATGGATTGCCGAGTCGATCTTGGCGGCTCATTCTCGATTGATCCCGGCTCGGGTGGGTGCGACCGTAACGAACGCCGACCGGTTCATTTACTGTCGTCATTGGATCATGGAACCAGGGCATGCAGATGGGCCGTTGTTCCAAGGTCGCGCCGGCAACATCGCTGCGATGAATCCAGGGCACGAGAACCCGTTCAAGATTCGGCAGACCGGCGAAGTGGATCGGACCATTCCCATCCTCTCCGTCCAGGATCTCGAAGGAAGACCGATTGCCGTGCTGGCTTCCTTCTGCACGCACTATGCCGGCGCACCGGCGCTCTCGTCGGATTACTTCGGTGCGGTTGCGACCGAGTTGGCTGCGACGTTGCGACCGGAGTCTCCCGATCGATTTGTCGGAATGATGGCCAATGCGACCAGCGGCGATGCGAACTGCATTGATTTCAGCCGCCCAGCCCGACCGTTCAACTACAAGGAGGTAGGGCAGTATGTCGCCTCGCGAATTGTCGAAGCCTTGCCCCGAATCCAATATCGCCGCGACGTCGTTGTCGACAGCCGTTTCACGTGGCTGACCGCTACCATTCGTAAACCCAGCGCCGAAGAGGCCAACGAAGCGGAGGCGTATGTCGCCGCGCGCTTGGGGGATCGCTTGCCGAGCAATCTGGAAGAGAACTATGCGCGTGAAACCGTGTTGCTGTCTCGAGGGCCCGATACACGGCAACTGCCGTTGCAAGCGTTCTGTATTGGCGACTTGGCCATAGCAACCTTTCCGACCGAGACATTCAACGCGAGCGGTTTAGCGGTCCGCGCTCAAAGTCCGTTTGCCATCACCATGAACATCGGTTTGGCCAACGATCTTGCGGGTTACTTGCCGACGGCAAGTGAGTTCGATGTGGGAGGCTACACCACTTGGCGTGCTCGCACCAGTTGCCTTGCGGTCGACACCGAGGAAAAGGTGGTCGGGACCTTGGGAGGCCTTGTCCGAGGCCTGCATGCGGAACATCGCTCTCGAAGCGCGCGAAAAAACGACCCTGCTAGCCTGGTTCCGCATCCGGGCGCGGACTCGGTCGTTCCGGCCCCAAAATCGCTCGACTGTTTCGAACTTGAGGCTGGTCAATCCATTTCGCTGGTTGCTTGCGAACCGCAAGTCGTCGATCCAGTCGCCATGCGGTTTGACGATCGCGGCGATTTGTGGGTGGTGGAGATGCGGGATTACCCCAACCGTTCTGAACTCCCCTTGCAAGGTCGCGTTCGAGTCCTGCGAGACCACGACCTGGACGGCTTTTACGAAACGTCGCGAACGTTCGCGGATCAGTTGTCCTTCCCCACGGGGATTCAATGGATCCGCAACGGTGTGCTGGCAACGGTGGGTGGCAGCCTGGTGCGGATTCTCGATTCCGATGGAGATGGAGTTGCCGATCAAAGCGAAGTTGTCTTGTCGGGGTTCGCGGAGGAGAACACGCAATTGCGAGCCAACGATCCTGAGTTCGGACTTGACGGCTATCTCTACGTGGCGAATGGATTGCGATCCTCGCGCGTTTCGGCATCCGGTATTGCGAGCGCATCGAATGACCCCGTCGACATCTCCAATAGCGATGTACGAATCGATCTTCGGTCGGGACAGGTCGCTCGCGTCTCGGGCCCCTCGCAGTTTGGCATCACATGGGATCGTTATGGCAACCGCTATGGTTGTAACAATCGCAATCCATGCGACGAGGTCTTGCTCGAAGTGTCCGATGTCGAGCGGAGTCCCTTCGCCGGGAATGCGCCGATGATGGGGTCGGTCGTTCCGGCGGGTGAAGCGTCTCGGGTTCGACCACTGGTGGAGGCGTGGACGACATCGAATCTGCATGCCGGCCAGTTCACAGCTGCCTGCGGCGTCCTGGTCTCAGACAGCCATCTCCTGCCGGGTGCATCCCTTGGTCATGCCTTGACATGCGAGCCGACCGGCAGCCTCGTGCATCGCGTCGCCATCGGCCGTGTCCGAGGGCGATCGCAAGTGGAGGAGCCCGATCGCGGGCGCGAATGGTTGGCCAGCCGAGATCCCTGGTTTCGTCCCGTGTTCCTCGAAGAAGGGCCTGACGGCGGCATCTATATCGCGGATATGCATCGCGCCGTGATCGAACACCCCGATTGGGTGCCGGACGAATTGAAACATCGACCCGACGAACGCTGGGGAGAAAATGCCGGTCGCATCTATCGCGTGGCTCGCATGGACGCGAAACCCATCGATCCGATCTTTCGTGAGCTCCGTCAGCGGCCGATCGGTGAACGGTCCAGCCAAGAGTTGATCGGATTGCTGTCGCATTCCAACGCCTGGGTTCGGAGCATGGCGGCTCGGATTCTCGATGAGCGAGAGGACTCGGAGTGCAACGCCTTGCTCGATGAATACTGGGGGAAGCCCGGGGCGATCCACTCCAATGGATTGCTTCGCGCGGTCTGGATACTGAAGCGGCGCGGAGCCTGGACTAGCGAGAAGCTGGAGCGATTGCTCGGTATGCGAGCCGACGGCCATCGTATTCACGATCCCGCATTGAGGGCTGGGCTGTGGAAAACGGCGACAGCGATTCCCGGTTCTTGGTCGGCGGGACTGATCGAGCTTGCAGAGAAGGCGATCCGCGATGGGCATCGCGAGGAGATGCTCGCTGCCACGTGGGGGGCGGCCGCCGCGTTCGGCGGCCAGGCTCCGCTACCTGATGCCCTCTTCCACGCCTGCGTGGAACGCGCCACGGATTTGGCGGATGATCGCTATGTTTGGATGGCCGCCACCGCAGCGTGTCGTGATCGGCTGCTCGATTTCACATTGGCCTGGGGGGATCGTTGCGAACAGCGGATAGGCTCGCTGCAGCTTTGCAAGGATGCCGACTGGGAGTCATGGTCTCGATCGATCCGCGCGATCGCCGATCCCAATGTGAAAACATGGCTCAACGCTCGCGAGTCGTGGTGGGGAAAACTCCAGCAGATCATGGCCGCACCGGCATCGAGTCGCGAAGCGGACCGTCGCCTGCGGGATGAGCCCACGATCCGCCAAGGGCTGGCGCTGGCTCGAGGGATTCTCGAATCCAAAGACCGCGAATGGCTGCTTCAAAAACCGGGATTCTGGAAATGGCTGTCGGAGCAAAGCCTGCGCGACGATCGAACTCTCGCCGTGCGAGAAGGCTGCATCGCCTTGCTCGCGATGGCTCCCGATTCGAGCAGCGAGTCGCTGGCGACGCTCCAAACAATTCTTGAACAAGTCGATGCACCTAAGTTCGATTTGGATCGAAGTCTGGTGATGGCTGCGTTTCGAGCGTGGGCCAAGCGGTCGGAGCCTCGATTTGCGGTTTGGGTGGTGGATCATTATCGGCAAGCGGGTCCCGAGCTTCGGGACGCGATGTGGAATGCGATGCGTTCGTCGCCTGGGCGGGTGGCCGAGATCGTTCGAGCGATTGACGAGGAGCGTTTGCCGTTGTCGTTGTTTGACGCCGCGCAGATGCAGGCTTTGAAAGGCGCTGCTCCCTCGGATTTGCGGGAGGTGGTCGATCGCTTGATCGACCGGCGCGTCGATCGCGATCGGCAAAGGGTCATCGATCGCTATGCCGCCAGCTTCGCGGATGCTCACGACCGGGTGCGAGGAAAGGAGATTTTTGGAAAGTACTGCGCGGCGTGCCATCGCGTGGATGGGGTCGGGGAATCGCTTGGACCAGAGATATCCGATACGCGAACGCAGAGCGCTTTGCAGCTGCTGGTTGCGATCCTCGACCCGCATCGGTCGGTCGATCCGCGATATGTGCAGACGATTGTTCGGCTTGACGACGGCACGGTGCATGACGGCTTGGTGGTGGAGGAGTCGTCGCGGCATATCGTGCTTCGCAACCAGCACGCGAAATCACTTGTGATCGCCAAGGATTCCATCGATTCGATCCTCGCGACCGGCAAATCCCTCATGCCCGAGGGGCTGGAGGCCCAGATTGACGAGGCGGCGATGAACGACTTGGTCGGCTACCTCAAGAACTGGCGGTACACTTCGAGTAACGTGCCGATGAATGCAACGCCGCGATAGCACAAGGTGCAAGATGTTGGATCAAGGAACTGGGCCGCTAAAGTATCTGGCGATCACCTTGGGTTTGGTGGTCCTATATCAATACTTTGGCGAGGAGAAAAAGATCGACGCGCAGGCAATCGCGAGCCGCGATCCGTGGTTTGAGCGGCATATCTACGGTGAAGGGGGACCGGTACTCCTCAAATTTGGAGCGGAGTGGTGTGGGCCATGCCGTTCGCTCGACGCGAACTTGCGAGCGGTCGAGCCCATGTTTCGCGGCCGGATCAAGGTGGTGCGAGTCGACGTCGGCGAGCATCCGGAGTTGGCACAGACCTTTGGAGTTCGTTCGATTCCCCACAGTTTTGTCATCTATCAAGGCAGGATCGTGGAGCAGCGACGAGGGAGTATGGAGATCGAGACCTTGAGACAGTGGATAGCACAGGTTTCGGAAAAGGCGTATCGGATGTCGCCTCGCTGAACCCTTGCGGGGCGTCCGCAGTAGGAAAATTGGAGGGGCCGGCCGCAAGAAAAGCCCTCTTTTTGCGAAATCGGGATATGGGAAAGCCAATCCGGAAGCTTTCGAGAATTTCGCACGATTTTTGCGTGGTCGATCAGGGATGAGCACCCCGCACGCGACTGAAGTGGCATCATGAGTTTGGCAAGTATTTGTTTTCCGCGTGAGAACCAGGCTGACAGCCCAATCGATTGGGGCAGGGCTTGGGAGGAGCATCAGTGTTGGCTGGCGACGGTGATCCGCGCCCGGTTGGCCGACCGGGAGGCGGCGGAAGACGTTTTGCAGGAAGTCGCGGTGGCTGCGATCGGACAGCGAGCGCGGCCGACCGATCCGTCCAAGGTCGCGCCTTGGCTGTATCGAGTCGCCTTGCGCAAGGTGATCAACCATCATCGAGCGATGGGGCGGCGTCGAAGACTCCATGATGGAATCGTTCAGTCGGGGCAGGTCATCGATGCCGCACGTGATCCAGAGCCAGGGGAGTGGCTTATGCGGCAGGAGTCGGCGGCTTCGTTGTCCGAGGGATTGGATCGAATGGACCCTCTGGATCGGCAGTTGTTGCTCCTCAAATACACCGAGGGGTGGGGGTACCAGCAACTCGCGGAGTACTTGGGAATATCCATGAAGACGGTGGAGTATCGGCTGTTGAAGGCACGCAGGGCATTGCGAACGGCGATACAGAAACCCAATTAGAGATCATTTGGCATTTGTTACTCGAGACGGAAACCAATATGTCCCCCTTGGATCTACAGCGAATCGTCGATGGTGAACTCGATCATGCCGCGCGGGCTCAGATTCTTGGAGCGTTCGGCGAAGATGTTCGAGCGTGGCGATCTCTCGCTCTTGCACTTCTGGAAGAGCAGCAGTGGGCCCGCCAACTCCAAGGCGATCCCTTTCCATCCGATTCCGTGCATGCGTCGAAGGGTGTGCATGCGTCGAAGGGTAGCGAGCAGTCGCTTCGGGTCCCTCCGGAGGCGATGGTCTCAGCACCGGTTCCTTCGATAACGAGGGTGGGCAGAAAAGGGGCTCTGGGTTCACCGTGGTTTACAGCGTTGGCTGCCAGCGTCTTGCTGTGCATCGGCATGGCGGGCGGAATGCTGCTGCGTTCGCCACGGGAAGCGGATCGCGATCATCTGCTCGCAGCGCAAGCGGTCGACAACAGCAATGCGATCCGTTCGAGCAACAGCGCAGCCCCGCGACCCGAACGCGATCGCAAGCTACCGATGAAGATGGTCTTGAACGGACCGGGTGGGTCTGAAGGATTGTCTTTAGAGATCCCGGTCGTCGATGCGAGTGAAATTGACCCGAAAACCCTTTGGGCTCGGGACGCCCAGGAGCTATCGAAGCTCCAGCAGAAACTAAAACGCGAAGGGTATCGGATGGAGTGGCAGCCACGGCTCTACTCCGGACGCTTGAATGATGGTCGAGAAGTTGTGGTGCCAGTACACAATGTGGCCCTCAAATCGGTTGGTTTGTAAAGCCCGTAGCAAGGGAATCTTTTTGAGTTCGAAATTTAGTCCAAAGGAGTCATCGATGATGGGGAAGATTGGTTTTTGGAGAGTCCTAGTTGCGGCATGCGTGCCTCTGTTGGGAGCAGTGCAAGCCATAGGCCAAGAAGAGGGCCAGCGGACATCGCAGACGTTTACGGTCGTGGTCAGCGACGAGGATGGAAAGTCCTCCGAGGCGCTCGATCAGATTCGCAAACAGCTGAAGAACTCCGGGATGTCCGAGGATGTCCAGAAGAAGATTCTCGCCCAAGTCGAAGAGGCGCTTGCTCGCGCCGCGTCGGCCACATCGGAGGCAGTCAAGGCGGGGAAAGCTGCCGCGAATGCCGCCCGACAAGCAACGGAACAGATTATCGAGATGCCCGGTGTGCCATTGAATATGGACGATTTACGAAACCGTATTGAGGCGAGAATCAAAGGAAGATTCCAATACGGAGGCGAGGGAACCGGCCCGTCGTATCGGATTGGAATCTCCATCGCGCAGAGGCAAGATGAAGACGACGATGATGAGGAGGAAGGCGACGATGAGGAAGACGAGGACGATGATGATGAGGAGGAAGACGAAGGCATGGTCGTCGAACAGGTCATGGACGAGTCGCCTGCCAGCAAGGCGGGGATCGAAGCAGGAGACATGATCCTCTCGGTGAACGGCACGACTCTCGATAGCTTCATGGAACTGCAAGATGCCGTCCGAGAGGCAGGCGAATCGGACAACGCGTTGGTGTTGATGCTCCGCCGGGATGGGAAGGAAAAGAAAGTCAAAGTCAAGCCGGAGAAGACCCAGGGATCCGATGTCGGTTTCATGGAAATGGAACTCATGCCACAACAGGGCATTGTCGTCAACGGGATCCCACTCGGGCCCCTCACCCCATCGAATACTGCAGGTGGCGAGGAACTCAAAAAGGAAATCGCGGAACTCCGAGAGGAAATCTCCGAACTGAAGAAGATGATCAAGAAACTGTTGGAGAAATAATCGGCAGGGCCTCTCGGGCCCGGATCGATTCGCGGGTAAGCTACAAGAGCGATCGGTGGATTCACCGATCGCTCTTGGCGCTGATGGACCTGATCTCATGACCGACCCGCGATCGATTGTTATTTCCGCCAACCCCAAGTCGGGCGCTCGGAGCGGATTGGAGTCAGCCCATGCCTTGCGAGCCAGACTCGAATCCGCTGGCTTTTCCGCAGAATTGTTCACCGATATCGAGGCGATGGCGCATCGGTCCCGACAACTCCACGAGCAAGGCTCGCTTCGGGCAGTGGTCGCGGCCGGGGGAGACGGGACCGCATCGCTCGTCCTGGGCGTCATTCCGCACGACGTGCCGTTGATGCTCTACCCCTTGGGTTCGGAGAATCTGCTTGCGAAATACTTCGGCATCGATCTCGATCTTGATTCCGCGGTCGCCGTGATCGAGCGACTGGATACGATGCCAGTCGATCTTTTCGAAGCCAATGGCAAACTGTTGCTGATTATGGCTAGTGTCGGATTCGATGCGGAAGTCGTCCGTTTGGTCCATCGACAACGCACGAGCCACGTTACCCGATGGAGCTATCGCTGGTCGATCCTGTCGGCGCTCTGGGGCTACGGATGGCCCCGATTTCGGATTGCCACGCGCGATCCTGCGGGTGGCTGGCAAGACCGCGGCATCGTCAATTGGCTCTTCGCGTTCAACGTTCCCAAATACGCGGCAGGAATCTCGATCCTGGACGCTGCTCGGTGCGACGATGGGTTGCTCGACGTCGGTGCCTTTCGTGGCGGGAGACTGGGGCGAGGCCTTTGGCACTACGGGCTCGTAGCTCGCGGGGCGCATCGCAGCGCGAGTTCCTGGACCGAGTGGAGAACGACCGGGCTGCGCGTGGAATCGGCCTATCCAAAAGCCCAAGCGGATTGCCGCCTTCAAGGGAGCTATCAACTCGATGGGGATTGGGGAGGAGCCTTGCCGCTGGAGATCAACTCCCTCGGCCGAACCGCGAGCATCCTGGTCCCCAGAGCGTCTCGTGAAGGCTCGGGGAACGCCGTGCGGTCGGCGAAGCACTGCGAATAACCGGAGTGCGATGCTGAGTTATCGGACGACCCGAGAGGCTTTGCGATGGGCGTGGGGAACCCTCGTCCCCACCGATTCTTTCAATCATGCGACTGCACCTGGCACCTGGAGGTGCAGGAGTGTTTTGGGCATGCTTTTCCCTGTCCCGTTGCGATGAAGGTAGAATCAATGCTCAACTTTTTCCACAGGGGAGCTTATGACTGAGTCACGTCCGCCGGCGCAACTGGGTCGAGAGATCGATCCCGAGAGCCCTTTGATTCCTGCCTCCGAGATGGTGTTGCCGACATTGCATGGGGATGGTCGTCGCCGTTGGCTCCATCCCGCGTTGGCTCAGGGGAAGTATTGGCGTCGTCGTCGCTTGCTGGCGTATGCGTTGATTGCGTTCTTTGTCACCTTGCCCCATTTGCGGATCGGGGGCAAGCCGATTGTGTTGCTCGATATTGGTGCGATGCAATTTACATTCCTTGGCCATACCTTTTATCCGACCGACACATTGCTCTTGGC
>JBKDPB010000239.1:0-33520 GCA_046342615.1 Planctomycetota bacterium | reverse complement strand
GCGCCGAGGAGATGGAGAGCTCGGTGACGAAACCGCTTGAGGAAACTCTCAACACGATTTCCGGCATCGATGAGATGCGATCAACCACACGCGAAGGGAGTTGCGTAGTTGTCATCCGCTTTGCATTGGAAAAGAGCGGAGATGTCGGCGCTCAGGAGGCGAGGGACAAGATCTCCTCGATCATGCGGCAGCTGCCCGATGGAATCGAAACGCCGCTGGTCAACAAGTTCGATCTCGATGCCGCCCCGATCATGACGCTCGGCGTATCAGGGAACCGCGATATCCGTGAAGTGACCGAAATCGCCAAGCGCCAAATCCAGGAAATGCTGCAAACGGTTCCGGGAGTCGGCAGTGTCTTTCTCACGGGCGGACAAAGTCGAGCGATCAATGTCCAGGTCGATACCGATCGACTCCGCGCGTACGATATCTCCGTCGAAGAAGTGCGCCAGTCCTTGATCAAGCAGAACCTCGAAGTTCCCGGAGGTATCGTCGACCAGGGTTCCAAGGAATATATTCTGAGAACTCTCGGACGCGTTCCTACTTCGGATCAGTTCAATGAGATCATCGTCGCCAATCGCAAGGGTTACCCCATTCGCATTCGCGATATCGGTGTTGCCACCGACTCGATCGAGGAGCCTCGCGGACTGAGCCGACTGGACGGCAAGAATGCTGTGAGTTTGTTTGTGCAGAAGCAGTCGGGCACCAACACCATCGCGATTTCCGATGCCGTCCAAGAACGGATCGAGCGCATTCGAAACAGCCTGCCGAGCGATATTCGCTTGGAGATCACGCAGGACCAATCGCGATTCATCCGCAAATCCATGGAAGAGGTGAAGTTTCATCTCTTGCTGGCCGCCTTGTTGGTCGGAGTCACGATCCTGCTTTTCATTCGCGATTGGCGAACGACGCTGATCGCCACACTCGCGATCCCGACCTCGATCGTGCCGACGTTTCTGTTTATGGAGATCATGGGCTTCACCCTCAACAACATCACGATGTTGGGGTTGATTCTTGCCATCGGCATCGTGATCGACGATGCGGTGGTGGTCCATGAAAACATTTTTCGGCACATGGAAGAGAACGGCCTGGACGCGATGCAAGCCTCGATCATCGGCACGCGCGAAATCGCCTTGGCTGTTCTGGCAACGAGTTTATCGCTGGTGGTCATCTTTGTTCCGGTAGCGTTCATGGGGGGCCTGGTCGGTCGATTTTTCAGTAGTTTTGGCTTGACAGTCGCTTTTGCCATCCTGATGAGTTTGTTCGTTTCATTTACGCTTACCCCGATGCTCTGCTCGCGATTTCTCAAGCTCGAATCGCGCAGTGTTCATGCCAAGACGTCCAAATCGGGGTGGGTATATCGATTGATGGAATCGATCTACGACAAGGTCTTGAAGTGGTCGATGCGACATCGGTGGGCGACGATTCTATTGAGTTTCCTGGTCGTCTTGTCCACGATCCCTATCGCAATGAATCTGGGGGTCAACATGATCCCGCGCGACGACCAGAGCGAGATGCAGGTCAGTTTCATCGCGCCGGAGGGCTTTACGCTCGAACGGACCGACCAAATCGTGCGCGAGATCGAATCCCGGCTGGTTGAACTTCCGGGGGTAGTGCATCGATACACATCGATCGGCCGAAGCGGAAACGCCAAGGGCCAAGGGGACGTGACCCGAGGCTCGATCTATCTTCGGTTGGTCGAGATCGACAAACGACGTTTCAGTCAATTTGATCTTATGGATCGCGCGCGGCAGATCCTCGCTGATTATCCGGACCTGCGAACCGCCGTCTCGGATGTTTCCACGCTCGGTGGCGGACCCAACGGCGACAATCGCATTTTTCAGATCAGCCTGCAAGGACCAGAGATCGCACAGCTAGCCGAGTATGCCGATACGCTGCGAGGCAAGTTGGGGCAGTTGCCGGGCCTGGTCGATATCGATTCGACGCTCTCGATGCGAAAGCCCGAATTGCAAGTGGTGATCGATCGCGAACGGGCGATGGATTTGGGGATTCCCGTTCAGGCGATCGCCAGTACCCTCAACGTTCTGGTCGGTGGCCAAATCGTTTCGACCTTCAAAGAGGGGACCGAACCGTTCGACGTGTGGTTGCGAGCCGACAAGAAATACCGGAGCGATTCGAAGGAATTGTTGGCCTTGACGATTCCATCGCTGACGGCGGGATCGGTCGAATTGGGAAGTCTGGCGAAACTCGAGGAAAGACAGGGACCTAGCCAGATCGATCGGCTCAATCGCCAGCGAACGGTGACGCTGATGGCCCATCCGGATCGAGTCTCGCTCAACGATGCGGTCCAGTACGCGCGGCGCAGCGTCGCCGAAATGAATATGCCCCCGGAGTACGGCATCGTTTTTGGCGGACAAGCCGACATGTTGTCCGACACGGCATACTATTTCGCAGTCGCTTTGGGACTGAGCTTGACCTTCATGTACTTGATCTTGGCGGCGCAATTCGAGAGCTGGCTCAATCCAGTGAGTATCTTAGCGGGATTGCCAGTCACAATTCCATTCGGCTTATTGTCGCTGATGCTGTTCCGAACACCGCTCGATCTGTACGCCATGTTTGGGTTGTTTATGTTGATTGGGATCGTGAAAAAGAACGGGATCTTGCAAGTCGACAAGACCAACGAACTGCGACGGTCGGGGATGGATCGCGAACAAGCGATTATAGAGGCGAATCATACACGTTTGCGTCCGATCTTGATGACCACGGTGATGTTGATGGCAGCCATGTTTCCGATCGCATTGGGCCAGGGGCCGGGTGCGAGCGCTCGAGCGAGTATGGCGAAGATCATTATTGGTGGGCAAGCGTTATCACTATTGCTCAGCCTCGTCGCGACCCCGGTCGCCTATTCGCTCTTGGACGATTGGTGGAAACGTGCACGCCGTGGGTTCCAGTCAAGATGAAACGATTTCGACGGTCTGTTTCGGTCGGTTGGCCTCCAAGAAGCGTTTGCCGATGGATGGGGCTGCCTTGCATCGCATGGTTATTGCCCGTTCTGGCAATCCATGCCCGCAGTTCCGAACCGGATCGGCCTAATATCGTGATTCTGTATGCGGATGATCTCGGGTATGGCGATCTGGCTTGCCAGAATCCCGAATCGAAGATCCCGACGCCGAATCTCGATCGGTTGGCGGCCGAAGGAATGCGATTCACCGATGCGCACAGTTCATCCGGAGTCTGCACCCCAAGTCGCTACGCGATGCTGATGGGACGCTATCATTGGCGCAAGTTTCATGGGATCGTCAATTCGTTTGATCCGCCTGTGTTGGATTCGGAACGAACGACGCTGGCGGAACTTCTCCAAGGTCAAGGCTATCGCACCGCTTGCATCGGCAAATGGCATCTGGGTTGGAATTGGAAATCGATCCAACGCGACCCCAACCAAAAGCCCGACCCGAAAGACGGTTATCCTCCCGATGCGTTCGATTGGAGTCGTCCGATTCCCGGCGGGCCGCTCGATCATGGATTTGACTACTACTTTGGCGATGATGTTCCCAACTTTCCGCCTTACACCTGGTTCGAGAACGATCGGTTGGTCGCTCCCCCAACCGAATCGCTACAGACCAAAATGAAGACCGTCGAAGGGAACTTCGAGACGCGGCCAGGCCCCGCAGTGGCCGATTGGGATTTTTATGCGGTGATGCCTCGATTGACCGACAAGGCGGTCGAGTGGCTCAGCCAACAAACCCACGATCGGCCATTCTTTCTCTACGTTCCGTTCACATCGCCCCATGCGCCGATGGTTCCATCGAACGAGTACCTTGGGACAACGCAAGCCGGAGGCTATGGCGACTTTGTCGCTCAGACCGATGCGGTCGTAGGCAAGATTTTGGCAGCCTTAGAAACGGGCGGACACAGCAGCCGCACTCTCGTGATCTTCAGTTCTGACAACGGTCCGGAGAGGTATGCCTATGAACGGATTCGACGTTATGGTCATCGCAGCATGGGGCCGCTGCGCGGGCTCAAGCGGGATCTGTGGGAAGGAGGACATCGGGTCCCCGCCATCATCCGCTGGCCTGGCAAAGTCCCTGCAGGCAAGGTCAGCGACGGCTTGCTCAGCCAGATCGATCTCTTTGCGACGATTGCAGGGATCGTGGGTGTCGATATTCCAAGCGGAGAAGCGGAGGACAGCGTTGACCAGCGCGCTTTGTTATTCGGAAGTGGTCCCAGCGCGCGAAACGAACTGGTGCATAACACCAACCCAAATGGCTACGCGATCCGCTCTGGAAGTTGGGTGCTGATCGATGCCATGAGCGGAGGGGTGAGCAAGGTCCCTGACGGGTTTGATTCTGAGAATGGCTATTCAAAGAATGAACAAATGGGGGAGCTGTACGATCTCGCAACCGACCTCGGCCAACGCAACAATCGTTACTCCGACAACCCGGACAAGGTTGCGGAGTTGCAAAAGCGGCTCAAAGCACTTGGTGCCGTAAAGAAGTCGGACTAACGGTTGATTGCTCAACTGCTTTACCGCAGCGATCGACGGGCTTCGATCGCGCGGTTTTGCGTGGGCCGCGAATATCGAATCACGATTCCCCAGAGGTCTGAGCGGGGCCCAGTTCATTTTCCCACTTGCTCACCACCGCAGTGGCTAAGGTGTTTCCCAACACATTCGTCGCCGTGCGAAACATGTCGCAAAAATGATCGATGGGAAGGATCAAGGCGATCGCCTCAGGAGGGATCTTGAACATCGCGCACGTGGCGGTAACGACGACCAAGGAAGCCCGAGGCACGCCGGCGATTCCCTTGCTGGTCAGCATCAGCACCACCAACATCGTCAACTGCGTCCCCAGATCCAGCTGGATGTTGTTGGCCTGCGCTAGGGCGATGCTTGCAAAGGTCATGTACATCATGCTGCCGTCGAGATTAAACGAGTAACCGAGAGGCAAAATGAAGGAAACGATTTTATCCTTGCAACCAAATCGCTCCAGTTCCTCGGTCAGTTTGGGAAAGACCGCTTCGCTGCTGGTCGTACTGAAGGCGATGATCAGCGGCGACATGATATGCCGCAACAGTTCGAACAGCCGCTTGCCCAAAATGAGATAACCCACTGCGAGCAATATCAACCACAACGCCGCAATTCCCATCAAGAAGCAGAACAAGTATTTTCCGTAGAACCAAAAGACGTCCAAACCCTTGGCGGCGATCACCGCAGCAATCGCCCCGAAGACACCCAGGGGTGCGAAGTTCATCACATACCCGACCATCTTGAGGATCACGTGGGACAGGGCGTCGAGACCTTCGACGATCACCTTGGCCTTGTCCCCCATGGCCGCAGTTGCGACACCGAAGAAGATGCTGAAGACCACCAACTGCAGAATCTCGTTGGTCGCCATCGCCTCGACGACGCTGCGGGGCACAATATGCTCCACAAACTTTTGTAGATTGAACTGCTCGGTGTTGGCCGCTAATTTTTCCGCTTCGGCGGCATCGCCTTGAATCGCGTTGAAGCCAGCACCCGGCTGAAAGTAGTTCACCAGGATCATGCCCAACAAAAGGCTCGTGAATGAAGCGGCGATAAACCACAACATGGCTTTGCCTCCCACCCTGCCAACCGACGCCACATCTCCGAGCTTCGCAATCCCTACCACCAAGGTGGAGAAGACGAGTGGAGAGATGATCATCTGGACGAGCCGGATGAAAATCGTGGTCAGCAGCTTGATGGTCTTCGAGAACCCCGCGATAAATTCCTGCGTCGCGCTGACATGAACGACATACCCCAGGAGGGCGCCCGCAATCATAGCGATGAGGATGTAGAGCGTCAGCCGATTCGACGTTTTCATTGGAACTGCCAGCGAGCCCGCCACTGCTTACTTCCCTCCTGGCGGGCAGTACTTGGTCATCCATGCAAAGACTTCACGATGCCAGTGCATGCTGTTGTGAGCCTTCGAGACCCAGTGCCCTTCGTCCGGGAAATTGATGAATCGGCTGGGCACTCCTTGGCGCTGCAGGGCTTGAAACAGCTCATGTCCCTGGCCGATCGGGCAGCGGAAGTCGAGATCGTTGTGGATCACGAGCATCGGCGTTTTGTATTTGCCGAGATTGCCAGCCAAGGTGTGGGGACTGAATTCGCGATACTTGCCGGGGATCTCCCACGGCAGGCCACCATGCTCGTATTCATCGAACCAGAGTTCGTCGGTGGTCCCCCACATGCTTTCGAAGTTGTAGACGCTGCAATGCGAAATCAGACAGCGAAGATCTTTGGCGATGTCGTTGACCGCGAACCAATCCTGCATGTAGCCACCGAAGCTGGCTCCCGCGGATCCGATTCGCTGCGTATCGACGTAAGGTAGCTTCTTGACTGCGGCCAAGCCTGCGACGAGGTCGCGGTAACACTTGCCCCCCCAGTCGCCGCTGATCTCATCGCAGAAGGCTTGACCGAATCCCGTGGAGCCGCGTGGATTGGGGAGTACGACGACGTACCCTTGAGCGGCCCACAGTTGCGGATTCCAACGGAAACTCCAGCCGTCTTCCCAAGCTCCCTGCGGACCACCGTGGATGAGGTAGGCGACCGGCCACTTCTTGGAGGGGTCGAAACCAGGCGGTTTGAGGATCCACATTTGCATGGGGACCGTTCCTTCCACGGGAACCTGAACGCTTTCGGGCCGCACCTCAGCGATCTCCTTCGCGAGCGCGTCGTTGTGATGGGTCGCTTGCCTGGCGACCATCGAGCCATTCATCGAAACGGTGAAAATTTCCGCGGGGCGATTCATCGTTGCGCGGGCGACCGCGAGCATGCTGTTGTGGTTATGCAGGGCGGTCAGTTGTCCAAAGCGACCATCGCCAAAATCGATGGCAACCTTGGTGGGTTTACCACCGACGGCAACCTGGTAGACCGCGCTGGCTCCTTGCTCCTCGGTCGTAAAGGCGAGAGTGTTGTCATCGATCCATACGAAGTCACCCAGCGAGCGATCGAGCGAGTCCAGAAGCGATGCGGGCGTACTCGACCATGTACCGTCAGGTTTGGATTCCACCACATGCAGGTTCCATTGATCCGCTTCGTAACCCGGTTTGGCTTGGGCGCGGTAGGCGAAGCGTTTGCCCGAGGGACTGAACCTCGGCAAACCGTCGGCTGCCTGGTTGGAGGCGGTCAACGACTTCCATTGCGTCGCGGGTTTGTCGATTTCGATCCGGCACAGTTCGTAGTTGGTCGTCCAGGATTCGCTGGATTCGGGAACAGCGGTGACGATCAAGGCTTTGCCATCCGGAGTGAAGCAGAAATCCTGGCTCGCGCTGAAGGTCGTGCTGGTGGGATAGGCATCGCGGTCTCCTGGCGTCACATCGCGGCAGCTCTTGCCATCGGCGTCGATGACGAAAATGTGTTGCCGTTTGTCCTCCACGTAGGAGTCCCAATGGCGATAGAAGAGTTTTGTGAACGTCTTGGCTTTGACTGGGTTGGCTTCGGTGGCTTCGACCTCCGCTCGATTTTTGGCGTTCGATTCCTCGAAGGGGAGTTGGCTGTAGGCGGGGTTCACCGTCGATACGAAAGCGATCTGCTTGCCGTCGGGGGACCACGTGCCGTTGCTGGCGCCGGTGGCGATGTTGGTCAGCCGCTTGGGTTCGCCGCCGGATTGCAAGTTCAGGATATACAGCTGGGAGGTTCCGTCGCGGTTGGACTCAAAAAGGATTTGCGTGCCATCGGGAGACCAACGAGGGTGCGCATCCGATTTGCCGGAGTAAGTCAGCTGGCGAGCATTCCCTCCGTCGAGAGGGGCCAGCCATAGTTGGGTCGACTTCGCATTCTTGGCCGGATCAATGAACCGGGTCACCTGATAGACCAGCGAAGTCCCTTTGGGATGGATCTGAGGTTCAGCGAGTCGATCGTACCGAAACAAGTCCTCGACCTGCATCGACCGAGTGGATTGAGCGGATAAACCATCCTGCAACATGAGCAATCCTAGGAGAGAAGGAATCCAAACGGAGGATAGACGATTTTTTCGGGTCATCATGATGGAAACAAAACAGGCACTTGTTCGAAGGGAAACCAGGCCCGATATGATACTCCAAGACCGCGCTTTCCAGTGCTAGCATTTGGACGAGGCGTTACATTTTCCCTAACCTGCATGGACAGGTGGGCGGCTGGGGAAGAAAAGGGGTTTTACGGGAAGCTTGTTTTGATCGAGGGGTGGGAGTCGGTCGAATATGGAGTAGCGGGTCGTAGAGTTCCGGGGCTTGATTTCTTGGGGCTGGCTGCTCGTGCAACGGGGAAGCAAGGATGTCCAATCGTTCCGGGTCGAGTGTGCGAGGCGTTCGTTACGCGATTGCCATTGGGGTCGCGCTGGTATTGTTATTCTGTGCAGGCGAGTGGATGTCGCACTGGAAGCGGCCGGGCTATTATCGGGCTTCCAGGACGACGACATTGTCGGTGAGGGCTCAGCCTGGAAAAGCAATCAAAATCTCGGCGGAGCCTCTGCCCATCGTGGCGGAAGCTCCGTTGGAGTTGTTGGATCGGTCGAGCTGGTCCGCTTACCGATCGGAAGCCCCGAGTCGGCTTGAGCGCCTCGAACCTCCTGCGGGAGCGCGATTGGCGGCGCCGGTCTCGTTGGCTTTGTCCGATCCGTTTGTGGAGTCGCTCTCGGTTCCGGCGAGGAATCTGGAGAGTGTCGCGGTCAAGGATTCGATTGAGGCCAGCACGATTTCGGTTGCGACGCCGGTTGTCGTTCGGATTGGGGGCGGGGGCACCGCCACGGATGCCTGGGACCGGAATTGGCCCCGTCCGACTCAATTGGAGGAGGAGGTCGCTTCGGGCCAAGGTCTTCCAATCGCCGGATCGGACGCGGAGGTTCGGGGGTGGTTCAACGAGATTCAGAAGGTTGTTTCCGAACTGCAAACGCATCCGATCGGAAGTCAGCGGGGTGGAGAGTTGCTTCAATCGCTCCAGGGGCTTGTGCCGCTGGGGTACGACCTAGCCACTCGACATTCCCAAGATCTTCCTGCCGCTCGCGTCTTTTCTCGAATCGCCTATGCGATCGAGCGGCGATGCGCGGTTTGGACTTCGGTGCATCAATGTGTTAGCAACAGCCGTTCCTACAGCGCACCGCGGAAGTACGCCATCGATTCCGATCGCATGATGGAGCAGCTGGAGTCTGCTCGAAAAGCCTTGGCTTCGACCGATGACATTGCGGGATGGAATTCCTATCTGATGCTCGACCGTATTGAGGATTTGGCCCAGGGTCGCATCGGTTCCAAGGATGATCAAATCCAGGTCGCGAGGCAGTTTCTCCACCGGGTCACGAGTACGAAAGTCTCCACTGAGCAGCTTCGCGTTCTTCGATCGGCTGCGATTCACCGCTTAGCCGACCAGGTGCATCCGCTGACGATCAAGCCGGTCGACTATCGCAAATTGATCGTGGATGTCGAAACGCTGGAGAGCAATTCGGTGCATCGATGTTCCGTCGACGTTGCGGATGCGGTCGAGTCGCTTCGATTTTCGGAGCATCCGGAGATCGGTGCAGTGGCTGCTGCGATCAATACACATTATCGCAACGCGAATGTCCGATTGAGCGTTTCCGAAACATTCCTGAACCGGATGATGCCCAAGGGGCAGGTCAGCACGCGTCCGGTGCAGCAAAAGATTCTCGGTGCGGACACGAGCGGAGCCAGCCGCGTGCAAACGGACTTGAAAGTGGATCTCTTGCCCGATACCCAGGCATGGAGGTTGCGCCTCAATTTGGATGGGGAAATCGCCAGCAACACCAAAAGCAGCCGAAACGGAGTGACGTTTTTCAATTCGGGGACAGCGAACGTCCAGACGCATCGGGAAGTGCGCGTGGATGGCCAGTCCCTGAACGTCAACGGTGTACCGGCTCGCGTTGAGTCCTCGGACTCGCTTCGCCGTTTCTCGACCGATTGGGATTCCATGCCCATCGTCGGGGACATGATTCGCTATGTCGCGCACCGTGAATTTTCGCAATCTCGACCGATCGCGAAACGCATCACGCAGCGATTGATTGCCAAGCAGACCGATGAGGAGTTTGACAAGCAGCTCAAAACGCAGATCGGCACTGCGCAGGAGAAGCTCGAGTCGCGATTCCTCGGCCCGTTGCAATCCCTCCAGCTGAGTCCGCTGGTGATGGATATGCAAACCACGGAAGATCGCTTGATCGCACGCTACCGGCTGGCCAACGACAGCCAGTTGTCCGCGTGTACCCCTCGCCCTTTGGCTCCGTCGGACAGCCAGCTTTCCCTTCAAATCCATCATTCGATCTTCAACAACCTGGTCGATCGCGCGATCGACACGGATCGAGATTGGTCGATTCAAGAACTGTCTGATTCCATCGCGGACGTGCTGCAGCAGCCTCGCCCCGTGTTGCCGAGCGATACCCCGCATGACGTGACGATCCGTTTTGCGACTCCGAATCCGATGTCGATCGAATTCGAGGATGGCAAGATGTGGCTGACGCTGCGACTGGAGTCGCTGGAACAGCCTGGCAGGATCCATCTGAAGAATTTCGTGATTCGAACCTCCTACACGGCAAGCGTCCAAGGATTACAAGCCGAGTTGGTTCGCGACGGGGTGATCAGCATCGACGGTCATCGCCTTGGCTCTCGCGATCGATTGCCTCTCAGAGCGATCTTCACCAAGGTGTTGTCGGCTCGAACCAGCCTTCCCATGGTAGCGCAGAGTCTCTTGGAAGACCCCCGCGCTCAAGGTTTGGAAGTCTCGCAATTCGAGATTCAGGATGGCTGGCTGGCGATCGCCGTGAGCGATCGGAATGGGAAGCAACTGGCGACTCCCAAGCTTCGAAGCGGATCGGTTCGCTGATCGCTGCTCTCGGACCGGCGTCCCGTCGCCTCCTCAAGGCTTCTTCAAGTGTTGGTTGAAGAAGTCGATCGACCGGCGGATGGCATCCTTGTCGACGAAGGCCATGATGTGCGTTTTGTTTTCGAGCGGTAGGAACTGGTATTCGACCTGGTGGTCTTCCAGTTGCCGGCGCATCCCGAGGACGAAGTCGATGGGCACCAAACGATCCGCTTCGCCATGAAAGAGCAGCATCGGTGGGTCGTCAGGTGAGACATGGTGAATGGGAGATGCGGTTTCGTAGATTTCCGGAATCTCGTTTTGCGTTCCACCGAGGAAGCCGGACAATACTGCGTTGTTGTCGGGAATCAATCGCAGGTCGCACGGCGCGCCTCCTGCGACACAAGCTTTGACGCGGGGAATGCCATACCGCGGATTGGTGGCTACCAAGGCCGCGAGATGCCCGCCTGCGGAATACCCCCAGACCCCGATCCGGTCGCCATCGACGCGATACTCCTCGGCGCGGGATACCAACCACCGGATCGCTTCAAAGCAATCGTCGATCTGTGCGGGATATTTATGGGCAGGTGCCAACCGGTAATTGATCACCATAACCACATAACCGGCGGCTGCGAATTTTCGAGCGTGCACGGCGTCGTAGGATTTGTCGCCAGCCATCCATGCCCCGCCATGAATCATCACAATGGCAGGCAAACGCCCTTCGGAATCGGGCTGGTAGATATCGGCGATTCTCGATGAGTCGCCTTCATCCGCGTAGGGAATATTGTACCTGACGATCACTTTCGGCTCCGCCGGGGGAGCACCTTCGTCCGCCGAAACGGTAGCCCGGTGACCGAGGCCGAGGGGCGACAGCATCAAGGCCAAAAAGAACCATTTCGATTGCATCAGAAATTAACCCCTCGCGTGAAAAACCAGATGCGTCAGCTCGGGTACGATCAATCGCTCCATCGCGAGTTGGACTCCCGCAGGTGAGCCAGGCATGGTCAGAATCACTTGCCTGCCGAACCGTCCGGCGCTTGCTCGGCTCAACATCGCCGCCGGTCCGATCTCCTGAAACGATAACATTCGGAAGAGTTCACCGTAACCCGGAATCACCGCATCATACAGCGATTCCACCGCTTCGGTTGTCTGGTCGCGTGCCGCCAAGCCGGTTCCGCCAGTCACCAAGAGAGCGTCGACGCCCTCGATGGCCAATAGCTCGCGGGCTGTGTTCGCGATCATCGCGCACTCATCCGGAACGATCCGCCTGCCGCGAATCCTGTGCCCGGCGGCAAGCATGAGCGATTCAATCCGATCCCCCCCGCGGTCGGTGTCGAGAGTCCGCGTGTCGCTCACGGTCAGAACGCACACCCCCACGTGGTCAGGTGCGCTCTGACGATGTTGGTGCGTGCTCGTGGATGTCATCGGCTCGATTTCCCCCTTAGAGTCCCAAACCCGTCATTGTATTGTATACCGCCGAGCGGCCGAGGCCGAAGATCGTCTTTCCATCAACGCTAGCAATGTTGAGGGAGGTTAAGCCAAGGAGAGGTCTTTTGCCTGCTGTTCGGAGATTGCTTCACGGCTGGGAGCGGGTTCAGCCGAAGAATCGGAAAAAGCGTCAATCTCTCTATGGCATCCGTTCGCGATGAAGGCATCTCTCCATTCGAGGTTTATTCGTGCCTTGCAGGTTGGCGGCTTGCTGGGATTTTGCCTGCTTTTGTGGGGCACTAGTTTCTTGCAGGTGCAAAAGCCGGTTCTGGTGTGCGAATGCAGCGCGTTGGTTTCCGAGTTCCAGCAATCGCGATTTTTGGAAGTCAGTCGGCGACACGATGTCGCTTCGACATCCATTGCCTGGCTCTTTTGCGAGTCGGTTCCTGAAGGATTGGCGACAGGAGGGGCGACGCATTTGGAAGGCGAGGTTCCGGCGAGGAAGATTCGGCTTCGCGTGGGGTTGCGGTCTCGCGCGACGGCATCCGAGCTGGAGGAGGAACTGGCTAGATTGACGTCGATCGTTTCCTCGGGGGCGGACGCGATATCTGCATTGGAGCGCCGCGGGATGACTCAGGCGAAGTGGCGGCTCCGCGTGGCTGAGCATGAGTTGTCGCGATTTCGGCTCGATTGCGAGAGGCAGGGTATTGCATGGGACGAGCCAGGGGAGAGGTCCCCGTTTCGGCTGGTTTCTCGATCGTCGGCGGACCCGGGAGTCTGCGAGCGGGAGATGTTGGCATCGCTTCAAGCCGAGGTGGAAACCGCAAAGCAGTTGGTTTCCGACGAGGAATCGAACCTGCTGGTTCGCGGTGGGGGGGCTCGAGGGGCTTTTGCGATTACGGGAACCCCTAGATTCGTCCTCCGGGGCGGGGTGTTGTCCGGATGGAGTCTCGCTGTGCTGTTGCTGGCAGCTGGCATCGTGGTTTGTGGGGTAGCGATCCGTTGGGGCGGTTGGTGGGATGCGATCCGGATGCGTAGGCGATCGAACGACTCGGATTCGCGGCATCAAGACATGGTGAAGTTGGTTCGCGGATTGGGGATTCAATATCTCGGAGTTCTCGCCACCGTCGCCGGTGTCATGCCGACGGCAGTGCCCGAGCCGAATCCGGCTTCGGAGGCGGATGATCTGAGGAGAAGCGGTTGGCGGCTGACGCTTCTTCACCGATGGTCGGATCGAATATTGTATTTATGGATCGCTTGTTTTGTATTTCGATACCTTCGCGATCCGTTATGGCGAGAGCTTCTTTTTCAATCGCCTTTGGCTGCTTTCTCGAGCGTACTGTTCGGAGTCTAGGTCCAGCTTGGTCGCGAGGTAAAGCGTGAGTAGGATCAAGGTTCTAGCGATCATCGGGGGGCTAGTTGGCATCTCCTCTGCGGTACTGATTGCTTGGGTGCTGTTGAGCAAGGAGGCGGATGTCTCGGAGAAGGTGCAGTTGGGATTGCGATTGGCTCGCGGCGGGGACTATACCACTGCCGCTCGCATTGTTGAGCCGATCAAGGAAGCTCAGATCAAGAAGCGCGTGGACAAATCGACGCGGCACTTTTTGATGGGTGCGGCAGCGAGACAGGCTGCGGAGTCGTTGTCGAATCGTCCCTCGCGGATGGAAAAAAACGAGGAGGCCGCTGCCGAACTGCAGAAGAGCCGCGAGCTGAAGTTTCCGCCTGGTTATGAGGGGCTCGGAAACTATTTGCTCGGGATCGCTTTATACGATTTGATGCGTTGGGAGGAGGCGATCGCTCCGCTGTCGATCGCTTTTGATCGTTGGCCAAGGGGGCGGAGCGATGCAGTGGAGCGATTGATCGATATCGATCTGTATGGCAGCTCTCGCGATCCGGATTCGGCGTTGAGACGCTTGGAACGATGGTCGGCTCTCTCGGCGCTCGCCCCGAGCGATGTCGATCGCATTGCATCTAAGCGGATGGAAATCCACTGCGAGACGAAGCAGTACGATCAGCTTGTCCCGTTGTGGCGTTCGATTTCGATTGAATCTCCCAGGCGTTCTCATGCTGATCTGACATTGGCTCGAGCCCTGCGACAGCAAGCGCTCGAACCCAACTCCGAATCATCTGCAATGCGCAAGGAAGCACTGGAGAACCTGAAGGAAATCGAATCTCTCGAGAATGTACCGAATCCAATACGCCGCCAGGCAATGCTTGAGCAAGGGCTGATCTATCGAGATGCTGGTGCGTTGAAGCAAGCGATCAGCACGCTGAGTAGTTTGCGATTGTCCTCTCCATTTGAACCTGAATTCATGATCGCGGGCATCGAGGAAATCGAGATGCAGATCGGCTTGGACGAGCACCCGAAAGCGTCCGCGACCCTCGAACAACTGACCAAGAATTTTAAGAATCCTCAGTGGTACGAGAACCCTTCGATGCCCTTGACCAAGATGCGTTTGCGTTTGCTCGCGTCGGCCAATCGGCTCCTCGAGAAGGGGGATTATGCGGAAGCAGCACGCTTTGTTGATGATCTGCCCAATGTGTGTTCGGAAGTGGATCGATTGAGGCTCGAAGCCTCGATCCACGACCGTTGGGGTCGAAAGCTGCAACAGGGGAATCGTGCGAGTTCGGAGGGTGAGCGATCGAATTTCAAGATAGAGAAGACGGACGGCGGCGAGGTCGAGCAGATATTCCGCCGCGCTGCACAGTCGATCGAGCGTCTGAGTCAGATCGACATGCGTACGCCGAACTATATGGAAAGGCTCTGGTGGGGGATCGAGGACTATCACTTTTCTGGGCGTTTCCTGGAAAGCAACCGTCTTATCGATCGGTATCTCGATCTCGCCCCTCGGTCCGACCACTCGCGTCCGATGCTGATGCGAGCGAAAAATTATGCGGCTGCCGGGAAAACCGAGGATGCACTCGTCGCGATCAACAACCTGCTGTTGATGACTCCCGCCACCCCGCTTTTGCCGGATGCGAAGCTGACGGCAGCCAAGCTGCAATGGAGCCTCGGAAATTTCGAGGCCGCGGAGTCGTTGATTGTGGACAACCTCTACTCCGGAAGCCTGCGCCCCGACAGCCCGATCTGGAAGGAGTCTTTGATCGAGTTGGGCACGCTGATGTTTCGCCAAGGAGAACAAATGCAGGTGAGGATCCTCGGCTTGGCCGTTGAGGAAGGGAATCAACCCCAAGGGTGGCAATCCGATTTGGAGAAAAGCTATCAGCAACTGTTGCGAAGTATCGCCAGCATGGAGGAGGGGCTGAGGCGATTCCAAGGGGACGCGAGGCGGTACGAACTGCTCTACATGACCGCCAAGGCGTATCGCATGGCCTCCTACTGGCCGGAGACATTGCTGCGAGGAAACCGGTTGGTGAGCGAGGAATCGATTTCGCAATGGAAAGGGAAACGGAAGGAGTTGCTGATCCATTCTCGCGACACGTTTGCCGCATTGCGTCGCGAACTGACGATGGATAAAGGCAAGGTGCGGATCCCCAACTCCGAGATGCTCCTGTGCAACAGCTACTTCGGGGAGGCGGACTTGCTCTTCCAGGAAGGCAACTTCAAGGGTGCCCTGGAGGCTTATCGTTCTGCAGCCAACCAGTTCATCAACGAACCGGAATCCCTCGAGGCATTTGTGCAGATGGCGCGTTGCCACCAGGAACTTGGCCAGATTTCCGAAATGCGCCGAACGCTGGAGATGGCTATCGATATCCTAGGTCGAATTCCCGCGGATCGAGACTCTCGTTTCTTGAAGAACACCCGGGAGAGCCGGCAGGAGTGGGAGAGTCGCATTCGATGGATGCTGCAGGAGATCGATCAAGGGAGCATCCGTTAACGAGGCACCCCGCGCCGTTCTCGGGCAAACGAAAAGGGGGACAACTCCGTGGGTTGAGCCGTCCCCCTGTTTTCTGCATCGCCACGTGTTCAGGAGTGGCGGTGGAGCGTATCCGCTTATTGAGCGGCCAATGCCTTCTCGATCGCGGAGGTCACTTCCGCCGATTCGGGAGTTGCACCGGAGCCGAAGCGAGCGACGACATTTCCCTGGCGATCGACCAAGAACTTTTCGAAGTTCCACTTCACCGGGCCTTTGCCAGCGGGCTTGGCTTCGACGGACGTGAGGTATTTGAACAATTCGCATGCCGCGACGTTTTTGCCGCTGTCGTCCTTCACGTTGACTTTCTCAAGCAGGTCGAAGGTGACGTTGTACTTGCTGGAGCAGAACTTCTGGATTTCTTCGCTCGTGCCTGGTTCCTGGCCACCGAATTGGTTGCAGGGGACTCCGATCACGACCAACCCCTTGTCGCTGTACTTTTCGTGGATCTTTTGGAGGCCTGCGTACTGGTTGGTGTAGCCGCATTTGCTGGCCACATTCACAAACAGGACCACTTTGCCTTCGTACTTGCTCAAGTCGACTTTTTCGCCGGCGAGCGAGTTCATGGTGAAGGCCAGGGCTGGGGGTTTGGCCAACGCGATGCGGTCCATTTGTCCAGCGCTCATCATAGCCATCGCGACAATGCCTGCGAGAAGGGATCGGTGATTCATGGAAGGTTTTCCTTTTCGTGAATTAGGAATGGGGCCAGCGGATTGTAGTTAGTATACGGGCAAGTCAAGCAACGGTTGGAGGAATGGACTCTCCGGAAATCAAATCCTCGAAGTTCTCTCGTCTTCGGATGCAATGCAGGGCTCCATCCTCGATCAGCAGTTCGGGTGGCCGGTAGCGGCCGTTGTAGTTGCTGGCCATGACAAAACCGTATGCACCGGCGACTTCGAGGATGAGGAAATCCCCCACGCGGGCGGGCGGGAGCGAACGTTTGGCGACGAAGCCACCCTCTTCCTGGGTGAAAATGTCACCGCTCTCGCACAACGGCCCGCCGACGACCACATCGATGCGTTCCCTCGGGACAATCTTGCCGCGATGCGCGATGGAGATCGGGTGGTAGGCGCCGTAGAGAATCGGTCTTGCCAAGTCGTTGAAGCCAGCGTCGAGAAGATAGAACGTGTTGTCTCCCATTTTTTTGACGGCCCGAATCTCGGCGATCAGGTAACCGCTCTCGGCGACCAGGTAGCGGCCTGGTTCGATTTCCAAACGGAGCGGATGGCCGAATCGCTCCTCGAGCCGTTGCCGCGCTTGGTCCCAGAGGGCATAGTACTGATCCAAGTCGACATACGACTGGCCTTCCCGATAGGGAACCGGCAGCCCGCCTCCGGCGCTGATGGTGTTCAGTGTCCGTCCGATTTGCTCCGCCACCCGTTCGAGGGCTTGGCATACCTGCGACAAGTGCTCCAAATCCGTTCCTGAACCGATGTGCATATGCAGACCGGTGATGGCGACGTTGTGCATATCGGCGAGTCGCAGGCATTGATCGATTTCGGAGTGCCAAATGCCGTGCTTGGATTGCGGGCCTCCGGTGTTGGTCTTTTGGCTGTGGCCGTGTCCAAAGCCGGGATTGACTCGCAGGGTCACGCTCGCGCCGGGGCAGACGTTGCCCAACTGCTCAATCATGTCGGGGGAACCGCAATTGACATGCAGCGATCTCTCGGAGACCAGGTCGAGGGCTTCGCGATCGAAGACGTCGGCGGTGTAGACAATACCGGGGGGATTGCTATGGGGATCGAAGCCCGCTGCCAAGGCGCGACGGACTTCGCCCGCACTCACCGCATCGACCACGACAGAGAGCCGCCGCAGCCGATCCAGTATCGCGATATTGGAACAGGCTTTCTGGGCATAGCGAATGGTATCGAACATGGCGAGGTCGGCCACGCGGCGTCGGATCAACTCCATGTCGTAGACGTAACAGGGCGTGCCGAATTGCGAGACGATACGCTCGACTTCGAATCCAGCGATTTCAGTGCGCAGCGGATTGAAGGTGCTGGCGGGGGCGACAGGCATCGTGGGAGGGAACTCCGTGCTTGCGAGGATCGATTCCAGAATCCGAGTGAAAACAACGCTATTGTTGAGCGCCGCGAGGATTCAGGCTAGGACTCCATTTTCTTTTTGTCGCGCATGGCTTGCGAGTACCGCTCCATGAAGCGTTTTTCTTTGGCGGTGAGAGAATCCTTGCCGAAAACGTGGATTTTCTCCAGGATGCGATCCGCTTCCAGGGTATCGCTTCGCTCATTGTCGACTTCCCGATTGCGGACCACTTTCAAGCGAGGGCCTGTGAGCCACCTTCGAACTCGCGTCCAAAGGCTTGAGGGGGATTGAATCCATGAAAAATTCCAGTGCAGGAAAAAATACATGGCGGCAAAGCACATCCCGAAGATATGGATGTCATACGCGATTCCGTCCCCGGCGGGCGAGAAGAAATTCACCAGGACCAGAATCACGCCCATGACCCATGCGGGCATGGGGAAAAACAAGAGAAACACAGTCGCGTTGGGGTAGTTGAAGATGAACAGCATGCTGATGCAGAGGACCGCACCGGAAGCTCCCAAGACCGACGCTCCGCCACCGAAGATCGCTTGCCGAACGAGCCACAAGCCGCCGCAGAACAGGGCCGACAGCAGATAGATGCGATAGAACTCGCTGGTCCCATATCGCTGTTCCACCGGTCGCCCCATCATGTACAGGCCCAGCATGTTGAACAGGATGTGGCCAATCTGCTTGTAGTCATGCGCGAACGCATAGCTGATCGCATGCCACCATGTCCATGGGCGAAAGACATCGCCGGGATGGAGCATCAACAGTTCATTGATGGTCCCTTGCACCCCCGCACCCGGGCTCCGGAAGATCGCGTTGGCGATGAAGATGACAACATTGACGATGATCAAGACCGAGACCGCCGAACGCTGGTCCCAGCCAGGTCTCATGTCGAGCGATTCGTTGTCGTGGTAGTAATATCGATCATGCAATCCCATCGAATCGACAGGCCTGGCAGGAAGCGGCGTCAGGCCGTTTCACCAGGCTCTGCTCCTTATTCCTCTCGAGGTGGTTCGGTTGGAGGAGTTGGAGGGGACGGTGCATCCTTCTGGGCATCTCCCTTGATACCGAAGGTTTCGGCCAGGGGTGTATTGAAGAAATCCTCCGCCGGGCCCAGTTTTTGTGCCCTTTCCGACCATGAGGCGAGAATACGCTCGACGTCGAAGGAAAGGTTGTCGGCATCGTAAGCGCGACGGAAGTTCATAAATTCCCAGAGGATGAAGGACTCGTCGAGATCTTGGTCGATGAGCTTCTTGTAGCGATTGATGGACTTGTAAACTTCTTCGCCGGCATCCTCGGTCATCATGACGGGGTAGTAGCGGAAGACTTTATCCCATCGGCTCCAAGCCGCCTCGTACTTTTCGACGGCTCCCTTCACGTCGGCAATGTCGATCAGTGCGTTGGCTTCGAACGTCATCCGTCGAGCGTCCACCAAAATTTCTTGTTGCTCGGCGGACGCACGAACATCCCAGTAACTGTAGTTGACTTGATCCCGGAGGGACCTGGTGTCTTGCAGGGCCAATTCCGCTCGCGTTAGTTCTTGTGCGAGTTCCAGTGCTTCGATTTGTTTGCCTCGGGGAAGTTGGCCTGCGATTTCCTGATAGCTGGGTTGAATTAACGCCTGCACCTCCATCGCGGTCCGGTTTTCCTCTGCGGTCCGATCTCGCATCGGCTTGTTGAAGGCAGCCATCTTGCCTTCGGGTATTTGCTTCTTCTTGGCTTCGATGGCCCCTTCCCTCGCCGATCCCGTCAGTTCTTCGAAACGCGCCCTCAGCTGGGCGACATCTTCCTGGCGTTTCTCCAAGCTTCGGAGAATGACCGCATCGCCTGTCGCGCCGCCGAGTTCGCGGTTTCCAAAGTCCCGCCAATCCTGGCCGGCTTTCTGCCACGAAAACCTCGCTCGTTCATCCAGAACCCCTTCCTCTTCGATGGTTTCGGAGTGGTACATCTGCCAGAGCGGACCATAGCTGTAGAGCAGGTGGGGCGACTTTTTGATTCCTGCTCCTTTGGTTACGAGGTCATAAGCGACTTGGAACCACTGCTTGCCGACGAGCCAGTTATCCGGTTTGCGGTCAGGCCCCAAAGCATCGCTCGCGGTGGCGTTGAGTCCTTGGCTGACAAAATACTGATGGAATTCGTTGTCGTTTCGGAACAACTCGCGATATTGCCGCTTTTCGTCCGCTTTGCCCAGTTTGTTGCCTACATACTGTCCCAGATCGTACTGGAGGATGGGTTTGCGGCTGTTGAACTTCGTTCCCTTGACGAGGTAGTCGATACCTTTTTTGACCCATTCGTAACGTTGGCGGTAGTCCTCGAACTCGGGCGAAACGTTGTAGCTCAGGTTGTGCGCCTGGTGTTGCCAGACACTGATGAAGTGGGGTTGCAGCATCGCGATCTGGTTGAGGGTCGCGGAGAAGCGGTCGAAATACTTCTCTTCCTTGTAGTTGTCGGCTCGAATCCAGAGAATGGTCGATGCAATGCCCCGCATTCCCAGGGTCGCCAGCCGCATGCTCTCGCTGGTGGGATCGAGTTTGCCAATGTCTGCTTGGCCCATCCGATACTTGCTGCGCAGTTCCGTGATCTTGCCAGCCCCCTTGGACGCGGGCCTCCCCAGATAATACAGGGGCAGCAGGATCGCCACGATCATCAGGATATAAACAATCTTGCGAACCAGACTGCGATTGTTCATGCCGCCATCTCCCGAGTCTTCAGAAAGAAGTAACTCACGATACACGTTAGCAGAAAGTACCCAAATGCGATGGTCAAGTGCCGTCCGAGCAAACCTCCGAACAGATTGACCCCGTACGCTACGAAATCCGCAGTGAAAAGCCGGTCAAAGTTGGGTACCGCATCTTTCAGCAAGCTGATGGAGTACACGAGATAGCGATCCACGGCTCGAATCCCATTTTCGAGGGCGGGGTTCCCCAGGTCCAACTCGACTGCGGACCCCGACTGCAGCGGGATGCGGATCAGTGCTTCGATCGGCCCGCCCCCACCCGACTTGTTCTTGACGAGATCGTCGACGAAGTACCCGAAGACACCCAGCACCAGCGCGGCCACCGTCGCGACGATAGCGACTGGGCTCGAAAGGAAGCAGGAAAACATAACCCCAAAGCAAATCACAATCGCCATCTGGAGCCAAATGCTGATGTAGCCTTTGATGAAATTCCAGAAGAAGTAAAGATCGTTGGGTCGCAGATACAAATCCGCTGCCGCCATGCCGAGGTACTGGCCTCGATCCTGGCATCGAATCACGACTTCGAAACGTCCGTCTGGGGCGATGTCCTTGAAGAAATCGAGTTCGGCGGGCTGCCCGTCCTTGAAACCCTTCACCTTGAGGGGCAGCACGCGGCGGTCGGTTTGGAATTCCTTCACTTTGAAGGGAATTCGCTCGGTTTCGATCCGCACCTTGGGATCCGCATGCCGGAAGTAGATCAGTCCCCCGACCGGCGTGACAATGTCACCCTTGTACGTTCGGAAGGCGGAGATCGTCATGTCGTAGCGAATCGCCTTGTCGAAGAGGCTGGGGGATACGCCTTCGAACTTCCAAGTCGCGCTCGAAAGGGTATCTCCTTCAATGTACTTCTGGTATTCCGACATGTAGCCGACGTTGTAGCCTTCGTTGGGCTCATCGTCCCGGCCCGTGAAGGTGAGGCTCTTGGCATAGATCGGCACTCGGGCCGTCAGGTCGTCGACCGGGCCCTTGATGACGACCTTGTCCCCCACCTTCTCGACGAGATGGCTGTGGCCTTTGATTTCGTTGGTCTGGCCTGTTCCGGAAGCGTTGAGGGTAAAGGTGTGCTTGTGCCGTTGGACCGAGGAGGTCTCTCCGGATCGTCCTTCGGGATCGGTCGATACAACGTCATGTTCGTGATAGAGGCCTCGGACAACGAACACATAGCTCAAGAGACCCATGATCGACAAGACGATCGTTCCTACCGTCACGAACCCAAGAACGCGACCCAAGAACAACTCCAACGGACGGACCGGCTTGGTGACGATCGTATAAATGGTTCGGCTCTTGATATCCGCGGGGATGCTAAAGCAACTGACAAACACGCCGAGCACAATCACCATGTAGTTGGTCATCGTGAGCACAAACGAGATGTAGAGCCGCGCTGGATAGTCTGCGTTTTCGTCGAGGTACCAACCGGCAAACATCATGCCGACGATAAACACCGCGACGACGACCAACACTTTCTTCCGTATCGATTCCTTGATCGCGAGCCTTGCGATCGCCCAGATGCGGCGAAATGAAAGCTTGGGAATATCGACCGTAAAGAGTTGGCCAATGATGCGAGAGACATTCAAAAACCCTTCGCCGGGTCCGGACTTGACGATCGACACCAGCATGCCGATCAGGAATCCAAGAACGGCCAAGGCGAGGGTCAGAAAGAAGCCGTCGCGCAGGCCGTGGTTGTCAATCAGCCATTCCCAATAGGTCCAAAACTGTTCAGCGGAAAGTCGCATGGTTGGTTGGTTTGATGATTCGTGAATCGATGACTGCCAAGATACCCCGGATCAGTTGCCGCTGCCGCGACGCCCCGGACGCTGCTCGCTCTCCCGGACGATATCCAGGAAGAGTTCTTCCATCGTCGTGGTCGGGTTGTCCATCTTCTTGAGCGAACCTCCTTGGCTCTCGATGATCTGCTTGATCTGCTGCTTGGCCTCCTCCGACAAACCCGAGGCGTGGATCTCCGTCACGTTTTGGACCTTCAACAGCGAATCGACTCGCCCGAGTTCCTTGAGCTCTCCTTGGTGCAGAATCGCGACCCGATCGCAAACATCCTGGACGTCCGCCAACTGGTGCGAACAGAGCAGAATCGTCTTGCCTTCATCGCGGAGCCTCAAAATGAGGTCCTTCATCTCGCGGGTACCAATCGGGTCCAAGCCGGTGGTCGGCTCGTCGAGGACGAGGAATTCCGGCTCGTTGATGAGGGCTTGTGCCAAGCCGATACGTCGCGTCATCCCTTTCGAATATTCTCGGAGCTGCCGTCGGCGGGCTCGCTGCAACCCGACCATTTGAATCAGCTTTTCCGTCCGCTCCCGCCGAACCGCAGCCGACATGTCGAAGAGGCGACCGTAGAAGTCGAGCGTTTCTTCGGCGTTCAAGAACTTGTACAGGTAGGACTCTTCGGGGAGGTAACCGATGCGTTCATTCTTGGCGACATCGGTCGCTTCCTTGCCGAAAACAAACACCCGTCCGGATGTCGGGAAGAGCAAGCCGAGCATCAGCTTGATCGTGGTCGATTTTCCGGATCCGTTGGGCCCCAACAGACCGAAAATCTCACCGCGCCGCACTTCCAAATCCAGCGACTTCAGGGCGTTGACCTTTTTCCGACCCCAGAAATCCCGATAAATCTTGCCCAGATTGCGGGTCTCAACAATGACGTTCGTGGGGTCGCTGGACGAAGGCGTCGAGGGTGTGGGTGCCAAAGCTGCAGACATGGAAGTCACACTGAAGGGGGAGGGGAGACAAGAATCGGTCGCGTCCGACAGATTACGCCGCACCTACTTCGCTGGTTCAATTTCAATTGCGCAATTGCCGGGCGGGGAGCCTCGGAATTCGGCATCAGCAATCGCGGTTTATCGAAAAACTTCTATAATTCCCGTACATTTACGGGGTGCTGCCCCCGAGCCGACGACTTTCTCCCACCGAGTGACGAATGCACCGGACTGATCCCGAATACATCGATGCGGTCCGGTATTTGATGGACCGAATCAATTACGAGAAGGCCGTCGAGGTTCCGTACGACCAGCAAAGCTATCGCTTGGCTCGCATGACCTACTTGCTGGATCTGCTGGGCCGCCCCCAGGACGCGGCGCCGATCATCCATATCGCAGGAACCAAGGGAAAAGGCTCGGTAGCATGGCTGGTGGCCGAGACGCTGCGGCGATCCGGCCTCCGCACGGGGCTGTACACCTCCCCTCACCTCGAACATCTCGAGGAACGCTTCGTCGTCCAAGGGGAACCGGTTTCCCCGGCGCGCCTGGTGGACGCCATGCCCCGATTGCGGGAGGCTGGCCAGCGATGCGCCGATTCGGAGCATGGCTCCCCGACCTTCTTTGAAATGACCACGGCCCTGGCCTGGTTGCTGTTTCTGCAAGCCAAGACCGAGGTCAACGTCATCGAGGTCGGCTTGGGCGGGCGACTCGACAGCACCAATGTCTGCTCTCCGGCGCTGTGCATGATCACCAGTATCAGCTACGACCATCAACAGCAACTCGGGCCTACGCTCGATCTTATCGCGGGTGAAAAAGCGGGCATCATCAAGCCCGGCGTCCCCGTGATCCACGGAGCCCGAGCCATCGAGGCGAGGGATGTGATTCGAGCGGTGGCCCAGGCCGGGGGATGCTCCCTGTGGGAGCTCGGACGGGATTTTGAGGGGGGATTGCGCCCGCACAGCGTGGAACCCTCGGAGGGTGCGGGGCCGAGGCCGTCGATGTTTACGTTCCAATCCCGGAGCAACCTCCCGCCCCAATCGCTTCCTCCGATGCCGCTCCGCATGCTCGGCGCGCATCAAGCCGACAACGCATCCCTGGCGGTGGCCGCCTGGCTTCGATTGAATTCGCTCGGTTGGCGATTGCCATCGTCCGCTCTCGCGGGTGCGCTGGCCGAGACCCAAGTTCCCGCGCGCATCGAGTGGGTCGCTTCGAATCCATGCACGATCATCGACGCAGCCCACAACGAAGCCTCGATCGCAGCATTGCTGGAAACGCTCTCGCAATCCTTCGATGCCGGCCGTCGCACCATTATCTTCGCCTGTTCCAAGGACAAAAAAGTTCTGGAGATGCTGCGCCTGATCGTCGGTTTTGCAGACCGCCTCATCGTGACCCAGTACCGATCGAACCCGCGATTCGTTCCCGTGGAGCGACTCGAGCAATGGGCTCGCGAAGAGATGGCGAAATCACTTCGGCGCATCGACTTGTTCAGCGCTCCCAATGTGGAGCTGGCGATCGACTACGCTCGGCGCGACCCTCGGACCGATGACCTCCTGTGCGTCACCGGATCGTTTTTTACCGCATCTGAGGCTAAGAGTGCGATGCGGGAGCTAGCCGCCTCGCGAACCAAGGATACATCGCGGGAAGGACCATCGTCGTCAGCATCGTCGAGGTCATGATTCCCCCGATCACGACGGTCGCCAGGGGGCGCTGCAGCTCTGCTCCATCCCCGTGCGATAGAGCCATGGGAACGAAACCAAAGGCTGCGACCGATGCCGTCATCAAGATCGGACGCAACCGTGACAGGGCCGTTTCGCGCACAACGTTTTCCATGTCCATCCCGGTCCCCCTCAATCGTTCTGCGGCACTCACCCACACGAGGCTGTTGAGAACCGCGATTCCGAACAACGCGATGAAGCCGACGCCAGCGGAAATGCTGAATGGCAAGCCGCGCAATGCCAGCGCGAAGACGCCCCCCGATGCTGCTACTGGCACGACGCAAAAGATCAAGGTTGTCAATGAGACGGAATGAAACGTCAGAAAGAGAAGAACTGCGATCACGACCAGGACGATGGGTGTGATGATCGACAAGCGAAGCGAGGCCGATTGCAGGGACTCGAAGTCGCCCCCCCACCGAATTTCGTAGCCTGCGGGCAGAGTGATCTCCTCGGCGATCTTGCGTTGAGCCTCCGACACGAACGAGGCGACATCCCGTCCACGAACATTGGCGGACACATACGTTCGCCGCCGGTTCCAGTCGTGTTCGATCGCGGGAGGCGTCTCGCGGAACTCGATGCTCGCGACATCTTTGAGCGGTATGGTGGCCCCCTGGCGCGTTTCCAGCGGGAGCATTCGGATCCGCTCGATATTGCTTCGGTATTCCTCGGGGAGTTTGACGATGATCGGAATGCGGGATCGCCCCACGTATGCGGTTCCGATTTGCAGTTGACCGAGCGCCGAAACCGTTTGCATAACCACTTGCGTGTCGACACCGTATCGGCCGACCGCCTCGCGGTCCAATTCGATTTTGAGCATCGACAGGTTGGCTTGGTACTCGGATTTGACATCCGCGCTGCCGGGGATTTGGCTCAAGATGCGTTCGATGTCGCGTCCCAGTTTCGCGATCTGTTTGAGGTCGTCGCCATAGATCAACGCGGCGACATCGGCTTTGACACCCGCGACCAATTCATCGACACGCATCTCGATCGGTTGCGTGAATCCAACGCGAACGCCGGGAATCGCTCCTTGCAATTGATTGGAAAACCGCTCGATCAGCGACTCGCGCGTTACCCCTGGTCGCCATGAATCCTTGGGATGGAGCATGACCCAGACATCGGTTTGGTGAACTCCCATGATGTCGTTGGCAATCTCAGGTCGTCCTGTCTTGCAGAAGACGGTTCGAACCTCCGGGCTCTGCCGAACGATATCCTCGATGGCGGTCGACATGGGGACTGCATCTTCGAGTGTGGCGCTGGGCAATCGGACGGCTTCGATCAGCATATCCCCTTCCTCCAGACGCGGCATGAACTCCGCTCCCAACCGCCACGCGATCGGAATGGATACACCCACGCACAACAAGGCGGCGATCATCGCGTGGGACGGTCTCCGGATAATCCAGTTCACGATCGGACGATAGATTGCGGTCAGCCACAGCATCAACCACGAGGGCTTCTCGTGTCCATGCTCCATCTTGGGGCGTTTGAGAAACGTCGCAGCCAAGGCTGGCATCACCGTCATTGAAACGATCAGCGAACCGAATAGAGCCAACAGGACCGTCAAGGCCATCGGGCGAAAGAGTTTCCCAGCGCTCCCCTCGAGCATCAGGACGGGCACATAGACCGACGCGATGATCAGTTCGCCAAACAGCGTGGGTCGCCGCACTTCGATCGAAGCATCCCGAATGATCTGTTCCTTGGATTGATCGGGGGAAGCGAGCCCGAGTCGATGCGCGCAGTTCTCGATCATGATGACCGACGAATCGACGATGATGCCGAAGTCGATCGCACCGAGACTCATCAGCGAAGCTGCGATCCCCCAAGCGTGCATCGCGTTGACCGCGAACATCATCGAAAGCGGGATCGCCAGCGCGGTGATCAAGCCCGCGCGAAACGATCCGAGGAAGACCAGCAGCACTACGACAACCAGCGAGCCCCCTTCGAGCAAATTCCTCCCCACGGTTTCGATCGCTCGATGGATCAAGCCTTCGCGGTCGTAAATCACCTCGGTTCGGACCCCCGGAGGGAGAGTCTCCGAGATCTGATCGAGTCGCTCCTTGACTCGCAGCACGACCAACCGGGAGTTTTGCCCCGTCAACATCATGGCCATGCCGATGACAATCTCGCCTCGTCCATCGCGCGTGGCGACGCCTTGACGCAGCAGCGAGCCTTCCACCACCTCGGCGACGTCCCTCAGAAAAACAGGGGAACCTTCGTTGGCGGACCGCAAGCTGATATTGCCGACGTCTTGAAGGGATTCCAGCAGCGCCTCGCCTTGGATGAATCGCTGCTGGCTTCCGGCGATCATGTACCCGCCGCCGGTCGAAACGTTATTCACCTCGAGGGCTTTAACCAGATCGTCGAGGCTCAAGCCGGTGGCTCGCAGCCGTTCGGGCGAAGGCCGAATCTCGAACGCCAGGTATTTGCCGCCGTGCGCGTTGACCTCGACCACCCCGGGAACGGTTTTGAGGCTCGGTGCGATTTGCCATTCGAGGATGGAACGGAGAAGCGTCGGCGAGTGCTCACCGGTATCGCTTCGCACTTCAAACTGCAGGACTTCGCCCAGCGCGGTGGTCAGTGGTCCGAGCTGAGGCTGGCCGATGCCGTTGGGCATCGGCGCAATGCCTCGCAACCGTTGATCGACGATCTGCCGCGCCCAGTACAAATCGGTTCCTTCCTCGAACACGACGGTGACGAGCGAGATCCCCAATCGCGAGATGCTTCGCAACTCTTGCATCGCCGGAAGGCCGTTGAGTTCTTTCTCGAGTGGATAGGTCACGTACCGCTCCACATCGATGGGAGACATCGATCCGGCCGAGGTCACCACTTGGACCTGCACATTGGTCAGATCCGGGATGGCGTCGAGGGGCAGGCGATATGCCGAGTAAATCCCCGACGCGATGACGGCCAGGGCGCCCAGCAAAACCATCCATCGATACCGAATGGAAACCTCAATCAGCCGCAGTAGCATCCCTATTCATCTTCCTCAAGGAACGCTTGGCTGGCGATGGGGAACACCCCCGATACCAATAGGGTCTCTCCCGCGCGGAGCCCTTGCAGGACTTCAACGGTATTCCCCTGATGAAGGCCGAGTTGCACGGGGACGACCGAATAAATGGTGTCGTCTTCGACTCGGAGAACGTAATCCTTGCCATCGTTGGAAAAAACGGCGCTCTCGGGAATGCGCAATCCTTGTTTCGGTCGACTGACGATGAGCTTGGCATTCATGCCGGGCCGCAACAAGCCTTTGGAGTTTTCGAGCGAGGCGGTCAGTCGGATGCTGCCCGAGTTGGACTGGACCACGCCGCCCATCATTTCGATCTTCGCGGGAATGCGACCCAGCGATTCCAGGCCGACGATCTCGGCCTCGATCTGATCCCCGGTATGCACCGAGAGGAGATCCCAGTCCTGGAGTCGCAAATCGCCGACCAACCATAAGAGAGATGTGTCGGCCACGAGAACGATCAACTCGCCAGCCGAGGCTCGTTCGCCATTGGCGAAGTAACGCTCGAGCACGACGCCGTCGCTCGGGGATCGATAGACGAAACGGTCGGGATGTTCGGGATGCGGGATCTCGTTTGCCGCTTTTTCGTCCCATACCCTCAGTCCCAGGTAACGCCGCATATCCGATTGAATACTTTGAAGTGCACCTTCGGCTGCTGCCAGATCCGATTCCGCCTCCAAGATGGCTTGATGGACTTCAAACCGAGACTGCTCAATCGCTCCTTGCAAGGCCGCTTTCGCCGACTCCAATTCGGTTTGTCGCTCGACGATGGATCGTTCCGCGACCACGCCCGAACTGCTGGCTCGCTGGGAAATCCGCGACAATTGCGTGGCGGACCAGAGCTTGGCGTACGCCGACACAATCTTGGCGCCAAACTCAGCGGTTTGCGCTGTGTCGATCTCTTGCCATTGATCGGGCACTCGTTCGGCGCCGCTGTGAATTTGAGTGATCAAATGATCGATACGCCGCTGGATTTCCTTGTGCCATTCCAAGGCGCGTTTGGCTTTCTGGGTGAGCAGTTGCTGGCGCAGCCAACCCCCTCGAAGCGTCGTGATCTGAGATGTGGACATTTCCAGCAGTGGATTGCCGCGCTGGACGTGCTCCCCGAGCGGGACCAGCAGTTCCTCGACAATCACCTCGGCCGGCGATGGAACAGCGTAATGGCGTCCGGGATCCAACTCGAGCTTGGCAGGGACGGTTCGTTCGTCTTTCCAATCGTTGTCGGAGATCTGGGCTCGAGCCAACGACTTGGACCGCGCCAAGTGGGGAGGCAGGACGATTTGCAACATTCCGTCGCTGACACGCGTGGTGATCCCCTCGGATTGATTGAACTCGACTGCGGCGGGGACAGGTTCCGTCGTCCGGTTCCCCGTACCTCGCCCCCACCAGTACCCCCCGCCGATCGCGAGCGGGATCAAGAACCAACTCAATCGAGATATCCAAGTGACTTTCTGCGTCATGCCGGTCTCCATATCCTCTACTGTGACCCAGGAGTTCCGTGGTGGCTACGACGGTTTACCGCCTATTTCTTGATGTCATCGAAAATCGCCTCGAACTTCTTCAGCTTCGGAACGATCACTGCCTGGCAGTAGCCTTTCTTGGAATTCAAATTGAAGTAGTTCTGGTGATATTTTTCCGCGGGATAGAATTTGGGCAGTGGGCTGATCTCCGTGACAATCTTGCCATCGTAGACATCGCGATTGAGTTTTTCTTTGTACTCTTCGGCCGTGCGGCGCTGCTGGTCGTCTTCGTAGAAGATGACGGAACGGTATTGTGTTCCTTCGTCATACCCTTGGCGATTCAGCGTGGTGGGGTCGTGGGTTTTCCAATGGACCTCGAGCAGTTTAGAAAACGGAACGACATCGGGGTCGTAGGTGATTTGGATCACCTCCGCATGCCCGGTCTCGCCCGTGCAGACTTGTTCATAGGTCGGATTCTCGACGTTTCCTCCGGCGTAGCCCGAGACGACCGACTCGACTCCCTTGACCCGTTGAAACACGGCCTCGGTGCACCAGAAACAACCGCCGCCAAAAGTTGCACGCGCCAATCTCTTATTCTCCTCTTGCTTGGAGGACTCCGTTTGCTGGGAGGACTCGGTTGTTTGGGCCGTCGCGAATGGGGAGGAAGCGATGACCCAGCCTGCCAGGAGCAAGATCGACCACGAACCGAAACGACGAAGGGAGAGCGAGTTGTACATGTTCAGTTCTTCCAAAACGGGGCAGGGAACAGCATCCGACGCATTGTAGGGTCTTCCGGAATATCCTACCACGCTAGAAGCCGGGTGCTGAAAACCGGGGCGTCCCGTGGTGCTGGGGCCAATTTCGAAGAACGCTAGGATTTGCAAAGGGAATGGAGTAGGCTGATGGAGGATCCGAGGGGACTCGCCATGCCGTATTCGCTTCCATTGCATGATCGTCGCCGGTTCGTCGCCTCGCTGGGTGGCGGATTCGGCTCGCTCGCGCTCCTTGGCTTGGAGTCGCAACTGGCCCGCGGCGACGACCCGCGCCGGGGTGTTGCCGACGTCGATCCGTTGCAGCCGTATGTTCCGCGCAAGCCGCATTTTGCTCCGCGAGCCAAGTCGGTGATTTTTCTCTTCATGGTCGGAGGTCCGTCGCAGATCGACACCTTTGACTACAAGCCGGCGCTGGTCGAGCTCGATGGCAAACCGGTACCGGCATCGATTCGGGGTGCGCTCGAAGCCACGCGTCATGCGAATGTCTTCCACGGCTGCGATGATTTGATTCTGAAAAGTCCCTTTGGATTTAAGCAATATGGCGAGTCGGGAACGTGGGTCAGCGACCTCATGCCGCGAATCGCCTCGCATGTCGACGACCTCTGCTTCATTCACTCGATGCAGGCCGATTCCAACAACCATGCACCGGCGAGCTACCAACTCCATACCGGCGACATCCGCGCGGGTAAAGCCAGCCTCGGCTCGTGGGTGACGTACGGCCTCGGGACGGAGAATGCTGATTTGCCGGGTTATGTCGTGCTGTTCGATGCGGGTCCGCTTGGAGGTGCCGCGAACTACTCCAATGGGTTTCTGCCCCCCGCATTCCAGCCGACGCGCATGCGCGATGTGGGGTTGCCCGTCGTCGACCTGGTGCCAGGCGAGTCCTTTGCCGGCCAGCAACGGGATGCGATCGACCTGATGCAGGAACTGAATCGCTCCCATCGCGAACGGAATCCGGGTTTCCTGGAACTCGATGCCCGCATCGCTTCCTACGAGTTGGCTTATCGGATGCAGTCGGCGGCTCTCGAGGTGGGCGGTATCGAAAACGAGCCGCAACACATTCACCGACTCTACGGCATCGATCACGAGGATCCGCGCACGCAAAGCTTCTCGAGAAAATGTTTGATGGCGCGGCGTTTGGTCGAGCGGGGGGTGCGATTCGTTCAGTTGTATGACATGCCTGACAAGGATGGCTGGGATGCGCACGATCGACTGGTCGAGAACCACACGCCTCGGGCTCGTTGGACCGACGTCGGAGTCGCAGGCTTGATCGCCGACCTGAAGCAGCGCGGTTTGCTCGACTCCACCCTGGTCATTTGGGCGAGCGAATTCGGCAGGACGCCGATGAAGCAGGGAAACCTCGGTCGCCAGCACAATGCTGCTGGCTTCACGTTGTGGATGGCCGGTGGAGGGATTCGCCCGGGCACGCATATTGGAGCCACGGATGAATTAGGGCTGATGGCCGTCGAGCGACCGATCCAATTTCGCGACTTCCACGCCACGATCCTAAGCGCGATGGGTATCGATTTTGAGAGGTTGTCCATTGAGATCAACGGACGCGATGAGCGGCTAACCGGAGTCGCGGGATCCGCCAAGCCCATGATGGACATCTTTTCATGATGCGAACGTTTGTGGTCGATCGAATCGCCAAACTGATCAGCATCTTGCCTGCGCTGATGCTCGGCACCGCCATGGCCGAGGATCCCGGCGTAGGGAACGCGTGGGAGGATTCTCGCAACCCTATTCGAATCCTCTTTCGAGGCGAACGATTGGATCTTTGGTCGTTGCAACCGATCCGTCGGCCTGCATCACCGATCGTTAGCGACGGGATGGAAAGCCCGATCGATGCTTTCCTGGAAACCGCGTGGCGCGAGGCAGGATACGAGCCCGCATCCGAGATGGACCGCAGCGCTTGGATCCAGAGAGCCACGCTCGATCTGACCGGACTGCGCGCGACTCGAGAGGAGGTCGACGCGTTGGTTCGCGATGCCTCGCCCGATGCCTACGAGCGGGTGGTCGATCGTTTGCTGGCGTCACCCTCCTACGGCGAGCATAGCGCGAGGCTGTGGCTGGATGTCGCTCGGTACAGCGACAGCAACGGTTTCGATTGGGACGAGTTCCGCAAGACAGCGTGGCGGTATCGAGACTGGGTCGTGCGCGCGTACAACCTGGATCTCCCCTTCGATCGATTTGCCACCATGCAATTGGCGGGTGACGAATTGCTCGAGGGGCCACCTCGCGATTCCGAGGAGCAAGACTGTTTGATCGCTACCGGCTTCCTGCGATTGGGCCCGTATGACAACGCGGCCAAACTATTCAATGAGCAGGATCGAGCTCGCGTTGAGGTCTTGACCGACCTGACCGAGACCACCGCCAGCGCACTGCTCGGGTTGACCATGTCCTGCTGCCGTTGTCACGATCACAAGACCGATCCGTTGTCGCAGGCGGACCACTATCGACTGCGGGCCTTTTTTGCAGCCACCCGTTTCGCGGATGACCTCCCCATCGACACCCGCGATATTCAACAAGCATTCGAGTCGCACAATCAACGCATCCAAGCCCAAATCGATGACCTTCAGGCAAAAATCGAAAGTCTCCGCACCCGCGCGAAAAAGTTTAAACAAGACGATGCACCGAAGTTGGGAGAGGGGTCGACCGGGGCGGAAGGAGGCCCGGCCGCGCAGCCGGCCGATGAGGAGTTGCGGAGCGCGTTGAGCGTCGAAGATCGGGAGGATTGGGAGCGAACGGGCCAGGCGATCGAATCGCTGACCCGGGAATTTCGGCGACCCGAGACCGGGCTCGTCATGACCGACGATCCGGCCGCCCTCGATCGGATTCATATTCTTGATCAAGGGGACCATCGCGCGGAGCGGGAACGGGTGGAGCCGGGATTTCCGTCGGTGTTGTTCCCGAATCCGCCTCGGATCGAGCCATTGCTCGGAGGCAAGAGCACGGGCCGGCGCCTGGCGCTAGCTCGTTGGATCTGCGGTCCCGAAAACCCGTGGACGGCCCGGGTAG
>JBKDPB010000238.1:0-7194 GCA_046342615.1 Planctomycetota bacterium | reverse complement strand
GATCAGCGATTGATACGATGAACCCACCACCCTCTGGCGATCTGGTAGAGCGGCCTCAGAAATCGAGAAGTTCGGTAGCTACCCACCTGCGTTTACAAGTCATCCCAGGTGCACGGTTCGGACTTGTCGGGCGTTAGGAGTGCTGCGAAAGCGTTCAGAGCGATCGAATGATTGATCCAATGAACGGCACCATCGAACGAGAGGAAACCCGTGACTCCCGAGTGCGCACTCCCCCAATTCTTGCGGTAATCCCAACTGCCGTCAGGAACCAGACGCAGGCCGTCGCGAACGGTGCCATCGGATCCCCCAGAAAAGAGCGGTTCGTCCCAATACCAGCTAGAAGGTAGCTGTTCGCGAGCATGGAACGCTTTCTCCCCCAAGGCAATCGTTGTACTCAGCCCGTCGACGATGTCGGCGGTACGCTTCACTTTGGGAAGATTCGGGATTCCTAGCTTATTACCTGCGTAATCCGTCTTGGACCATGCCCAACCGCCAGACGCATAACTTCCATGCACGTCGTCGACCGTCGGAAGGGTAGCGGCTCGTGCGCGCGATGGACAGAGGAAAGAAGCCAATGGTTGCTCGATGGCTACTTTTTGATAGGGAGCATTTTGTTCCATGTACGGAAGAACGGCATATCCCCATGATCCAGGCTGCGCATGCGGAGTCGCGCCAGGAGCGCCAATCCCCCACTTGTAGGTAAGGGCTTCGGCGAAATCAAATGTCGTGATCTCGATCCAGTTGCCAGACGTGTCCTGGATGGACGATGTCGATGTGTACCCTCCGTTGCCCGGAAAAGATTTGAGCACTGCTTCATGATTCAGAAGCGCGAGCCCCAACTGCTTCAGATGATTTGAGCATTGCGTACGTCTTGCCGCCTCGCGTGCCATTTGCACGGCTGGCAGGAGCAACGCGAACACCAGTCCGATGATCGCGATAACGACCACCAGTTCGATCAGCGTAAAACCTTGGGGACGCTTAGCTGAAGTCAAGGTGCAACCTCCACGGCTGAGGATTTCTGTGGAACTTGGAGATCCTCTTTGGTTATCTGGAAAACGGAAGTGGTTACGGACAATCTCTTTGTCGGGGGGTGCTCGCGAAACCAACGATTCTCCGGATCCAGCATCGGTCTGGCGAAAACGATCCACCAACCAGGTTGCGTTGGTCCATGGGGTGTCACCATGGGCCGGCCATCGTCGGCATCGATTCCCACCTTGCGAAAATCTAGTTCCGGAATGGAGTATACCAAATAGACGGGTCGTTTCTCCGGATTGGCATCGATCCATTGCTTGGCCGTCAAAAGATCCTGCCCCCAGTCGAGATTGCTGTCCCCCAAGTACCTCCATCCTTGCGACGGCCCACCGATGGCTTCGGTGAAATACGCATAACTGCGAGGCAACATGGAGACACTGCTGATCGCATACCATGCCAGGAGGGCCACGATGACCAATCGCCCACTTCCCTTGACGTTCGCAGTTCCCGCAGCCACAAGAAGATAGAAACACGGTAGAAACGGCAATACATAGCGCAAGTGATGATTGAATCCCGTCTGGCTGCTGACGAAGACAAACAAGACGATCCCCGGAGTCAATACGATCCACCGACTGATAGTTCGGGTACGACTGCCGGTACGAAATCCCGCAGCACCCCAAGCGCAGAATCCAATGAGCACCATCAGCCACAACGCCACGGGCTCCTTCAGCCATATTCCAACCAGATAGTAGTACCACCAACCACGATCCCGCCATTCCCCGAGAAAATACGACTTCATTTTCGATTCGAAATCGTATTTCTGAATGTCGATCCCCCGCATATACGCGGCAGGTAACGGCGCCGGCAAATTCCCGATCCAGCTATTGCGAAATCGATTGCCTGATCGGGGCGTTAGATGCGTTGATTCACTTTCCACGCCACCGAGAAAACGACTTACGAATTCAAACCGCCCCAGGGGTACGAAGGTTCCTTCAAACTCATAAATCCAATGAATGGTAAGCCAACAAAGGCACGCTACCAACATGGTCTGCTTGGTTCTCATTGTCCAATCCCATCGATTGCGATATCGCAGCCCATAGGCCAAGCTAATGGAGAGCAGAATCGATGGTAGGAGTAGCCAAGTCGCTTTGCTTAGAATGGCGAGCCCAACCGTGAGTCCTAGCCAGACCGCTTGCTTGAGTGTACCGATTCTCAGCCATAGGTAAAAATGCCATGTTGCCAAAAGCCCTAATACCGCCGCAGTGACATCAGGCGTGATGCACGCGCCGAATGTCAAAACGGTCGGCGAGAACGCCCACAATATCGCGGCTATGATCGCCACGCGTCCGGAAAACAATTGAAACCCGATCCTCCAGATGAGATGGGTCCCATACAGTGCGATTGGTATGGCGGCAGTTCTAGCCAACGCAATCCATGTAAATACTCTCTCGCGTTGCTGCTCAACGTAAGTGGCAGCCAACAGAGCTTCCGCGCGAAAGCCAGGAGTACGGGGTAGTGGTTCAAAGCCAATACCACCTCCCGCAAGCCATACTGGGATCGCACACCAAAGCTTGGTGAACGGCGGGTTGACGCAATAGGGAGAATGATCGCCGTATTGCCATGCGAAAAGACCGCTTGGCAAATGCCCCCATTCGTCCCACCCGGGGCCTGTGTTCCAGGCAACCAACAACAATGCGATTGCCTGCATAGTCATCAGAACAACGAGTTGCCATCTCATGAGGATTGGTGAATTCATTACGATTCATCCCGGGGCGCTCTCACGAGGACGCGATCTACAAAAACAGAAGCGATGCAAATGGTGCAACATGCTATCGGAAACCAGTCTCCCCAACGTTCATAAACCGTCTCCAGATACTCTGGCTCCAACTGAAACATTGCAAAATCCGCGTTGAGCTCTAATGGATTCATCACCCTTCCGGTTCGGTCAAACACGCCGCTAAACCCGCCAAGCGAACTTCTTACCAAGGGTTGCCTCATTTCAACTGCTCGAAGGGTAGAATGCATTCGAGAAAGTTTCCGGAATACTCCGTTACCGTCAAAGGTTTCGTCGAGACTACAGGTACTGAAGCCTATTCGGTCGGCTGGGAATCGCCGAAATGATTCACTGAAGAAAAGATCGTAGCAAACGCTTGGCGCAGCTTTCAGCGTGCGACTCATCCAAACAGCCTGGTCGATCGGCTCTGCAGCCGCAACATTTCGGATCACAACTTGCGGAACCAAACCTGCAGCGACCAAATGATTAGTACCGAAGGGCTTGCTCTCAACACATGTCGCTAAATGCGCCTTGTCTACTGCGGTAACCACTTGCCCATCCTTGGCGATGATGCTCACGTTCCTGCTGCTGTCGCTCGTTGCGGGATACCATGCACCCACGATGACCATTACATTCGGAAGCTTCGATAGCTGCAACAAAGCGTTCTGCTCCGGTAACGCGTCAGGATTGCTTTGCCAGGTAATGCATGTCTCTGGATAAACAACGATGATTTCTTCCCAACGGTAACGATCCTTCCTAGCCTGGATTGAGTGACTGAGTTTCGAGAGTTGACTTACTCCGGGCTTTTCGGGGCAAACGTAAACAAGGATCGTCTCTGAACCTATTCGAAGGGTATCGGTATTCCGCAGTCGGTAATATCCATAGGTGTATGCGCTCCCAAACATACCTAACACCACTACCATGTAGGCGATCCGAAAGCGTAATGACAAAAGAAGATGAAACCAAATCGAAATCGCCGCACCTAGGGCAACACCGTAGAACGACAGCATCCATACACCACCCAAGTCTGCGGATTGAAGCAGAAGAGAGTCACTAGCAACAGCTTGTCCAAATAAGCAGAATGTCAAACCACTCCCGTCGTAGAGCTTCGTCGCTTGATGACGGAAGAACTCGAATGCGACCATGCCGAAAGGAAACACAACAGCTCTAAAAGCAAGGTTGCGAAAGAAAAGCGAACTGAGAAATACACAACCAACTTGGATTAAAGAGAACAAAATGATTAAGAGAAACCAGACTGCACCCAAAGCCCCGTCCAATGGTCCAAGCAGTCCCTGGAACGCGGTCGCGTAGAATCCAAGAGCCAGCAAAGTATGCAATAAGACGTCTCGCGGGATCGTGATGACAGCGTGCGATCCGAGCACCAACGCAAGAAAAAACGCAACCAACAATGCTCCGTTCCATTCACCTCGCAATCCAAAAGCAACGAGCACGCCGACCCAAGGTGCGAACAAGCAGACACTAACCTGTGTTGCGACAGCCTTAAACACGTTTCCTCAATTGTCGATAGAAAAGAAACAACCCTAACATCGCAACCCCGACCGTTACCATGATGAATCGACGGATCCAAACGCTGCTCTGAGATACTCCCTGGGCATCAAACGCGAATATCCCTAACGGAATTGTGGATTCCGAGTAATCAAGTCTTTCCATCTCGACTTCCATAGATCTCCCGTTTTCAGAGCTGATGGATTCGGTCTGGCGCAAGGGAACATTGAATCCATCAAAATAGTTTTTGATGCGTCGCTCCATTTTAAACCCCTCGGAACTCAGCATTTGGTTTTGTACACCAACGCACCTTGAAAGATCGTCAAGGAAAATCGATGCGCCCGTGCCGTCAGGAGACAGTAAAGATATGGAGACGATTCCCTGCGAATCCTTGATGAACTTAATCTCTTTCGAACGATCGTCACGAGAGTTCTCATTCAGTATCCTGTGAATCGTTGACAAACTCATGTATCGAATGGCAGCCTGTGGAAAATAGTTGCTGGCGGATATCCTGACTGCTGACTCGGCAGGTCCCCCGAAGGCCACCACAACTAATTCATTTTTCGGCGCTACTTGCGTCAGAAATACCCAGCCTTCTGGCCTACAGATCAAACGAGATTCGATGGTGGTTCCATCCGCCTGACTCACCAAAGTATCAAGTCTCCAAAACTTGCCGTCTTTTTGCCAATACCGATAAACAGCCGATGATTTACGATCCGCGATATTCCCTCCAGTGATGCTTTTTGTTTCCTTGTATTCCGAGTAAAACTCAGCGTGTTCGATTTTTTGAGCGAGCGCATCGATTCCCATCTTGAGCACGGTAATTTCCTCCTCGTTACAACACTCGGGACGGTCGCCAAGTACGCTGGTCGATCGCACATCCAATAAGCACACCGCAAACCAAATCAACTTTACTATCATCACAGAATCACCGTACTGAAAAAAGCGCAGGTGGTCGACATGACCTAGGCCGCAAGGGCTAGCGGACACAGGCGCAGCCCGTCTTTCCGAATTTTACGCTTGCCCAGCATGCACATAGAAGTGTCGTTCCCGCAGGTTTTGTGCAATGCACACTTGGATCGTAGTTCACCGAATCGCAGTATTCGTTTCCGTTGTCCAGATAAGTAGGGCAAGCTGCACCACCGCAACTCGAGCCTCCCCCCCCGCCTGTACTGGGCCAAGCCAAGGCACGGGTGACCGGCAAAACAACCAGTGCAAACGTCACCGCTAATCCTGTTGTAACCATGAGGCTGAACAATCGATTTTTCATCATCGCTATCCCTTCGTCGAAAAAACTGCATCCACGGCTATCGATTCGGACGCACATTCGCCGTCGCATTGAGCACCACGCGCAATGCAGAATCGTCAAAAATCAGCTCGGCTTTTTCTCGTTGAAGTGTGTCCGCCTTGCGACCCGTGACCCGCAGTCGGATCTCGCGGGCACCGCCAGGCTCTACCGTTGTCGGTAGGTCAAGGATCGCAACACAACTACAAGACGATCTCGCACCCAACACGCGCAATGGCAAACCCGTAGGGTTGGTCAATCGGTAAAAAATATCCACCGATTCATTCTGCCGAACATCGCCAGCATATTTGCTGACCGAGTCCACAAGGACGGCATCCCCGGCGAAAAATGCCTTGGCTGCATCCAACGAACCAAACCACAGGATGCATCCGATCAATAGGACCGGAAAAACCAATCGCACGTTGGAAACTTGCTCGGAAAGGAAAGACCCTTGCGGCACCCATGGGCGTTCCCAGGAATCGCGGTACCAGGCGAGAGCAATCAACGCAACCCCATCGATCATCGCCATCCATGCCAAAGGCATCGCCATGCTTCCGAGACACTCGCAACTGTGCTCGCCAGCTATCCATTTCATGCCGAGAACCATCAAAAACAGTGCGAACAACCCGAAAATGATCTGACGCAGTAATCGATGGGGTACCAAACTCAAACACACCCAACCGAGAATGAACTCCGTTATCCCCCCGAAGAAAACAAAGGCTTTTGGAAGTACAAGCCAAGGAGTGATCGGTATCGCATGAAGGGGGCCCAGCTTGGTCGCGCCAGCGGTAAGAAGCAGGCATCCAATCAACAAACGAGATACGAGATAGCCCCTACCAAGCCTCGCTGAATTCTCTCCAGTGACTTCTAGAGTCCTCGAAGCCGGAGACCTAAACCGATAGCGAACGTATGTCCAGACGGCGATGAAAAAATCGCTCAAACGGATCTTTTTCCCATCAGCTGCGTTCCGAGGCGTATAGTGGATCGGTATCTCAGGAATCGAGACGCCGTCTCGCAATAGCTTGCTATTGATTTCAGCGCACATCTCAAATCCGCTGCTCTGAAGATCCAACGATCGAAAGATATCGCGGCGCAACATCTTATAGCAAGTATGGGGATCGCTGAGCCATCGGCCGTACAGGATCCACTCCAGCAACGCCAACCACTTGACTCCGATAAAGTTTAACCATGGCCCACCGCAGGCACGCCCTCGACTCCGGTATCGCGAACCATAGACAGCGATTCGATTTCCCTCAGTCGCGTACGCCACAAGCCGCTGCAAATCGCATGGCTCATATTCGAGATCCGCGTCTTGAATCACCACCCACCGACGTGTGGCATGTTCCAATCCTCGCTTCACCGCACTTCCCTTGCCGGAGTTTTGTTGGAGTGCGATCACCTTTAACGAGAGAGTTTCCCGGAGATCTTCCGCGATCGCTAGAGTTCCGTCGGTGGATCCATCATCGACGACGATGATCTCCGCATCAGGCAGCGCGTCACGTACCCGCCTCAAAATGCCGTCGATTGTACCCGCCTCATTGAACGCGGGCACGAGCACCGATAGATCGGAAGAGTTGTCCACCGTGCTTTGTGTGTTCATCGCCATCCCATGAACCCCCAACCCAGCAACTCGATTAACGAACTAACCAGTCACCCC
>JBKDPB010000237.1:0-4303 GCA_046342615.1 Planctomycetota bacterium | reverse complement strand
GGTCCAAGCTCCGGGATTGACATTCTCTCATCGCCGTAGCAGTTTGGACGAGTTGGTGATTCTCGACGCATCCCTCTCCCTGAAGAAAGATGATCCGGTTCGATTGACGAAAAGGGAGCAAACCTTCTGGATCGTCAAGCGGAGCAAGCAACCCAACGCACCTGCTCGCTCTGCCATCGCCTTTATCGATCCCGACGGGGGATCGGCTTCCGCCCTGTTGCATCAGTGCGGTGCCCTCGGCATGATCGAGGGGGGCGTGCAATTGAGCTTGGCGTATCCCAACTATCTTGTGGCGAGCGAGGGGGCGACCTCGGAGCAAGTGATCACGCTAATGGAACGGGCTCGCAACCTGGTCCTGGACAGGCAGGGCATGAAGCTCCAAACCCACCTCGTGGTTTGGTAGCAATTTCCCCTTATTGGCCCTACTCCGCGCGGCATCGATAGCGCCCCGCAAAGTCCAGGAAATAGGGCTAATTTTCCGTAAAGTGTTGGAGAAGTTGTAGTCTGAATTCCCTTTCGAGACGATCTATAGCGTCTATGACGATTGTAGGGGCTCGCAAAGTTACACATCGCGGAAATGGCATTGCACGCTGGCAGCGACTGGTTTTCGGCCTATTTCCCCACCTACTGCTAGCCATTTCCGCCCAAGCCCAGGATCCACAGCCGGACGATTGGGCCAGTCTACTGCAAAAACAAGATGAGCGAATTCAAACCCTCGAGGCGGAATGGGCCGAGCATCGAGAATCCGTCATAGCCGCTGCCGAGAAAGCTTCCGAGAAGGAATCTGCCAAGGAGAAGAAGCCCGAGAAGAAAGAGGAAAAGAAGAAGTCCTGGTACGAGAAGCTAAGTTTGCGTGGATATGCCCAGGTCCGAATCAATCACATTGCAGATCTTCGCGACGGCTCCTTTCCTGCGCAACTACCTGGCGATGCATCGGTCGCCAACAACCAGACCTTTCTAATTCGGCGTGCTCGATTGATCGTCAGCGGCGATGTCAACGAGCATCTGGGTGTCTACTTGCAGCCTGAGTTTGCCGCTCGTATTCAGGGTGCAGCCGACTCGAATGACTATGCGCAGATACGTGACTGGTACGGAGATTTATATCTCGATACCTCCAAAGTACACCGCCTTCGAGTCGGCCAGTCGAAGATGCCGTATGGCTGGGAGAATCTGCAGAGTAGCTCTAATCGAATTCCCTTGGATCGTTCCGACTCATTGAACACCGCTCTGCGAAATGAACGCGATTTGGGTGTGATTTATTATTGGACTCCTCAATACGCGCAGGATTTTTTTAAGTTCGCGATCGACGAGGGGCTCAAGGGCTCGGGAAACTATGGTGTGTTTGGCATCGGTTTTTACAATGGCCAAGGGGGATCGTTTAGCGAGCAAAATGACAATGCGCACCTCGTCACTCGACTCACCCTGCCAGGCATCATGTCCAACGGGCAACGCTACGAGTTATCGGTTCAAGCTTACACTGGCAATTATGTTGTGCTCACAACTCCCATCTCTCCTTTAGGATCCGGTTCCTTGGTCTCGCCAAGCAGTCCCACCAACGGAGTGCTGGATCAACGAATTGCCTGGACTGCCGTGTATTACCCGCAACCTTTTGGCTTCCAGTCGGAATGGAATGTGGGACGCGGCCCAGCGCTCAACGAAGCCCAGACCGCGATCGAGGAGCGTGCTGTGCAGGGGGGCTATGCGCAAATCATGTACCAAGTGAAGAATCACTTTGGAACATGGTTCCCATTTATGCGATATAACTACTACCAAGGTGGTTACAAGTGGGAACGCAATGCTCCGTGGTCGCAGATCAGCGACTGGGAACTCGGAACGGAATGGCAAATCAAACCTTCGGCCGAACTGACTGCGATGATGACGTGGGCCGATCGCACGAACACAACCGCACGCAGCAGCGTTGACTCGCTATCCTATGGACAGTTCGAAGGAATTCTAGCTCGGTTCCAGTTTCAGTTTAGCTATTGACGCAACTCCGCAGTGGTAGCAGTCGGACCGAGTCTCCGATACTGAGACTCAGGCGGCTGGCGGATGCCGTGTCCAAAACCACTTCTTCGATCGGAGCGCCGCTGGACTTGTCGGGCTCGCCTCGACCTGCGAGGTCCGGATCCGCAATCCATCGGCCGAGCGTGCAGTGAAATCGGGGGTTTTCGATGGAGACCAGGCCTGATTCCCAACCCGCCGCATCGCTGGGGATCGAGCGAATCTCGGCAACGCGAGCGACTTTCGAGCATCGGACGGCGTCGATGCGGTTCGTCTCGCAGTGCAGCACGGCCCCCCCGTCGAAGATGTCGATCAGGTCGCGCTGCACGAACCCTTGCTGGATTAACAGTTGGTACGCCGGCTTGGCCTGCTCGTGGACTTGGCCAATCGCCTCGATCGCCTTCTGCGGAAGCAATTCCAAGTAGATCGGATATTGGGGCATCAGATCCTCGATGAATTGCTTGTCGATCATCGAAAGGGCGTCCGCGCGGGGGTAGTCGATCGGAAAGAAATGCGAACCGATCGCGTTCCAAAAAGGGCTTTCCTCTTTTTCATCCAAGTAGCCTCGAAGCTCGGCGATGGTTTCCTTGGCGAATCGCTTGAGGTGCCCTGCCATGTATAAAAAACGCGACAAACTCAGCAATTTCCCTGCGCCTCCGCCCCGGCAGTCAGGCAGCAGGAACAACCCGCCCAACTCCGTGGGGCCGTTGTGAATTTTGAGAAGATGCAGGGATCGGAGTTCGCGAGTTTGACCCAAAAGCTCGCTGTGCTGGGTCTGGTTGACGATTCGGTATGCATAGAACGGTTCGAAACCGCCCGTCTTGGAGAAGATGCACGAGGTTCCGATCAGTCGATGCGAGGAAGTATCCTCGATGACGAACACATAGGGTGCCCCTTCCGCTTTCTCGGAGGTGCGTCGAAATGCAAAGTGAGCCCGCTCGATGCGATCCGCCAACTCATCCCGATCGACCTTCAGCGACGTCATGCCGGTGCTGGCATATCCGGCCAAGTCCCAGAGGGCATCCAGATCCGTTGTCGAAACCTCGCGTACGATGTAGGGCATGGAGTTCACATTCCGTTGCTAGTGCAGTGGTGACTCGCGAGGCTAAGGGGCTCGCTTGCGAAGCTTGCGTTGGAGCGAACGTCGATGGATCCCGAGCCGCCGGGCCGCTTCCGAGATATTGTTGTTGCAGTCGGCGAGAACGCGATGAATGTGCTCCCATTCCGCTTGAGCCAAGGTCGGGACCGGAATCTCCTCGTCGGTTTCCGGCATGTCGACGTCGGTTCCCCCTCGTTTGAACGCTGTCAGGATATCGTCGACGTCCGCTGGCTTGGGCAAGAAGTTGACAGCCCCCAGCTTCACCGCATCGATCGCCGTGGCGATACTGCCAAACCCCGACAGGATCAGGATCTGCACGTCGGGCCGAATCACTTTGAGGTCCGCGATCAAGCTGACTCCGGGCCGTCCAGGCATGCGGAGGTCGACCACCGCTAATTCCGTGGGAGCGTGGCGAAACACCTCCACCGCCTCATCGCAGGACCCCGCGACCGCGACTCGGAATCCTCGCTCCTGAAAGGCCTCCGCAAGCCGGTCTCGCAGGATTACGCTGTCGTCGACCAGAAGAATGCTGGATTCGTGCGAAGGGAATTCAGGTTCCATGGAGTTTCTGTGGAATAGGAATGGAAATGCGACGGCTACCGATCCAGTTTAGCTCGAACGCTCCTCGTTCGGAAACGTTTCCGATGGATGATGAGCCTGATACAGGCTGCTCAAGCCCACTTTTTCTACGTCGATCTGGGTCAGTGCATGGCTTTGGATCCAATCGAGGTACAGGTCGATGGTTCCTGGCAGGTCGACCACGAGCTCTTGATTCGAGCAAGAGATCAGAGTGGCGCCGGGGGGCAAGTCGTTGCGCTGCATCGGCCTCCCTGTCGACGCCCGCAAACGATGGATTTGGCGAATGGCCGCGATCCTGCCTCGATGCACGACCCGCCCCTTGCGCAGAATCGCCACTTCGTCGCACAGTTCCTCAATTTCGCTCAGGATATGGGAGCAAAACGCAAATGTGCAGCCATCGGATCGAGCCTCGCGCACCAACCCGAGGACCTCGCTTCGCACCGTGGGGTCCAAATTCGCAGTCGGCTCGTCCAAAATCATCAACGGACTCGGACACCCCAGTACACACGCGATGGCGAGCTTCTGCCGCATCCCCGTCGACATGAAAGCGACGCGACGGGAAAGATCGAGATCCAATCGGTCTGCGATGCGACACGCTCGAGCCAAGTCCCCTCGGGGATGGAT
>JBKDPB010000236.1:0-18437 GCA_046342615.1 Planctomycetota bacterium | reverse complement strand
GCCTGGATACGTCCGGGTCGATGAGTACCCCGATCACAGGAAACCGAGGAGTCGGCGCGACGAGCAAGGTGCGTTGCATCGATGTGGCGGCCCTGTTCGCCGCGGCCATGCTGCGACGCAACCCGGACAGCATCGTCATCCCCTTCGATACATCGGCGTACCGCGCCCCGATCGATCCGAGCGATTCGATCCTGAGCATCGCCCAGCGTTTGGCCCAATACGGGGGCGGCGGAACCAACTGCGCTCTGCCGATCGAGGCTGCCAACGAGTGGTATTCCCATCGAAGTTTTGCGGGGGTCGTTCTCCTTAGCGATAACGAAAGCTGGGTTGGAACGGGTCGGGGCGGTTCGACCGGTGTCATGTCGGCTTGGGAGAATTTCATCGCCAACGAGCGCAAGCTCTCTGGCAAGAAGGCAAAACCCAAGCTCGTCTGCATCGATCTGCAACCCCACCAGACTGTTCAGGCCTATGAACGAGACGACATCATGAACATCGGTGGCTTCAGTGACTCCGTGTTCAACGTCGTCAGCGCGTTCCTGGACAACAACACTCGGCGATTCGTTGCCGAGGTCGAAGCCATGACCCTGTAGGGCCTTTTGGGAACTCGTTGCGAGCGCAATGCGTTTTCCATGAGCAAACCCGCATCTTGCCCCCTGAGATCGCGGGTTTCGCTGTTTTTAGGACGTTCGCCTTACAACGGGATCCTTGCAACTTCTCCGGTGTCCCGATCGAACTCGAGAACGACGCCAGGGTTCTCAAGGTGCAGGGATTGATCGCAGCAAGAGCAATTGACGAACAACGTCTCCGATACCTGTACCGTCCCAAAATTGGAGATCCCTAATTCGTCGTGAATATGACCAAAGGCATGCACTTTCGGTTTGATGCGTTCCTGAACATGGCGAATCAACGACTTCGAACCGACATGGATCGGCCTGTGGGTTGCCATGTCGAGCGTCCTGTCGAGAAATCCCTTCGGAGGGCCATGGGAAATGAGGATATCGACACCGTCCGGGATCGTCTGCCACTCGCGATCCAATTCCTCGCGTTCTCGCATGTACGCCCAATCGAAAAACCGAGGCGTGTACGGGGTACCGAATATTTCAAGTCCGTCCAACGTGGTCAGTTGGTGGATGAGAAACTGGATTTGTGGATATTCATTAGGGCGGACCAGCCCCTGTTCGACTGCGATCGAATGATTGCCCGGCACGAAGATCTTGTGCTCGATATCCAGGGCGGAAAACCATCGAAAGAAATCGCGAGCCTGGCGCTCGTTTCTGGACGCTTCCATCGATTCCGACTCGTCGCCGCAATGAATCACTGCATCGATGGGGTTCGGCACAAGAAGCTTCTCGTGACAACCATGCGTATCGGATATCAACCAACATCTCATCAGGAAACCTCTTGCCCGCTTGAAGACATCATGGTGGTTCGCTTTTCAAACAGAGCGTCATGAACGACAATCGATATCGGGATTGGTTCGGAGAAGTCATCATATCCCTTCGTCGATTGGTGAAAAAGTCAGGTAGGAATGCGTCCATTCAAGAGAATATTGTGAAGAGATTGATTTTGTGCTTCGTTTTTTGGATAGTCGGATCCTTGGCGTTTGCTGTAGAAGGGCCGAATATCATCGTGATCATGGCGGATGATCTCGGGTTCGGAGATATCTCTTGCAATGGCAGCTCGACGATATCGACTCCCAATATCGATCGTTTAGCCCGCGAGGGAATTCGATTCACCAGCGGCTACTGTTCCGCGTCCACATGCACCCCCACGCGTTTTTCCTTCCTCACGGGGACGTATGCATTTCGGGAAAAAGGGACAGGTATCGCGGCCCCGAATGCTCCGGCCGTCATCCGTCCCGGAACGCCCACGATCGCTTCCCTGCTGAAGCAGCAAGGCTATGCGACCGCAGTCATCGGAAAATGGCATCTTGGACTCGGTGACACCGAGCCGGATTGGAACGGGGATCTCCAACCAGGGCCGTTGGATATCGGCTTCGACCACTGTCTGCTTTTGCCGACCACCAACGACCGTGTCCCTCAGGTGTTTGTCGAAGATCGTCGAGTGCGCCATCTCGATCCTTCGGATCCCTTGTGGGTTGGCAATGACAAACCGACTCCAGACCATCCGACAGGGATCAGCCATCGTTCCGAACTCAAAATGGATTGGAATGTTGGTCACAATGGAACGATCCACAACGGAATCAGTCGCATCGGTTTCTACACCGGAGGAAAGCGGGCGCGTTTCCGCGACGAAGATCTTGCCGACGAATGGATTCGAGCTTCCGAACGGTGGATCGAATCCCATCGACACGAGCGGTTCTTCCTGTTCTTTGCGTCCCATGACATTCATGTGCCTCGCGCTCCGCACGAAAGGTTTCGAGGCAAGAGCGGACAAGGGCCTCGAGGAGATTCCATTCTTGAATTCGATTGGAGCGTCGGCGAGATTCTCGCGACACTGGATCGGCTCGGTCTCGCGGAAAAAACGCTGGTTGTATTGTGCTCCGACAACGGGCCGGTCCTCGACGACGGTTATCAAGATCAAGCGGTGGAGTTGCTCGGGAACCATCAGCCTTCCGGTCCCTTTCGAGGGGGAAAATACAGCGTCTGGGAAGGAGGCACACGCACGCCGTTCATCGCCCGTTGGAAAGGTCGGATTCAACCCGGTACATCGACCGAAATGGTCTGCACTATCGACCTCGCTGCGAGTTTCGCATCTCTAACGGGTGCAGCGCTGCCGAAGAACGGATTCCGCGACAGCGTCAATGTCCTCGGTGCTCTGCTCGGAGAGCCTGGAGCCGCCGGCCGCGATCATCTCGTCCAGCAAGACAACGGGGGCAAACGGTTGGGGCTTCGAGTCGGGGCTTGGAAGCTCGTACGGCAGCCCAAGGGAGGCAATCGAGCGAGAGGTGCCGACGAAGGGTTCATCGAGTCCTTGTACAACCTCGACGACGACCCGGCGGAGCAAAACGATGTCGCTGAAAAAAACCCCGAGCACCTTCAGCGGTTGCGGGAAATACTGGATCAAGCCATCAGGAATCCCAAAAACTGAGATGCAATTCCGCTTGCCGAAAGTTTCCGTGTCGGCAAACGCATTACGTGCCATCCACCTCTCCTTCATCCCCCAAGGAGCCTCAGAAGGAGGTACGCGTTGCACGGGACGAGTATTGCTAGCGATTGGAAACCGAGGGGTACGATCCTACCGGGCAAAAATTCATCTGGAATAGGATGTCGATTTTCGCTACATCCACAGGAGCCGGACAGAATCCCTTTGAGGTCTCGGTCTTCGTCGGCCTAGCTAGCCATGCCTCTTCTTCGCGGAGTCTACCCCGATGATCCTGAAACAGAAAATGCACTCCCAAGCTGCGGATCTGGCTGAAAACGCATTGGATTTGATCGGCAACACTCCGCTGGTCCGCGTCAACCACATCGATACCGGGCCCTGCGAGTTGTACTTGAAACTCGAGAGTCACAATCCCGGGGGATCGATCAAGGATCGCATTGCCCTGTCGATGATTACCGAAGCGGAACGCAACGGAACGCTTCAACCTGGCGGAATCTTAGTCGAAGCGACGGCGGGAAACACGGGCCTTGGCTTGGCGTTGGTCGCCAGCCAACGGGGCTATCGCCTGGTGTTGGTGATTCCCGACAAGATGAGTCAGGAGAAGATTTTTCATCTGAAAGCCATGGGAGCCGAGGTGGTGATGACTCGCTCCGACGTCGGCAAGGGACATCCTGAATACTACCAAGACATGGCCCAGGCGATCGCCCAGGAATGCTGTGGATTTTACGTCAATCAATTTGAGAACCCGGCCAACCCGGCGACACACGAACTCAGCACTGGACCAGAAATCTGGGAACAGATGGGCCATCGACTCGATGCGGTGGTGTGCGGCGTCGGCTCGGGCGGCACCCTGACGGGGCTCGGACGCTACTTCAGCAAGGTCGCGCCGAACTTGAAGATGGTGCTTGCAGATCCGAAAGGGTCCATCCTCGCGCCTTATGTCAATGAGGGAGTGATGATCGAGCCGGGGAGTTGGTTGGTGGAGGGCATCGGCGAAGATTTTATTCCCAAGAATTGCGACTTGAGCTTCGTCAAGAAAGCCTATACCGTCACCGACTCGGAAAGTGTCGCTGCGGCGAGAGAATTGCTCAAGCGGGAAGGGATCATTTGCGGTTCATCGTCCGGGACGCTGATCGCCGCGGCGGTCCGTTATTGTCGTGAACAGACCGTACCGCAGCGCGTGGTCACCTTCGTATGCGATTCCGGCAACAAGTATCTTTCAAAGATTTACAACGAGTACTGGCTGGATGACCACGGCTTCATCCTGCGAGAAGAGACTCATGATCTTCGCGATCTGATCACGCACCCGCACACTCGCAAGAGCGCGGTCACGGTGCTGCCATCCGATACACTCAAGGGTGCCTATCGAAAAATGAAGATGTATGACGTTTCTCAACTGCCTGTCATGGAGAATGGCAAGCTTCTGGGAATCGTTAGCGAAACCGATCTTTTGCTCGCCGTGCATGGCAACAAGGACGGCTTCGCCATCCCTGTATCGGACGCGATGGCCAAGAACCTGGTAACCCTCGAGGTGAGTCAGTCGATCGAGGACTTGCCTCCGATCTTCGAACGCGGAATGGTGGCGATCATTATGGACAAGGACAAGTTTCTTGGCCTGATCACACCGATCGACCTTCTTCAATACTTGCGCAAGCGAATGGGCCAAATATGAATCCGAGACACGACACCCCCTGGAAATTTGACACGCAGGCCATCCACGCTGGTCAAGAACCCGATCCCACCACGGGTGCGGTCATCACGCCGATCTATGCAACATCCACTTTCGCACAACAATCGCCCGGCGTGCACAAGGGTTACGACTACGGCCGCAGCCACAATCCAACGCGCTTCGCCTACGAGCGCGCCGTGGCCAACCTCGAGGGGGGCACGGGCGGATTCGCTTTCGCTTCGGGCCTTGCAGCGATCTCGACGGTGCTGGAGCTTTTGGAGGCAGGTTCGCACATCATCGCCAGCAACGATTTGTATGGCGGGACGTATCGACTCTTCGAGCGAGTGCGAAGGAACTCGGCCCATCTCGACATCACCTATGTCGATCCCGGTCAACCCGAACTTTTCGAGAGCGCGATTCGACCGAATACCCGCATGATTTGGGTGGAAACGCCAACCAACCCGCTCCTCAAGATTGCGGATCTCGCGGCCATCGGCGCGATTGCTCGCAAGAGAAATCTGATCGCGGTGGCCGACAATACCTTTGCGACACCTTGGTTGCAGCGGCCGCTCGATTACGGATTCGATGTCGTAGTGCACTCGGCGACCAAGTACATCAACGGGCACTCGGACATGGTGGGAGGGGTTGCGGTCGCAGGGAGCAATCCCGAGATCAAGGATCGGCTTGCTTTCCTTCAGAATTCGGTCGGAGCGATTGCGAGTCCCTTCGACAGTTTCCTCGCTCATCGCGGGGTGAAAACGCTCGGAGTGCGGATGGAACGCCACTGCCGAAATGCGATGGCGGTCGCCGCTTGGCTGGAAGAGCAACCGCAGATCGAACGGGTGATCTATCCGGGATTGCCGAGCCATCCTCAGCATGCCTTGGCCACTCGCCAAATGACTCGGGGTTACGGCGGGATGATTTCGGCGATCGTGCGAGGGGGGCTGGAAGCCTCTCGAGCGATGCTGACCCGCTGCAGAGTCTTTACGCTGGCTGAAAGCTTGGGCGGGATCGAGAGCCTGATTGAACATCCCGCGATCATGACGCATGCGTCGATACCCGCGCAGGTGCGAAAATCGATCGGCATCGAGGACGGATTGATCCGATTGTCGGTCGGCATCGAGGACGAAGCCGATTTGATCAACGACTTGGAGCTCGCGTTGACATTCTCAAACGCTTCCAAGGTTGCGGTACCTACGACAGCAGGCTGAGGGGGTGGTTGCGAGTCTCCAGCGGCAACGCCACCTCGCGTCCGACCCGCTCGGATTCGAAAGCGGACAGGATCATTTCGGTGATTCCCATCGCATCCTTCAATGAGCAGCGCGGTTCGGTGTCGTTTTCGATCGCCAGCATCAAGTCGCGGATCGCGGCGAGGTGTCCACCTTCGTAGGAGCCATCGCTGCGAGCTTCCTCCATGCCGATGCCCGCCGAGGTGATTTTTTCCCAAGTTGTTCCGCTGCGACGAGGCGACCAGCTGCCATCGCGAAGGACATACGCAGGCGAGAGATAGCCGCTTTCGAGTTCGAGGATCCCTTTGGATCCAAAGACTTGCAATGCAAAGCGACTGGGCTTGGCCGCCATGTCCCTTCGGGAGCTGAAATAACCGACGGGTCCGTTTGCGAATGCGTACTGAGCCTGGACGCGGTCGCCCGCGAGCGGCCCGAGCCCTTCATTCCCTTCGACGATATGCTCCTTGCGAATCCGCTCACCGCGTTGGGTGATTTGCGCAAAACATCGAACGGGACTTCCCTGAGCGAACGATCGCATCAGACCGAAGACATGGGAACCCAAGACCCACATGTCTTCGGGGCCTCCGCGGTGGTCTTCCTTGCCTCGCGCTCGGAGTTCGAGTACTTCTCCGATCACTCCATCGCGCACCAACGCGAGCGCGGTATCGAGAACGGGCGAATATTGACTGATGTGGGCAACCGCCAGTTTCAGTTTTTTCTCCTCGAACCGCTGGCGAACCGAATCGCATTCGAGCATCGTTCGGCAGAAGGGCTTTTCCATGTACACATGGCAATTTGCGTTTGCGGCAGCGACGAGCATCTCGTGGTGCTGATCGATCCATCGGGGACAGATTGCGACGAAGTCCAGGGCTTCCTTGCCGAGCATCTCGCGATAGTTTGCATAGGAATGCTTTGGTTTCAGTCGCTCGATTGCGGCTTGGAGTCCCTTGGGTTCCGCATCGGCTATAGCGACGATTTCGACGTTGGGTAGTTTGGTGAATGGCACATCGACCGCGTGTCCGTAATCACCCCGACCGGTGGCACCGATGATGCCGACTCGATATCGGCGCGTCGGCTCCTGATCAGCCCGGGTCCCTTGAAGGTCGAGGGCAAAGCGACCGGCGACGAGACCGGTCGCGATGAGACGGGTTTGGAATGCGCGACGGGAGACTGGGCGTTTCATCTGCGTTCCTCGCGTTGCGGCTCGCGGCTCACCGCGAGTGCGTGTCAATGCTCCTGGCGTCGGGCGAGCTCATCTCGGAGCATCGCAGCCAATTCGTATTGTTCGCTTCGCACGGCCTCCGCCAAACGCTCTTGGAGCGAAGGTCCCACTTCATACTCCTCGCGGAGCGATTCCCTGAGTTTGCGCAGTTGTTGGACCATCTCATCTTCGTCGAACTCGTCCAAAGCTTCGTGTTCTACGAACAGCTCCCGCATTTGTTCAAGGCCCGTATCGATCTCGGAAACCGCTTGTTCCGCATTGGCGTCGTCGAGGGCGGCCATGGCGGCGGCTTGCGTCCGATGAAAGAGAACAAAGGGTCGGTATTGTTCGTGACTCATGGTCCACTCTTCGTCCGGCGAGTGGTCGCGGCAGACATCCATCAGCGCCAGCGTATGATCCGCGTCCTCGACGGCACGGTGATAGTGCTGGAGGCGGAGCCACGAGATTCGGCGATGGTAGTATTGGACGAATTCTCGGTCGGCTTCGAAGCATTGGTCTTCGTCCATGACAAAGTCTTCGTCCCGCTCTTCGACTTCCAGCATGCAGTCGAGGAACGACGCGTGCCCTTGGACTTGTTGTCCATCGGGACGACCTTGAGTTTCCATTTGCAGAATTCCAAGATCGACTCGCATTTGGATTACGTCGCGACCGTCGTCTCCCTTGACCAAGCGGACGGAAAGCGAATGCGGGTCAAAAGCCCAATCCCGGAGGATTTCGTCCAACCCTTTTGGAAAACTCATGGCGACCTTTCTCAAATCGATCTTGGGAACGTGAGGTCGTTGTTTCATTGAATCACGTCAATCCGGCAAGGCTCATCCGATTCACGCTGAACCCATACTTCCACAGGCGCCCTCAGGGCATCGGTGGTGCCGAGGTAGTATACCACGCTCGGCGGGACGCGAAACGCAAGGATTTCTTGATGCCGGAAATGCTCCTTTCCTGAACAAGTGTTCGCATTTCAGGCAATTATGGCTAGTCCTTGGCAACGACCGCGTCGTTGTTTTTTGCGTTTCTTTCGATGGCGGCCGATTCGATTGTGTCGATTGTAGGCCTTCCTGAGAGCCCTCAACTCGAGACCTCTCAACTCGCATGGAAGATCGAGGGACGTCTGTTACAATTCAGCCGTCGCCGGGCAACTGCTTCCCTTGAAATTCTCGAAGCGGTCTCGGCTCGGAACGGGACAGTCAGGTAATGCAACAGAAACTATTCGAACATCGACTCGCCAACGGCTTGGTGATTCTCGGCGAGCGCATGCCATGGCTGGAGTCGGCGGCCTTTACGTTCATGCTCCCAGGAGGAACGTGTCGGGAACCGGAGCGGCTTGCGGGACTCGCTGGTTTGACACTTGAGTTATCGCAGCGCGGTGCAGGACCTCTGTCGAGTCGCGAGGTGGTGGAGCGGTTGGACTTTCTCGGCGTGGAGCGGTCGAGCCACGTGTCCACCTTTTACACCACGATGAGCATGGCCGGGATGGCTAGCGTTCTGCGGCCGACGCTAGAGATTGCCGCCTCGATTCTCCTGGCACCCCATTTCCCGGAAGCGGAATTGGAGGAGGCAAGACAGTCGGCGCTCCTGGAGTTGGCCTCGATCGAGGACGATCCCGCCCAAAAGTGCTTCAAAGAACTGAAGCAACTTCGGTTCGGCGAGTTGTTCGGGCGATCGAGCTTAGGTAGCGAAGAGGGTTTGAACGCGGTCGAACTCGAGGATTGCGTTCGATTTCACACGACGTTTTGCAAGCCGCGCGGAGCGGTTCTGGCCCTGGCGGGGAACTTCGATTGGGACGAGGTGGTACGCAACATCGAATCATTTTTCTCGACGTGGTCGGGGGCCAGTGACCCGGAACCGGGGCCGGTCGTTCCCCATCGCGGCGCGGTGCATTTGCCTCATGACAGCCAACAGACGCACATCGCGTTGGCCTACGATGCCGTGCCGTACAATCATCCCGAGTATTATCGCGGGCGAGGAATCGTCGGCATTCTGAGCGACGGCATGAGTTCGCGACTGTTTACGGAAGTGCGCGAAAAACGCGGCCTGGTCTACGCGGTTTCGGCATCCTCGCATTCCCTCAAAAATTGCGGCAGCGTCTTGTGTTATGCCGGAACAACCTCCAACCGCGCCCAGGAAACTTTGGAAGTGACCATCGATACGATTCAAGCGATTCGGAACGGCATCGAGAAGGATGAGCTGTCGAGGCTGAAATCGCGGGTACAAACTTCCCTGGTCATGGAACAGGAGAGCAGTTCCTCTCGCAGCTCTCAGATCGCTTACGACTGGATGTACCTGGGGCGTGTTCCCACGCGTCAAGAGGTCCTCGAGGAAATCCACTCGCTCACGTGCGAGTCATTGTTAAAGCATTTCTATGAACATCCGCCTCGAGGATGGACCTTGGTAACCATCGGCCCTCAAGCTCTGGAGTTTTCCCATGCAGTTTCGACATGAGGTTCTCGAAAACGGCCTGGAGATCGTGGCGGAGGTCAATCCGGATGCCTTCAGCCAGTCCCTAGGCTATTTCGTCCGAACCGGCGCTCGCGACGAGACGCCTGAGATCGCTGGGGTCAGTCACTTCCTCGAGCACATGATGTTCAAGGGGACTCCGACGCGAACGTCGCTCGATGTGAATCGAGCTCTGGATGACCTCGGTTCCCAATCGAACGCGTACACGAGCGAGGAGCAGACGGTTTACTACATGAGCGTCCTGCCGGAAAACCAGCTGGCCGCCCTCGATCTGCTGACCGACATGATGCGCCCCACGCTGCACCAGGAGGATTTCGAGACGGAGAAGCAGGTCATTCTCGAGGAAATCGCCATGTATGACGACCAGCCCCCTTACGGCGCAATGGAGCGGGCGATGGAGGCCTACTTTGGCGATCATCCTCTGGCGACGCGCGTCCTAGGGACGCGCGAAACCGTAACCGATCTGACAGCCGAGTCGATGCGAGCTTACCACCGCCTGCGGTACGCGCCGGGCAACGTCTGCCTGGTCGCGGCTGGTGCCGTCGATTTCGATGCGCTGGTGCGCGAAACCGCTCGCCGAACCCGCAACTGGGAACCCGCAACAACCGGTCGAAAGCGGATTGCACCGCATCCGGAATCGACCGCCGTGACCCTGGTGCACCCTCCCGCAACGCAACAGTACACGCTGGAGTATTCGCCGAGCCCCAGCATTCTCGACCCGCGACGTTACGTCTATCGAATCCTGGCCTCGGTTCTCGGGGATGACTCGGGGAGCCGGATGTTCTGGGAGCTGACCGACAAAGGGCTCGCGGATTTAGCCGTCGCCTTCACGAACGAATTTGAGGACTGCGGAATCTTCGGTCTCTATCTCGCATGTGCCCCGGAACAGCAATCAGAGAACTGGGCGCGAGTCGAGGATATTCTCGGCGGTGCGGGCAAGCAGGCCATCACCGACAAAGAGCTGGAGCTCGCGAAAAACAAGGTCCGCGCGGGGATGATCCTCGCCTCGGAGCGGCCCAGCAACCGGTTGTTCTCCATCGGGAACGCATGGCTTTCTCGCCGAAAATACGAAACCGTCCGCGAGGCCACGGAGAATTATCAACGCGTCACCCTCGATGAAGTTCAAGCGGCCTTCGAGCAACTCGCCAACCGAGTTCAGGTTCGAGTGAGCGTCGGGCCGGAACCTGAAGCCTGAGAGAAACGGAACATGCTAGAGCTGGATAGGATTCGATCGCAGTACCCTTCGTTGTCTCGGTTGCAAGATGAGCAACCCATGGTTTACTTGGATGGCCCCGCTGGCAGCCAGGTCCCCGAATGCGTTGCTCGCCGGGTGTACGATGCGATGATCCATCACAATGCGAATCGTTCCGGCCACTTCGCGACCAGCCGCGAAGTCGACCAGATCATGCAGGAAGCGCACGTCGCCGTATCGGACCTGCTGCAAGCCGACGACCCCAAGTCGATTTCCTTCGGCCCCAACATGACCACCCTGACGTTGCACTTCTCGCGTGCCCTAGCGCGAACATGGGCACCCGGCGACGAGGTGATGGTATCGAGGCTCGATCACGATGCGAATTTCACGCCGTGGGTTTTGGCTGCCCGCGACGCGGGTGCAACCTTGCGCACGATCGATATTCGAAGGGAAGATGCGACGCTTTGCATGGATTCGCTTCGCGAGCAGCTATCGCCACAGACGAAGCTGGTCGCCGTCACTGCGGCGTCCAATGCCGTTGGATCCCTCACGAATATCCCTGAAATCGCAAGACTTGTGCACGGCGTCGGAGCCGAACTGTTCGTCGATGCCGTTCACTACGCCCCCCATCGCCGGATCAACGTCAACGCATGGAACTGCGATTACCTCGTCTGTTCCGCTTACAAATTTTTCGCGCCGCACATCGGAATCTTGTACGGAAAACCCGATCGGATGCAGGCATTGGTCCCTTACAAGCTGCGACCTGCTCCCGACTCGATTCCTGGACGATGGATGACAGGCACGCAGAACCATGCGTGTATTGCAGGTGTCACCGCTGCGATCGATTATCTCGCCAGTCTCTCCCATTTGGATCCGTCGAGTCATTCGCGTCGCCTGCGATTGGACGACAGCTTTGCACACATCGAGCGAACGGAGACCGCGCTGATCTCGCGGTTGATAGAAGGGCTCAAACGCATCGAGCATGTCACCCTCTTTGGCATCATCGAGGCGGAGCGCATGCACCTGCGAGCACCCACCGTCGCCTTTCAAATTCGAGGCTTCGACTCCAGTACCGTAGCCGCGAAATTGGGAGACCAAGGCATCTGCTGTTGGCATGGAAATTACTACGCTGTCCCGTTGACGACCGCCTTGGGAACGGATCCTCAGGGAATGGTTCGCATCGGTTGCATGCACTACAACACCGCTGGCGAAATCGACCGCACGCTCGCGGCGATCCGCGAGATCGCATCGCGCACCGATGCCTCTTCCACGGCCTCACGCTGACGGAAACCCTGCTTTTCCCTGCCTTTTTCCCATCCGGCCCCCTGCCTCCGCCATCGCGTTTTGGTGGCACGGTCGTCCGATGAGCCGTCCCGATGCAAATGGGATGGGGGCTTGCTTGTGGGGCGACCATGCCGGTCCCTACTTGTTGGGCGCCGTCCCGTTGGTTACAGTCGATGACACACCTGTAATTTGAAACAGCATGTCGGGTGGCAAGGACGCGTCCAACCCCACCGAAGAAGACCCGGACCGTGGGTTGTTGGTTGGCGGATCGATCCGTTGGCGGACGGATAGGATCGGCGAGTCCGTTTGCACAGACACCACTCATCTCAGCTCATCTTATCTCATCTCAGTTCGAACCTTGAAGGGGACAACCATGATTCCGTCTCGCCGGACGACGAAGAGGCTTTTGGTCCTCGAACGTCTTGAAGCACGACAGGTGCTGGCAGCCTCGATCTGGAATGCCGAGGCAGGCTTGGACCACCATCTGGCAGATCGAATCCGTCAAGACTATTTGGCGAGCGAACCGAAAAATGAGGCTGCCTATTATGACTATGTCGAGAATGGAGTTCTCACAGGCGGCCGAGTGAATATCTCCACGCTTCCTGACCCGTTTCGGACTCTCGAGAAGAGCGGAAGCAGTCCGTCGCGACTCAACGGCTCGGGCAGTTCAACAACGATTGTGAACAATGGGAGCCCTGCGAACCGAATTGATATTGTGATCGTTGGCGACGGATATCAAGCGGGACAAATGGCGAACTATTACCAGCATGTCACCAATATGCTTCCCAGTTTTTTCGCCATTACTCCTCTCAATGAGTACCGCACCTACTTCAACGTCCATCGGGTCGACGTGCATTCGATTGATTCGGGGGTAGACAACGATCCCACCAATGGTGTTCAAAAGAACACGGCCTTGGACTCCGGTTTCTGGTGCAGCAATATCGAGCGACTCTTGTGCGTGAATGTGACCAAGGCATATAGCTTTGCCAATAATGCACCTGGCGTCGACCAAGTTTTGGTGTTGGCCAATTCGACGAAATATGGCGGCGCAGGGTACCCCTCGAATAACTTGGGTACTCTTTCTGGAAACAATGCGTTTTCGGTTGATGTCGCGATCCACGAGTTTGGACATTCCTTTGCGGATCTGGCAGATGAGTATGAGTACGGCGGGCCGACCACTTACACGGGCGCTGAGCGGCCGGAGGCCAATGTCTCGATCTACGGTGCTGTTCAGATGCAGTCCAACCAGACGAAATGGCATCGATGGCTACCCGAAGCCAATGTCGATGCATTTCAGGGCGGATACTACAGCCAGTTCGGTATCTATCGACCTACCTCGAATTCGATGATGCGATCCCTTGGCCGGCCCTTCGAAGAAGTCAACGTCGAACAATTCATCTTCTCCATGTACAAGACAGTCAAGCCGATCGATTCGTCGACCGCGCCCGGCACTTATCCGAAAGCGAGCGTATTCACTGTCACACCCGTCGTGCCAGAGGCCAGTCGAAAGATTCAATGGTTCGTTGATGGAGTGGAGCAAACCAGTGCGACCGGCACTTCGTTCGATACGGCACCGCTAGGCCTGGCGACTGGTCAATATACGATTTCGGCGCGCGTTTCGGACACTTCAAGCATGGTTCGAGATCCCGTCATTCGCGACACTTTCATGACACAGCAATTGAGCTGGACCGTCAAAGTGACGGCTCCACCTACACTCGACCCGATCAGCAATCGAACGATCAATGAAGATGCCGGAACGCAGACCATCAACCTCACTGGCATCGGAGCTGGGGCAGGTGAATCCGAACCGTTACGGATCACGGCCGCCAGCAGCAATCCATCCTTGATCCCAGCACCGAGCGTGACCTATACATCACCCAATCCGACGGGATCCCTCAGCTTTACCCCGCTCTCGAATCAGTCTGGTCAGACGGTTATCACGGTAACGGTGGACGACGGAGGCCTGGATAACAATCTCAATACGGCGACGGACAACGTTACCTTCCGTCGATCGTTCACGGTAACGGTCAATCCCATCAACGATGCCCCATCCGATATCAACCTGTCCTCCTCCTCGATTCCTGAGAATGCCGGAGCGAATGCCGCGGTGGGAACCTTGAGTACCACCGATGTCGATGCGGGGAACACCTTCACCTACACTCTCGTGGCTGGCTCGGGTTCGACCGATAATGCAGCATTCAATATCAATGGGGCAACCCTCCGAGCCACGAACAGCTTCGACTTCGAAGCCAAGTCGAGCTATGCGATTCGCGTCCGTTCCACCGATCAGGATGGATTGTTTGTGGAAAAGACCTTCACGATCTCGGTGACGAATGTGAACGAGGGGCCCGTATTGACGCGTTCCCAGGCCGCAGTCAGTGGCAACGTCCTTGCAACGTTCACCAATACGGGCACTTGGTCCGATCCCGAAGGGGATACGGTGACCCTCTCGGCCTCCTTGGGAACCGTCACGCGGAATGGAGATGGGACGTGGTCCTGGTCCTTCGTCCCGAGCCAAGCGTACTCTGCCCAGATCGTCACCGTCAGCGGCAACGATGGAAACGGGAATAACTCCCAGGTTGCATTCACCCTCGATGCCCTAGTCGCCGTAGTGAACAGCAAGGTCTATTACAAAGGTTCCACGTTCGCTGGCACCAGCGTCAACGCCGCGCTGGACACCTCCAAGGTGATCGCCAAATCGGGGCCCGCGCCGCAGACATTGGATTTTTCGAATCTCATCACCACCAACCGTGGAATCAACGGCCTGGTTTTCGACGTCGCTGGACTGACTGCGGCGAGCCTGTCTGAGTCCGATTTCGTTCTCCGCGTGAGTCCGACCGGAGCATTCAATGAAACCGCCAATCCGCCGAGCAGTTGGGTTGCCGCACCCGCTCCATCGCTCGTCAACGTGACGGCGGGAACCGCGACAACTCCCGCTCGCGTGCGATTGGAGTGGGCCGACAACGCGATCGCCGACCGCTGGTTGCAAGTGAAGATCTTGGCCAATTCCAATACCGGATTGGTTTCCTCGCAGGTGTATTACGTGGGGCACTTGTACGGCGAGGTCAATGGCGCCATCAGCAGCGGGACCTTTACCGTGTCCATCGCAGATGTCACCGCCATTCGTCCCAACGTTGGACTCTCGGTGCCAGTGACGAGTCCGTTTGACCTGGACAAGAGCGGATCGGTTTCGATTGGAGACATCACCGGGATGCGACCGAGGGTGGGGATAGCCTCGCTGCGGGTCATCACGATCCCCCCTTCTGGATCAGCCAACGAAGGTGAGGGAAACGCGACGGACCCACGGATCGCTGCACCGATGATCGACGTAACGAAGTTGGGTACCGTGACACCCCGCTTGGAATCCATCGTGCGTGAGGTCCGAGCGAGGTGGACCAACGAGATATTCGATGTTCCAATTCTTGCAAGTATCGATCCGCGTGGAGCGCAGGCTACACCTCGGTTCGTTTCCTCACTAGGAAGCGATGCGGCCGTTGGAAATGCGATCGAATTCTCCCTACCGAGCCTGGAAGAATACTTTGAACGATTAGGGAGAGAACGATCGATCGGAGTTCGCGCAAGACGTCCGTAATCTGGTGTCCATTTCGGGCTGAACGCCCGAAATGGGACAACCCGGTCTCAGTGAAGTAGGAAGCCGGGGGAGCACGCTGCACACACGCCTTCAGAGAACCTCGGCCTCGGATCCAGCGACTGAGAACCGCGTCTGCTTAGCGAAGTGGCTTCGACGGACCATAGCTAGTCCGATTGCACCACCATGATCGGTATCGGCCAGCGAAGTCAAGGTCCCGATCTCCTTGCCATCCAATTCGATGGAGTGCGACAAGACAACATCTGGTCTCCTTTCAAAAGAAAGCCGTACCAAGCGTTTCTGGACCTGCCCCAGTGCATCGAGACGGGCAACGGTCTCTTGCCCCAAATAGCAGCCCTTCTTGAAAGAAATCGCCCTCGCATCCATGCCGGCCTCTTGCGGTAAATTGCGATCGTCGAGATCGACTCCATACCATGGCCAAAACGCCTCGATGCGGGCTCGCTCCCATCCGGACCTGATGCGAGTATCGCTTATGGCAACCGCGCCGTCGCGAACCTCGTTCGACAGTTGCTCCCGTCTTCCTGCTGGAACAAGAACCAATCCGCCGCCCGAGACCCACGGGACGGATGTGATCACACAGCCCCAATCCGGATGCGACCCACCGAACGCTACGGCATCCTCCAATGCCAAGAACAGGATCGTGTCCCAATCGCCACTCGCGTCCTGGACGGTTGCATCCTCGCGGATGATGTAGCGATCGAAATGCGGCACCAATCGAACGCCTTGACCAGGGCTCGAGATAAACCATAGCGCATCTTCACGGGCAACCGCGAACCCATGGCTCAGCGTCCGGCCTTTGACGTCGGTCACAAAGGTCTCAGCGACCTGTCCGGATGCGATCGATTTCAAGTCCTGTGTACAAAGGTTATTGGCGATCTTCAGTCGGTCCGCGCCGGTGATCGCCAGGATCGTCAACTCGCCCAAGAAGAAACCGCGAGGCATAGTCCATCACACGTTGAAGAGGAAATGACAGATATCGCCGTCGTGCATGACGTACGTCTTGCCTTCGGTGCGCATCTTGCCGTTGGCTCGAATCTCTTTTTCGCTACCGTACTGCTCGAGATCCGGCAGCGTGTAGACCTCGCATCGAATGAAACCGCGTTCGAAGTCCGTGTGGATGACGCCGGCAGCCTCGGGTGCAGTGGCACCGACCGGAATCGTCCACGCGCGAATTTCTTTCTCGCCTGCGGTGAAGTAGCTCTGCAACCCGAGCGTGCGATACGCTTCGCGAGCGACCACCTGCAGGGCGGGTTCTTCCAAGCCGACAGCAGCTAGCATCTCGCTCCGATCGGGTTCGTCGAGTTCGGCGATCTCGGCCTCGAGCTTAGCGCACACGGGTACGACGAAGGCGCCGATCTTGGACGCGAATTCGCGTACCTTTTGCACCAAGGGACCCGTGCCATGCAGGTCGGTTTCGTCGACGTTGGCGATGTAGAGGATGGGCTTGGCGGTCATGAGCCCGAAGCTGGAGATGGCCTTGGCTTCGGCTTCGTCGAGCTTGAGCGTCCGCAGCGGCTGCTCCTTGTTCAGCTGCTCCAAGCAATGCTGGATGGCGCTGACTCGCAATTTGGCTTCCTTATCCCCGGTTCGTGCAGCCCGTTCGGCTTTTGGCAGGGCGGTCTCGAGCCCTTGGATATCGGCGAGCATCAATTCGAGTTCAATGGTCTCGATATCGGAGACCGGATCGACTTTGCCAGCGACGTGCGTTACGTCTGGGTCTTCGAAGCATCGCACGACCTGGAGAATCGCATCGACTTCGCGGATGTGGCTCAGAAACTTGTTCCCGAGCCCCTGTCCTTCGCTCGCCCCTTTGACGATGCCCGCGATGTCCACGAGTTTGAACATCGCAGGGATGATCTTTTGGGTTGGAATGTGTTTGTTGATCTCATTCAAACGCTTGTCGGGAATGCTGACGATTCCTTCATTCGGTTCGATGGTACAGAACGGGTAGTTGGCTGCCTGGGCGCCTTGCGAACCCGTGAGTGCGTTGAACAGCGTGCTCTTGCCGACATTGGGGAGTCCGACGATTCCTGCTTCCATGGGGATGACCTCCTAGCTTTCGTGCCGCAATAGTGGGAAAAGGATGACGTCGCGGATGCTGCGCGAGTTGGTCAGGAGCATCACGAGACGATCGATTCCGATACCTAGCCCGCCCGCTGGCGGCATCCCGTGCCGCAGCGCGCGAATGAAGTCGGTATCCATACGGGCCATCGAATCGTCCTCGGCCATCCCTTGCAATTGCGTCTGGAACAGATTCTCTTGCAGGATCGGATCGTTGAGTTCGGTGTAGGCGTTCGCCAGTTCCATGCCATGGATGAACAGCTCGAACCGTTCTGCAATCTCGGGATTTGTCGCGCTTCGTTTGGTCAGCGGGCACAGGCTCGCCGGATAATCCGTGACGAAGACCGGGCCGATCAGTGCGTCTTCGACTTTTTCTTCGAAGACTTCGCTGATCACGACATCCGGATGTTTTCCGTCCGGATCGAGCCGGAGGCTACGGGCTAGCTTGGCGATCCCGGCATGATCGGTGATCTTGAGACCGGTATGTTCCTCGAACAGTTCGGTGTAGGTGCGGCGTTTGAACGGGGGAGTGAAGTCGATCTCTAGATCTCCCCAGTGCGTTTTGTATACTTGGCCTATGGCATAGAGCGCTTCGACGATGATCTGTTGGGTCAGATCCATCAAAACGCGATAATCGGCATAGTCCCACTAGA
>JBKDPB010000235.1:0-10164 GCA_046342615.1 Planctomycetota bacterium | reverse complement strand
GATAACACCTTGTGGGTCCGATTGACCGGAAACCGAGCCCAGCGAAGCCTCGACCCGAACGACTACCGTTTGGTCGCTGACGATGGATCGGAAGTCCCCATCGCGCAAGTCCTCCCCAACACAGCCGCCGAATCGCTGATCGCTCTCGGCCGAGCCATCGATCCTCGCCGCGTCTTTTACCTCGAATACCCCCGACACAAGCTTCGCAGTTTGTGCAAGCGCGACGGATGGTATCGAACCATGTACACTTCCCTGGCCCTGGGGGCGAACATCGCGCCGGATGGCGACCAAACCGTCTTCCGAGTTTTCGCACCCCGTGCCGAACGCGTGGGGCTGTATCTGTATCGCAACGCCGACGATACACCAGCTCAAGCGTGGAAGACGCTCGATATGATCGCCAAGCCGCAGGGGATCTGGGAGATCGCGATCGAAGGGGATTTGCATGGTGTGTATTACGACATGACCGTCCATGGCCCCGTGGAAAAAGGGAACAAGTTCCACGAATCGCATCCCGTCCATATCACCGATCCCTATGCCCGCGTCAGCCTCGACAGCTTCGGCAAAGCGCGCGTGTGGCGCACCATGCGACCGGCCAAACCGCTGCCTCAAGGCCGCCCCCCCATGAAGGATGTCGTCGCCTACGAAGTTCATGTCCAGGACTTCACTGCCCAGTTGCCTGTCGATGCGAATGAGATCGAAACGTTCGCGGCCATGGCGCGTCCAGGCCTCAAGAATTCCCGAGGTGAAAGCATCGGATTCGACCACTTGATCGATTTGGGGATCAACGTCGTCCATCTGATGCCCGTGCAGGAATTTCTGCATTATCCCGATACGGAGTGGAAGGCCGCGTTCGGAAATGTGGACTTCATGAAGGAGCAAGGGATCGATAGCGAAAACTACGATTGGGGGTATCGTACCACGCATGCCTTCGCGCTGGAGAGCCGGTATCGCGTCCGCGGAACCGAACCCGGCTCCGAGCGGGAACAGTTCCGCGATCTCGTGGACGCTTTTCACGCGCGAGGGATCGCCGTCATCATCGATCTTGTTCCCAACCACACCGGCGAGAACATGGATGGGCGCAACTACTTGTTCAATTTCGGTGCGATCGATACCGATTACTATTATCGAACCAACGACGATCTCCAGCATATCGGTCCTTATGGCAACGAAGTCAAATTCGAGGACCGGCCGATGGTCCAGCGATGGCTCATCGATCAATGCCGGAGTTTGATCGAGGAGTTCGGGATCGATGGCTTCCGCATCGATCTCGCAGGACAGATCGACAAGCAGACCCTCATCAAACTCAAGCAAGCCCTTCCGCCCGATACGATCATCTACGGCGAGCCATGGATCGCACCCAGCGACCGCGAAGTCGCCAAATCGCCCGATTGGGGATGGTACAAGAAGGACGCGCCGATCACCTTCTTTCAAGACGACGCGCGCAATGCCTTCAAAGGCCCCGTCTCCGATCCCATCGACAAGAAGAAATCGCGAGGCTTTGCGGGTGGCGATCCCAGCATGCGCTCGTCTGCCATGCAAGGCTTGCTCAACGACTACGCCGAAGAACCGACGCCACTGCATGGGATCAACTATCTCGATATCCACGACAACTGGACCTTGGCCGACCAGTTTGCGACCAAGGATTGGGATGGTCGCTACGGAGTGGATGAAGGACCGTATCGCATCGCCGCGGGATTGCTCATGACTTCCCTCGGGCCCATCGTGCTCCATGGCGGCAGCGAGTTCTTGCGCAGCAAAGGCTTGGCGGGCAAACAAGAGCAAGTCTTTCATACCGCCAGCGGTCCCCTCGCGTTTCATGGTCAGCGCGATACCACCAATGTGCGAACCCCCAATCAATTCCTCTGGGAGAATATCGGTCGAGACCGAGATGCTCGCGCCGACAGCTTGCAGTACCGAAAAATGCAAGCTTTCTGGAAAGGTTTGATTGCCATGCGGAGGAGCGAGGAGGGGGCGGTATTTCGCATCGCCGAAAAACCACCCGAGGGGTACTACCGTTGGATTCTGCCGAGCGACCCGCACCTGTTGGGGTACGTGGTTGCCAATCGTTATTTGGTCCTCGTCAATACGTCCGACAAGCCAGCGGTCTTTTCGGAGGTCATGCTCGAGGGAGGATTATGGCGACAGATATGCGATGGTCAGGGGGTCGACCCCGTGCGAGGGGTTGGAGGCCGGGATGCCACGTTGACAGGGGGTCGCGCGTGGGAACTGAGTGTCCCTGCCGAGAGCATCAAGATCTGGCATCGCTCCCCTTCGTCCCGATGAGGCGATGCACCGAGGGAGGCGTTACAATCCACTTCTCGTTCGGTCGTTGGAACGGGGTGTCGGAAGGGGACGTCGGATCGGGAGCAGTCATGGGATCGGCAGCGCAGGCGTTTCAGTGGACGCGATCGTTGGACCGGCGCTATCGACGATCGGTTCGCCAGGCGCTCGGGTCAGCCAAGCGAGGGATCCATGGCGTGTGGTCCCGATGGCGATTGAGTCGTCCGTATCCGATTCAATCCAGCGGAGAGAGCACCGGGCAATACGGAGAACGGTTGGCCGCGATCTATCTCGAACGATGCGGTTATCGGATTCTCGAGCGGTCGTTTCGGACGCGGCTTGGCGAGATCGATTTGATTGCGGCGTGGGGCGATCGCTGCATTGTCTTTGTGGAGGTCAAGACGTGGGGTGAGGTGTGGGAGAACGCAGGCGGGCCGTCCGATGCGGTGGATGAAGAAAAGCAGCGCAAGATCACGCAAACGGCATTGGTTTATTGCAAACGGCACGGACTGCTGGACACCTCGGGCCGGGCGGATGTGATCGAGGTGACGTTCGACGAATTCTCGCGTCGCCCGACCTTCCGCCACATCGAGAATGCCTTCGAAGCGGTCGGGAGCTATCAACTCTATTCGTAGTCCTTGCTCGTCCCCTGTGCTTTCTCCAATACCGAACAAGTAGCTACGGCACCTGGCATGAGCCTGCTACTTTTGGGAAGCGACTCTGGGAGGCGACTCTGGGAGGCGACTCTGGGAGGCTATGCCTTGGCCGTTGCTTCGCGTCGGTAGAGGTAGGGGTTCAGGCTTGGGTCGTTGTACATTTTCATCTGCCGGTAGGTGCGATGGCGTTTGGTTCCCGCATAGATATCGACGAGCAGTTCGCCGAGGGATTGCGAGAGATCCGCGAACTGCAGTCGGCAGACGGCCAGGCGATGCGTGACCTTATCGATGTGCGATTGGTCGATATCTTTGCGATCGAGTTGTTCGCTCAGGTGGTAGATCCGGAGGGCCATGATCGAGAGTCGGTCGATCGAGCTGCCGGGGGTTTCGGTATTGAGTCGAGCGTTGGGCGCGAGCGTGGTGTTCTTCTGTTGCAGGTCTTCCGTGATCCAGTCGTCGACCCGTTCGATCCAGTCGTTGCGTTGTTGATTGTACTTGTCGATCGCTCGTTTGACGCGAGCGATATCCGCGTCCGAGACATCGGGGGAGCGCGCAATGTCTTCTTCGTGCCATAGCAAATAGTTGAACTGGTGTTGTTGGCAGACGACGGGGAGCACGCAGTGAGGGGATTGGTTCGGATCGCCGTAGGGGTTATCGATCGGTTCGCGATGCCAGCGTTCGACCGTCGCCACGTGCAATTGGTTGATCGCATCGATATCGATCATGATCGGTTCTTTCTTCTGGGCAGGGAGTAACGGGCTAGGGTTTTTCTTCCATGGCGCACGTGCATACCAGATGCCCGCAGCCGGGACAACCGCGACCGTATTTCTTTTGGACTGCGGCGGTCAGGTCGATCTCCGCGACGTTGGCGATGGTGGTCAGCCAGGCGAGCACGTCTGCGAATTCCTCCTCGAGATTGTCCCGATCGTTTCCCGCGCGGAGGGCGGCGGACAATTCCCCGATTTCCTCCATGAGCCACATAAAGGTACCCGACACGCCCCGTTGGGCGTCCTTGTCGTAGTACATGTTGCGGATCAGGGCTTGGAAATCCCGGAGGGAAATCTCGTCTTGGGGTGGAAAGGCCATTGGACTTGGCGGTTGCCTATAGTGGAACTCGAAAGGGAGTTTCGGTCGGTATCGCGACCGGGTGACGCAGGATTTTAGCGTCCCGAAGGTCGTTTGCCTTTTGAATTCAGAAATTGAGTGAACTCGCTATGATTACCCAGTCGTCTTCCCCCTCCAGCGCCGATCGCCATGGCGACGCCGAAACGTCGGCAAACCTTGCCCAACCGTCCAGGACTTCCAAAACCGTGCAATCGAAAAACAGCAGCCGTCATCCAGTCGACCACGAGCGCATCGAGCGAGCGGTCCGCGAGATTTTGTTGGCGGTCGGGGAGGATCCGGATCGGGAGGGGCTCTTGGAGACTCCGGCTCGGGTCGCACGCATGTACGCCGAAGTTTTTTCGGGGCTCCACAAGGACCCCAGCGTGCACTTGAAGCGAGTTTTCACTGAGAATTACGACGAAATCGTGCTGGTTCGGGACATCGAGTTCCACAGCATGTGCGAGCATCATTTGCTGCCGTTCTCCGGCCGGGCCCACGTCGCGTACCTGCCCAATGGCAAGGTGGTGGGTTTGAGCAAGCTGGCTCGGGTGGTGGACGAGGTGGCCCGTCGGCCCCAGGTTCAGGAGCGGATGACCGAGTCGATTGCCAACATGGTGGAGGAGGCTTTGGAAGCCAGGGGGGTGGCGGTCTTGATCGAATCGACCCATTCCTGCATGACCATGCGGGGGATTCGCAAGGCGGGTGCTTCGTGCACGACCAGCGCGATGCGAGGGATTTTCCGGGAAAATCTTTCTTCCCGAGCCGAAATCCTGGGCTTGATCATGAACCCGAGCCGTTGAAAACTCGTCTTGCGGTAGCGACTCCCGTCAGTACACTAGTGCGACTCGCTTTCGAGCGTGGATGAGGTTCGCCGGCGTAGCTCAATTGGCAGAGCAGCTGATTTGTAATCAGCAGGTTGCGGGTTCGAGTCCCATCGCCGGCTCTCCGGATGCCGGCTACTGGTTCACCCGTCCGGCGAAGCGAAATACGAAACAATCGAGGGAGGTTGCCCGAGCGGTTAAAGGGGACGGACTGTAAATCCGTTGGCTATGCCTACGTAGGTTCGAATCCTACACCTCCCATTGCTCGGCCCGTTTGCCGGAGTCGAATCTGGCTGCGAGCCGAGTCCATGGAAATCCAGGCGAAAACGAAGATGACGACGAGGTCGATCCGGCCTCATGCGGGTGTAGCTCAATGGTAGAGCAGCAGCCTTCCAAGCTGAATACGAGGGTTCGATTCCCTTCACCCGCTTTCCCAAGTCAACCTGATACGATGCTGCTGTAGCTCAGTTGGTAGAGCACTTCCTTGGTAAGGAAGAGGTCATGGGTTCAAGTCCCATCAGCAGCTTTCACCCGGCGGAGGGTCGCGAAACGGGCATTGCGATTGAGCATTGCATGTTTATCGACTTTGCTTATGCTTTCGGGTAATCGTCGGGTAGCGGCAGCACTGCTTACGTAGCATTTGTGGCTTCTGGCGAGGGAAATGACGTGTGGTTCGTTGAGTTGCACGTGGGCTGTTTCTCACGGCGACAGTTTTCAGGGTTTTTATTTGTAGGTGTTGTAGTTAAACATGGCCAAAGAGGTATTTGAACGCAAGAAACCCCACTGCAACGTTGGAACGATCGGTCACATCGACCACGGCAAGACCACCACAACCGGCGCCTTGCTGGCCGTTCAGGCCGCCAAGGGATTGGCGACTCCCAAGACGTATGCGGACATCGCAAAGGGTGGTACTGTCCGCGACGCGACCAAGACGGTGACGATTGCTGCGTCGCACGTGGAATATGAAACCGAGAATCGGCACTATGCCCACATCGATTGCCCCGGGCACGCCGACTTCATCAAGAACATGATCACCGGAGCCGCCCAGATGGACGGCGCAATTTTGGTGGTCAGCGCGGCCGATGGTCCCATGCCGCAAACCAAGGAGCACGTTCTCTTGGCTCGCCAAGTGGACGTTCCCGCGATTGTCGTGTTCCTCAACAAATGCGACTTGGTCGACGACGAAGAGCTGCTCGAGCTCGTGGAACTCGAGATCCGCGAGCTGCTCTCCAAGTATGGCTTCCCAGGCGAAGAGACCCCGATCATCCGCGGCAATGCCAAGGCTGCCTATGACAGTCCGGCGGATCCCGCGGCTTCGAAGTGCATCACCGAGCTGTTGGCCGCAGTCGATGCGTTCATTCCCCAGCCGATTCGCGATGAAGACAAGCCATTCCTCATGGCCGTGGAAGACGTGTTCAGCATCGAAGGTCGTGGTACCGTTGCCACCGGTCGTATCGAGCGAGGCGTCGTCAAGGTCGGCGAAGAAGTCGAGATCATCGGCTTGATGGAAGAAAAGAAGAAGACGACCGTCACCGGTGTCGAACAGTTCCGCAAGGAAATGAAGGAAGGTCGAGCGGGCGACAACGTCGGCTGCTTGCTCCGAGGGGTGAAACGCGAAGACATCGAGCGCGGCCAAGTGCTGGCCAAGCCCGGCAGCATCACTCCGCACAAGAAGTTCGAAGCCGAAGTGTACTGCTTGAGCAAGGACGAAGGCGGACGACACACGCCGTTCTTCTCCGGCTACCGTCCCCAGTTCTACTTCCGAACCACCGACGTGACCGGCACCGCCAACCTCATCGGCGCAGAAATGTGCATGCCTGGCGATAACGTTCGCGTCACCGTGGAATTGCAAAAGACGGTCGCGATCGACGAAGGTGTTCGCTTCGCGATCCGCGAAGGCGGCAAGACAGTCGGCTCCGGCGTTGTGACCAAGATCGTCGAATAGGCATCGGTCGAGCCAAGAGAACAGGGCGAAGCTCCTCGCAGCCTCGCCCGCGCAAATCATGACGCATCGCAGAGTCGTCGGCTCTGCGGTGTTGTCGTTAAAGGGGTGTAGCTCAATTGGCAGAGCACCGGTTTCCAAAACCGGGGGTTGCGGGTTCGATTCCTGCCGCCCCTGCTGGCGACTGCCGCAGGTCGCCTCCGAATGTTCCGAATGTGTTGATTCCTTTCCCATCCAACTACCCGCCTGGATAGTCATGGCCACGGTTACTGACGAAACCCTCAGTCGTTCCCTCGGGAGCGAACTCTTTACCGGCACGCTTTACAAGCAAAAGCAAGGTCGGATCGTTCGCCAGCTCACCTGTTTGGCCATCTGGTTGGCGTGTTGGTTGGGAGGGTGGCAACTGTATGAAGCCATGGGTGCATGGGGGAGTCCCGGCACCTCAGGGCAAAACGCGAGCTTCTGGCAATCCGCCCGGTACTGGCTCCCGCTGACCTTGGTCGCCCTTGGAATGTGGTTCGGCTACCGATTGGTCAACTGGCCGCGGTTCGCCGATTTCCTGATTGCGGTGGAAGCGGAAATGAGCAAGGTTTCCTGGCCCACCAAAACTGAGCTTTACAGAGCGTCCATGGTCGTTATATTCACCATGGCCTTTTTGGCGATCCTTCTCTTTTGCTATGATGCGTTCTGGCAATTGCTGTTTGATCTCCTCAGAGTGAGTTGATTTTTTGGCGGGTCTCCGCGGCGAACCCCGTTCGTCCGCGACAGACCAAATCGCCAGGAGATTGACCAGCGATCGTTTGGCGATCGGAATGGTCCGAAAGAAACGATTGTTTGGTGATTCGTCCGTACTGGCGCAGGTTTTCGAGTGAGTAGTTCCACACCATCCCAAGGAGCTGATGCGGCTCCAAGCGAAATGCAATGGTATATCCTCAAGGTTGCTTTCAACCGAGAGGACACCATCCGCGAAGCTTTGGAAAAACGCATCAAGCTCTCCAACATGAAAAGTTGCTTCGGCGAGATCTTGGTCCCGACCGAAGATGTCGTGGAATTTACCCGGGCAGGTAAACGGCGCGTGGTAAAACGCAAGCTGTACCCGGGATATCTAATGATCCAAATGGTCATTAATGATGACACTTGGTTCCTCGTCCGTGAGACGCCGGGTATCGGCGATTTCACGGGGACGTACGGCAAACCGACCCCGATGTCCGATACGGACGTCGAGCGGATCATCAAGCTGGTTCATCCCGATGTCGACGAAGAACATACACCCAAGACTTCCATCCCGTTTCGACCCGGCGATCGCGTGCGAGTCAAGGAAGGAAACTTCCAAAGCCTCGAAGGCGATGTCGATCGCATCGACGAAGCCAACGGGCGAGTCACTGTCATCATTAACATCTTCGGACGCAGCACCCCGGTCGAGCTGGATCACTGGCAGATCGAAATGCTGTAGCACCGACTCGCGTCGAGTCGGTGACATGGTTCGAAACCATCCATTTTTGGATCCATTGAAATGGCGAAACAAGTTGTAGGAAAAGCCGCTTTCCAGGTGCCGGGTGGTAAAGCCACGCCAGCTCCGCCCGTGGGAACGTCCCTCGGCAAGTTCGGGATCAATCTCGGTCAGTTCGTGTCGCAGTTCAACGAGCGCACACGCGAGTACAACGGCACCCCGATCCCCGTGGTCGTGACGTGCTACTCCGATCGCAGTTTTGAATTCATCACCAAAAGCCCGCCAGCCTCCGCCCTCCTCAAGATGGCGGCTGGAATTGCCAGCGGGTCCTCCGAACCCCACAAAACCAAAGTGGGCAAGGTGACGCGTGCTCAAGTGGATGATATCTGCACCAAAAAGATGGCCGACCTCAACGCTCGCGACCTCGAACATGCTCGACGCATGATCGAAGGGACCGCGCGCAGCATGGGGATCGAGGTCGTAGGCTAATCGAGAGGAATGACGAATGGTAAAACCAACCAAAGCTATGAAAGCCATGCTGTCCAAAGCGCCGGGCAAAACTCCCATGCCGCTCCAGCAGGCCGTTGAAACGCTCAAGCAGTTCTCTGCGCGCAAGTTCGATCAAACCGTCGAGATCCATATGAATCTCGGAATCGATCCTGCCCAGGCCGATCAGATCGTTCGCGGTTCGGTCGTGCTCCCCAATGGGATCGGCAAAGTCCAGCGCGTTGTCGTATTCGCGAAAGGGGATCTGGCCAAGATCGCCGAAGAAGCCGGAGCGGATGCCGTCGGTGCCGAGGAACTGTCCAAACGCATCAAGGAAGGCTGGCTCGATTTCGATGTGTGTATCGCCACACCCGACATGATGGGGATGGTGGGACCACTCGGAAAAGTCCTCGGACCCCGCGGCCTCATGCCTTCCCCCCGCGCCGGCACCGTCACCAACGACGTCGCCCGCGTGGTCAAGGAATACAAAGCCGGTAAAGTCGAATTCCGAAACGACAAGGGTGCCAACGTGCACGCCGTCGTCGGCAAGATGAGCTTCGATGCCGGCAAGCTGGTCGAGAACATCAGCGCGTTCATCCAGTACGTGCAGGGGCTCAAGCCCAACTCCGTCAAAGGTAACTATATCAAGTCGATCGCCATCTGTGCGACGATGTCCCCGAGCGTTCGCGTGTCGATGTAGAACGAGGTGTCGCTATGAGCAAAATTGTCAAAAGACTGGTCAGCCGCGATATCGCCGACCGACTCCACGGAGTCCAGGATGCGATCGTCGCCAACGTCATCGGCATGACGGGGGATGAGAACTATGCCATCCGCAAAGCCCTGAGAGATCAAGGGATCAAGCTGATGGTTGTCAAGCGAACGATGGCTGCCCGGGCAACCGAGGGAACCTCCCTCCGGCCTGCCTTCGACAACCAATCGGGTAGCTTGGCGGTCATCTGGGGCTGCGAAGATTTCGTGGCCTTGGTCCGCAGCGTTACCAAGATGGTCGACTCCGGAGCTTTCCCCAAGCTGGAAATCAAAGGCGGGGTCATGGACGGTGAAGCCATGTCCGCCGACCAAGTCAAGAAGGTTTCCAAGTGGCCCAGCCGCCAGGAACAAATCTCGATGCTCGTCGGTCAGATCCTGTCACCGGGCAGCACCCTCTCGGGTCAACTCGTCGGACCCGCTCGCAAGATCGCGGGACAAGTCAAGAAGATGGTCGAGGATCGCGAGGGAAGCGAAGGGTAATGAATTCAATTCCTGTCGGAGACGGCAGGATCGTGGGTACGTGTCGAACTAGCCGGTTTTTCATTCTCGCCGGTGCGTTTCATTTGTGTGTTTTCTTTCCAAGTTGAGGATCGTTAGCAATGTCCGAGTCAGCAACCGCTTACGCGGAAGAAATCAAGACCTTAGGCGAGAAGATCG